>DASWWC010000267.1:0-40161 GCA_036401055.1 Roseateles sp.
GGCGCCCCTGCCACACCACCTGGCATGCGGGTCCGCACCAGGCGGTTCGAGAGCTTGAGGTCAGGAGAGTCGAGGCAACCCCAGTTGGTCGAACCAGGCGAGGGTGAGCACGCTGTTAAGTCCCGTCGTGCTGTTGCGCCAGCGCTTTGCCATCCGGCTTCCTTCAGACCCGCAGTCGCCCGCGGAGCCCTTGCCATTGGCTAACCATTCCCCTTGCCGGGCTGGTAGAGGACTTTCACCTCCGAGTAGGTGCGCCCTGCCGGGCGCACCAAAAAAAGCCTCGGCGAGATCGCCGAGGCTTGAAAGTCTTCGCGCCGCGCAGGGCGGGCCCGCACGTGGACGAAGAACACCGGGAATCGGTCGGCAGGCCGGCAGGCATGGCCCGCCTGCACGGGGTCAGAACCGGTACTCGCCCGTCAGCACATAGGCCCGGCCCAGCACATCGGCCACGCTGGTCAGGTAGCCGCGGTAGGCGGTGTGATTGGTCAGCGGCGGCTCCTTGTCGAGCAGGTTGCTGACGCCCAGCGACAGCTTGATGTTCTTGAAGCCGCTGTACTTCAGCATCAGGTTGTACTGCGAGTAGGACGCGACCTTGCGCGGCCCGGTCGTGCCGGCGCCGGTGGCGGCGGGCAGGTTCTGGTCGGTGATCTTGCTCTGGTAGCGCTGCGACAGCTGCACCATCCAGTCCGCGTTCTGCCACGCCACCTGCGCCGTGTGGCGCCAGCGGTTGTTCAGGCCGCGCGTCGCGTTGGACAGGCCCGCGTTCGGGTTCACCGGCACCACATCGTTGTAGAAGCCCAGTGCCGACACCCAGTCGCCGTTGTTGACGCCCTCGGAGCGCGCGTCCCACTTCGTCAGGTAGGCGATGTCGATGCCGCCCGACAGCGTGCCCCAGGGCTGCTTGGGCGCGATGTACTTGAGACTCGCGTCGATGCCGGCGCCGCGGATGGAGCCGACGTTGGACGGCGTGTTGATGACGGCGTCGCGCGAGCCCGAGGTGGACAGCACGCCCAGCGTGCCGTCAGCATTGCGCAGGAACAGGCCCGGGTAGGTGCCGGGGTTGGCCAGGATGTAGTCGATGGCACGGTTGCCGATGACCTCGTCGATCTGCGTGCGCCAGTAGTCCAGCGTCAGCGTCAGGTTCTTCACCGGCTCGAAGCCCATGCCGAAGGTGAGGCTGCGCGAGGTCTCGGGCTTCACGCCGGCGTTGTTGGGCACCTTGGTGATCTGGTTGTAGCCGGTCAGGCTGCAGACCAGCTCGGGCGCGAAGCCGGGCTTGGCCGTCGGCACGCCGTTGACGGTGGGGCAGTTCAGCGGGTCGTTGAACACCGGGATCAGCGTGCGCTCGGTCTCCTTGGTGTAGATCTCGGGCAGGCTGGGCGCGCGGTAGCCGGTGTTGGCCGAGGCGCGCAGCACCAGGCTCTTCAGCGGCGTCCAGCGCGCGCTGAGCTTGGGGTTCACGGTGGTCTCGCCGAGGTCGCCGTACTTGTCGCCGCGCACCGAGGCGTTCAGCGTCAGGTCGCGGCGGATGGGCGCGTCCAGTTCAGCGAACAGCGAGGTGATGGTGCGACCGATCTGGGTGCTGGTGGCCGACGTGGCGCCGCTGGCGAGGTTGTCGCCACCCAGCAGGTCGATCTGGCCGTTCAGCGCCGTCGACAGGTCGTTGCCGGCCTGGCCGATGGCCTTCCAGGTGTCGCGGCGCAACTCGCCGCCAACGGCCAGCATCATGTCGCCGCCGGCCAGCTTCATGACGGCACGCGAGAAGGTGGCGTCCAGGCTGCTGTTCTCGGCGCGGTGCAGGCGCAGCGTGCGCCCGTCCAGCGAGGCGTTGGCCAGCAGCTCCAGCCCGGCCGCGTCCTGAAGGCCGAAGGGGTTGAGCTGCGGGGCGAGGAACAGCGTGCGCGAGGTGCTGCCCTGCACGCTGGCGATGCCACTCACCTTCAGCCAGCCCGAGCCGGCCTTGGTGTTGCGCTCCGAACGGCCGTAGTTCAGGCCGGTGCGGTAGTCCCAGTTGCCCAGCGAGCCCTCGGCGGTCAGCACCAGGCGGTCGTTGCTGTGCACGTCGTTGCGGATGCGCGCGCCGGCATCGGCCACCGACCACAGCACGTCGATGGGCCGGCCGCCCAGGTTCAGGCCCGGCACCGCAGGCACCTTGCCGTTGCCGGGGTAGTAGGGGTGCGTGCTGGTCAGGCGCACCGTGGGCGCGGCCGGGTTGTTGTACTGGTCGACCTCGAACTGGCTGTGGTTGAACTCGGCCGTGATCTGGTGGTCGTTCGCCAGCAGCAGCTTGCCCTGGGCGTAGAAGTTCAGGATGCCGTTCTTGTTGTTGAAGGTCGTGTACTGCGTGTTGGCATCCAGGAAGCAGGTCTGGCGGCCGCCCGACGTGCTGGGCACGGAGTACGGCGGCATGCAGCCGCTGGCGTACATCGGGTTGTAGCGCACGGTGCGCAGCGATGCCGTGGGGTTGGTCGGGTCGGTGAAGTTGCCCGGCGTCGCGTTCGCGCCCAGGCCCGGCGCGGTGCTGATGCCCAAGGCGGTCAGCGCGGAGCCATCGGTCAGCTCGGGACGGGCCGCTCGCGGCAGCTCTTCGCGCTTCTGGATGTCGAAGGCGGCATAGACGTTCCAGCGGTCCTGGGACAGGTCGCCGATGCCGGCGATCAGACCCAGCGCCTGGGTGGCGCCACCGCCCGAACGCTCGGGCTGCATGGCCTCCAGCTTGATGCCCACGCCCTTGTACGACGGCAGCGTGTAGAAGGCCTGCACGCCGCCCATCGCATCGGAGCCGTAGCTGGACGAGGCCCCGTCACGCAGGATGTCGACATGGCTCAGCGCCATGCGCGGCATCACGTTGACGCTGACGTACTGGTTGGTCAGCGGCTCCTTGGCCAGGCGGCGGCCGTTCAGCAGCGTCAGCGTGCGCATGGGGCCGAAGCCGCGCAGGCTGGTCATGGGGCCAGCCGTGCCGGCATTGGTGCCCAGCGAGTTCGCCTGCGGCAGCTCCAGCATCATGTCCTTCAGCTCGGTGTTGACGCGGGCGCTCAGCTCCGTCGCCTTCATCGACGTGACCGGCAGCGCGGCCTCGTCGTTGATGGAGCGCCGGATGATGGAGCCGGTGATCTCGACGCGCTCGATGACCTGGGTCTCCTGGGCCTGCGCCAGCGGGTGGGTGCCGGCGAGGCTGAGCAGCGCGAGGGCGATCGCGGTCGGTTGAGCTGCCGACGGGCGGCGGGGGTGTTGCATGGCTTGTCTCCTGGGGTGGCTGGGTGGGGCGTGGCCTCTGCGTGCCTGGCCCCGGGTGGTTCAGCGACTGGCGCTTTTCATGCGCTCGCGGCTGTTATTGAGGTGCATGAACATGGCGGCGCGCGCGCCGGCAGCGTCGCCGCGGCGCACGGCCTCCAGCACGGCCCAGTGCTCCTGGGCGGTGATCTCCTTGCCCGGCCGCAGCTCGGGCGACGACTCGCCGAAGCGCGCCGGCCTGGCACCGCTGCTGGCGCGGCGCGTGGCCGCCTGCCGCGGGATGGTGGCGCTGCTCAGTGCGCGCAGCACATGCGAGAAGTACTCGTTGCCGGTGGCCTGGGCCAGCAGTTCGTGGAAGCGGTAGTCGGCCTCGGCCGTGGCCTCGCCGGTGGTGTGCTGGGTGTCGAAGTCGTCCAGCGCCTGCTCCATCGCCGCCAGCTGCTCCGGCGTGCGGCGCTGGGCGGCCAGTGCGGCGGCCTCGGGCTCCAGGCTCAGGCGCAGCTCCAGCATGGACAGCTTCTGCTGAAGCTTCAGCTCGGCACCCGCGGTCTGCGGCAGCTGCGGCACGTCCACCTTGGGCGCCAGCACGAAGCTGCCCACACCCTGCTGGGTGCGCAGCAGCCCGCTGGCCTGCAGCCGCGATATGGCCTCGCGCACCACGCTGCGGCTGACGCCGAACTCCTGCATCAGCACCGGCTCGGGCGGCACGCGCTCGCCGGGCTTCAGCGCGCCGCTGGCGATGCGCTCCGAAATGCCGTCCACCACGCGCTGGGACAGGCTGGGGGCACGACCGGACGATGAAGTGGGACTGGTGTTCATAAGCGTGTTTGGCGTCGCCCAAGTCATCAGACGACTGACGACAGTATAGGCAAGTCATCCGATCTGTGAAGGGGTGGTTTCAGGCGGATTCTCGTGGTTTTCCCTTGAAAACATAGCAATTCGACTGGCCATGTGTACACTTCAAGTCATCAGACGACTGATGGGATAAGCAAGACCATGATCAAAATTGAAAGCGTGCGCGCCGTTGAGTTCACCCACCCGACGCGGCGCTCGGTGGACGCGGCCGGCCACTCCCACCCGGGCCCGCTGGGCACCGGCCACCTGGCGCTGTTGAGCATCCGCAGCACCGACGGCGTGGAAGGCCACTGCTTCGCGCCGCCGCAGGTCGTGCGCCCGCATGTGCTGAACCAGTTCGTGCGCCGCGTGCTGGTGGGCGGCGACGCGCTGCACCGTGAAAAGCTGTGGGCTGAGCTGGAGCACTGGCAGCGCGGCAGCGCCGGCCAGTTGACCGACCGCGCGCTGGGCGCCGTCGACAGCGCGCTGTACGACCTCATCGGCCGCACGCTGAAGACGCCCGTCTACCAGCTGCTGGGCGGCTACCGCGACAAGATCCCGGCCTACGGCAGCACCATGTGCGGTGACGAATTGGCAGGCGGCCTGTCCACCCCCGAGGAGTACGCGGCCTTCGCCGTGCAACTGGTGGAGCGCGGCTACAAGGCCATCAAGCTGCACACCTGGATGCCGCCGGTCGCGTTCGCCCCCAGCGTCGCAATGGACATCAAGGCCTGCACCGCCGTGCGCAAGGCCGTGGGGCCGGACATCGCGCTGATGCTGGACGGCTACCACGAGTACAGCCGCACCGACGCGCTGCGCATCGGCCGCGCGCTGGAGGAGCTGGACTTCACCTGGTTCGAGGAAATGATGAACGAGCAGAGCACGGCGTCCTACGCCTGGCTGGCTGGGCAACTCAGCATTCCCATCCTGGGGCCGGAGAGCCTGTCGGGCAAGCACTACGCCCGCGCCGGCTGGGTCACCGCGGGTGCCAGCGACATCCTGCGCGCCGGCGTGACCGGCTGTGGCGGCATCGGCCCGACGATGAAGGTGGCCCACCTCGCCGAGTCCTTCGGCATGAACTGCGAGGTCCACGGCAACGGCGCGCCCAACCTGGCCGTGTGCGGCGCGATCCGCAACTGCCGCTGGTACGAGCGCGGCTTGCTGCACCCCTTCCTGGACTACGAGGAAGTGCCGGCCTACCTGAACGCCATCGTCGACCCGATGGACCGCGAGGGCTATGTGTCGCTGCCGCAGGCGCCGGGCCTGGGCGAAGACATCAACTTCGACTACATCGCCAAGCACACCGTCGCGACGTACTGAGCATGCTGCCCGCATCGCACCTGCCGCTGCGCCGGCGCCAACTTGCTGCGTTGCCCGCGCTCGCCGCGGCGGCCTGGGGCGGCCTGGCCCACGCCGCCTCGCCCGACGACCAGCTGCTGGTCGGCATGAGCATGAACAACCTGCTCTCGCTGGACCCTGCCGCCGCCACCGGCCTGGACGCGGTGACCGTGGCCTGCAACCTCTACGACAGCCTGCTGGAAGTGGACGCGCACGACACGACGCAGCTCAAGCCCAGCATCGCGCAGAGCTGGGAGGTCGGCAACGGCGGGCGCCGTCTGACGCTGCGGCTGCGCGACGGCGTGCGCTTCGCGAGCGGCAAGCCGTTGAATGCGACGCATGCGGCCTGGTCGCTGCAACGGGTGCTGAAGCTCAATCTCGCGCTGGCCAGCGTCTGGAAAAGCTACGGCTACACGGCCGCCAACGCACCCGCGCTGATCCGCGCCGAGGGCGCACAGACGCTGGTCATGGACCTGCCGCAGCCCACCGACCCCGTGCTGGTGCTGATGACGCTGGCCACCTCCATGAGCGGCTACGTCGTCGACCGCGACACGGTGCTGACTCACGAGGTGCGCGGCGACCTGGGCAACGCCTGGCTGACCACCCATGCCGCCGGTTCCGGCGCCTTCGAGCTGGAGGAGTGGCGCCCCAAGGAACTGCTGACCATGCGCCGCTCCGCCCACTACTGGCAGGCGCCGGCCAAGCTGCACCGCGTCGTCGTGCGGCACATGACCGAATCACAGACGCTGCGGCTGATGCTGGCGCGCGGCGACCTGGACGTGGCCGGCGGCATGTCGGCCCCCGACGTGCGCGCGCTGGCCAAGCGGCCGGACCTGGTGGTGGACAGCGTGCGCCGCTCGACGATGTACTACGTCGCCGTCAACGCCCGGCATCCGCGCTTTGCCGACGAGCGCGTGCGCCGCGCGGTGCTGCGCCACCTGATCGACTTCCAGGGCGTGGCTTCCGGCGTGCTGCCGTTCTACGGCGAGCTGCAGATGCGGCCGGTGCCGCAGGGGCTGCCTGCGTCGCTGCCCCAGCCCGGTTACGCATTCAACCCGCAGACCGCGCGCCGGCTGCTGGCCGAGGCAGGACTGCCCGATGGCTTCGAGACCACCATCCGCGTCATCGCCGAGGCGCCGTTCACCGGCATCGCCACCAGCCTGCAGGCCACGCTGGCCCAGGGCGGCATCCGGGCCAGCATCCTGCCGGGCACCGGCAACCAAGTCTACGGCGCCATGCGTGAACGTAACTTCGAGATCATCGTGGGCCGCGGCGGCGGCGGCGCCGAGGCGCACCCGCACTCCAGCCTGCGCGCGCTGGTCTACAACCCCGACAACCGCGACAGCGCGCGCCTGAGCAACTTCCAGGGCTGGCGCACCGGCCATGCCGACGCGGAGCTGAACCGCATCATCGAGCTGGCGCTGCTGACGCCCGACGCTGCCGAGCAGACCGCGCTGTATCGCCAGGCGCAAGAGCGGCTGGACGTGCGCGTGCCGGCCATCCAGCCCATCGCGCAGATGCTGGACACGCAGGTCGTGCGCCGCGCCGTGCGGGGCTATGTGGGCCACCCCAGCGGCGCGACGCGGCTGCGCGAGGTCTACAAGGTGAGCCAACCATGATGATGAAGTCACGCTGGATACGCGGCACGACGAGCGCGGTCATGGCCCTGCTGGGCCTGCTGCTGCTGACCTTCATGATCGGCCGCGTGATGCCGCTGGACCCGGTGCTGGCCATCGTCGGCCCCGACGCCGACCGTGCCACCTACGAGCAGGTCTACAAGCAGCTTGGCCTGGACCGGCCGCTGTGGGCGCAGTTCGGCCGTTATCTCGGCGACCTGTTGCAGGGCGACCTGGGCCACGCGCTGTTGACCGGACGCCCGGTCACCGAAGACCTGGCCCGCGTGCTGCCCGCCACGCTGGAGCTGGCCACGCTGGCCATCCTGCTGGGCGCGCTGCTGGGCGTGCCGCTGGGCGTATGGGCCGCCAGCAACCACAAGCGCTGGCCCGACCACGTCGCCCGCGTGCTGGGCCTGGCGGGCCATTCCACGCCGGTGTTCTGGTTCGGCATGATGGGCTTGCTGGTGTTCTACGCCTGGCTGGGCTGGGCCGGTGGCATCGGCCGCATCGGGCTGGGCTACGAGGGCGCCGTGCCGCGCGTGACCGGGCTGATGCTGGTGGACACGCTGCTGGCCGGCGACCTCGCCGCCTTCCGCGACGCGCTGCGCCACCTGCTGCTGCCGGCCTGCGTGCTGGGCCTGCACTCCATGGCCTACCTCAGTCGCATGACGCGCAGCTTCATGCTGGCGCAGCTGACGCAGGAGTACATCACCACCGCACGCGTCAAGGGCCTGAGCCGGCGCCAGGTGGTGTGGGGCCATGCCTTCCTGAACATCCGCGTGCAGCTGCTGACCATCCTCGCGCTGGCCTACGGCGGCCTGCTGGAGGGCGCGGTGCTGGTAGAGACCGTGTTCGGCTGGCCCGGCTTCGGCAGCTACCTGACCGGCAGCCTGCTGCTGGGCGACATGAACGCGGTGATGGGATCGGTGCTGGTCGTCGGCCTGATCTTCGTCGCGCTGAACCTGACCGCCGACGCGCTGTACCGCGTCTTCGACCCGAGAGCCCGCACATGAGCAGCATTGCACTGCCCCCCCCCGCCGGCGCCTTTCAGGCCTGGCGCCGCGATGCCGGCGCCACGGTCGCCAAGCTGCTGGCCAACCCGCTGACGGCCGTCGGCGTCGCCATCATCGGCGTGCTGATCCTCGTCGCGGTCTTCGCGCCGTGGATCGCACCGCACGATCCGCTGCGGCAGGACCTCGGCGCCGCGCTGCTGCCGCCGAGCAGCGCCCATTGGTTCGGCACCGACGAGTTCGGCCGCGACGTCTTCAGCCGCCTCGTGCACGGCACGCGCATCACGCTGTTCATCGTCACGCTGGTCACCGTCGTCGTCGGCCCGCTGGGCATGGCGGTGGGGGTCGTGTCGGGCTACTTCGGTGGCCGCGTGGACGCGGTCTGCATGCGCATCGCCGACGTGTTCCTGTCCTTCCCCAGCCTGGTGCTGGCGCTGGCCTTCGTCGCCGCTTTGGGCCCGGGGCTGGACCATGCGGTGCTGGCCATCGCGCTGACCGCCTGGCCGCCCATCGCGCGGCTGGCCCGCGCCGAGGCGATGACGCTGCGCCAGGCCGACTTCATCGTCGCCGCCCAGCTGCAGGGCGCGTCGCATGTGCGCATGCTGTGGCGCCACGTGGCACCGCTGTGCCTGCCCTCGGTGCTGGTGCGGTTGACCATGAACATGGCCTCGGTGGTGCTGACCGCCGCCGGCCTGGGCTTCCTGGGCCTGGGCGCGCAGCCGCCGCTGCCCGAGTGGGGCGCCATGATTTCCGAGGGGCGCCGCTACATGCTGGACAGCTGGTGGACCGTGGCCGCGCCCGGCGCCGCCATCCTGGCCGTCAGCATGGCCTTTAACCTGCTGGGCGACGGCCTCAACGACGCGCTCGATCCGAGGCAGAGCACATGACGAACTTGCTTGAAGTCGAGAACCTGCGCATCGCCTACGGCGCCACGCCCGTCGTGCACGGCGTGTCCTTCACGCTGGGCCGCGAGAAGCTCGCCGTCGTCGGCGAGTCCGGCTCCGGCAAGACCACCGTGGGCCGCGCGCTGCTGCGCCTGCTTCCTCGCCAGGCCCGCATCACGGCGGACCGGCTGGACTTCGACGGCCGCCCCCTGCTGCAGGCCGGCGAGGCCGACATGGAGGCGCTGCGCGGCCGTCAGCTATCCATGATCATGCAGGACCCCAAGTACTCGCTGAACCCGGTCATGAGCATCGGCCGCCAGATCGCCGAAGCAGTCCAACGCACCGGCAAGCTCTCACGCGCCGAATGCGAGGACCGCGTCGAGGCACTGCTGGCGCGCGTGCACATCCGCGACCCGAAGCGAGTGGCAGGCCAGTACCCGCACGAGCTGTCCGGCGGCATGGGCCAGCGCGTGATGATCGCGATGATGCTGGCGCAGAGGCCGCGCCTGCTGATCGCCGACGAGCCCACTTCGGCGCTGGACGTGTCGGTGCGCCAGGAGGTGCTGAACCTGCTGGACGAGCTGGTGGCCGAGCAAGGCCTGTCGCTGCTGTTCATCAGCCACGACCTGAACCTGGTGGGCCGCTTCTGCGACCGCGTGCTGGTCATGTATGCCGGCCGCGTCGTCGAATCGCTGAAGGCGTCCGAGCTGGCGCACGCGCAGCACCCCTACACCCAGGGCCTGATGGCCTCGCTGCCCAGCCTGCGCCGCCGCCGTGCCGTGCTGCCCGTGCTACAGCGCGACGCCGCCTGGAGCGCCGCATGAGCGAACCGACCATGTTGTCCGTCAAGGGCCTGACACTGTCCTTCGGCCAAGGCTCCGAAGCCCGCCAAGTGCTGCACGGCGTGGACCTGGAGCTGCCGCGCGGCCAGGCCTTCGGGCTGGTGGGCGAATCCGGCTCGGGAAAGACCACCGTGCTGCGCTGCCTGGCCGGCCAGTACCGTCACTGGCAGGGCCAGGTCGCCATCGACGGTCGCAACTACCAGGGCGAGCGCAGCCCGGCGCACGCACGCCGCGTGCAGATGGTGTTCCAGGACCCCTACGGCTCGCTGCACCCGCGCCACACCGTGCACACCGCGCTGGCCGAACCGCTGCGCGTACAAGGCCAGCGCGACATCGACGACCGCGTGGACGACGTGCTACAGCAGGTGGGCCTGCCCACGGCCTTCCGCTTCCGCTACCCGCACCAGATCTCCGGCGGCCAGCGCCAGCGCGTGGCCATTGCTCGCGCGCTGATCCTGCAGCCCCCGCTGCTGCTGCTGGACGAACCCACGTCGGCGCTGGACGTGTCCGTGCAGGCCGAGGTGCTGAACCTGCTGGCCGAGCTGCGCCAGCGCCACGGGCTGACCTACCTGCTGGTCAGCCACGACCTGGGCGTGGTGGCCCACCTGTGCGAGCACCTCGCCGTCATGCAGCAGGGCCGCATCGTCGAGACGCTGAGCAGCGACGCGCTGTGCGAGGGCGGCGCGCAGCATGCCTACACGCAGGCGCTGGTGGCGGCGGCCGGAGACTGACAGCCCGGCGTCTCGACCGCCTCATCCCTCATCACTCCGGGAAGGCCTTGCTCAGCGCTTCGAGCTGCTGCTGGGTGACCGCCATCATGAAGCCGTGCCGCAGCGTGGCCGGCATCTCGAAGCGGTTCCACTCCTTGACGCCCGAGTTGCCCCAGACCTCGATCCACGGGCCCTCCAGACGCGGCGCCATGGACAAGCCATAGCTGGTGCCGGCGTACTGCTCGTAGTACATCAGCCAGTCCTGCCCGTTGGGCGCACGGATCAGCGTCGGCGCCTCGCGGAAGGCCGGGCTCAACGGCGACCCGGGCTCGGGGTACGGCCCCAGCAGGCTGGCGCCGCAGCTCATGCGGACGGTCTTGCCGGTGGTCCAGATGTAGGACGGGAAGCGCTCGTCCTTCACGACCGCGCAGTAGCCGCCGGCCGGGTTGTCGACGAGGAAGACGTCGATGGTGGCCATGTCCCAGTCGAACAGGCGCTTGGGGCTGCCCTTGAACTCGCGCAGGTCCGGCGACGTGACGTACAGCGTGCGCTGGCTGGACCAGTAGCGCTCGGGGTCGTCCTGGGAGCCCGGCACGTTCGGCGTGTGCCACATCAGCACGAACTGCTTGGACGGTCTGTCGAAGAACAGCTTGGGCGCGCCGATGCGCTGCAGCGTATGCGGGTGGCCCTTGATGTTCGACAGGTCGGGCTTGTAGGTGCCGAACTTCGTCCACTTGACGAGGTCGTCGGACACCCAGAAGCGGATCTCGGAGTCCTCGTCGCTCTGGTTGCCGACCAGGTAGTAGCGGCCATCGCCGCCCTGCACGATGAACGGGTGGCCGTGGTACTCCTCGTTGACGGCCTTGCCCTTGTTCAGGCGCTTCCAGTGCAGGCCGTCGGTGCTGACGGCGTAGTGCAGCACACCGTAGCGGGCATGCGTCATGTGGGCGAACAGGTAGCCGCCGGGCGCCACGGGTGCCGGCTTGGGTTCCGCAGCGGGCGCCATGCCCGCCGCGGCCAGCAGCAAGCCGGCCAGCCAGGTTTGCAACTTCATGTTGGATATCTCCTTCAAGGTGCCGAAAGCTGCCACCGCTGGCAATCGCCCCCGAGCCATTCCCACTGCGCGACGTTGGCGCCGTTGGCCGTCGAGCACGCGGCCACGTCGAGCACGCGTCCGCTGTGCTTGTTGACGATGCGCACATGGCCGCCGCCGACGTTCTCGATGCCCCAGCGCTGCGCCGCCGCGTTGTTGCCGGTCCACTGGCGCACGTTGGCACCCATCTGCAGCGAGGCGTCCTGCACGTCCATCTTCAGGCCGCTGTTGACCGACGTGAACTCGTAGAAGCCGTCGGCCGTCTGCGCAACGTTCCAGCGCTGGCAGTTGGCGCCGCTGTAGGGCCACTGCTGGATGTTGCCGCCGGCTGCCGTCGAGCAGGCATTCACGTCCAGGGCCTGCGTGCTGTGCCTGGCGATGACCTTGTAGGTCGCGTTGGCCACCGAGTTCGGGCTGACCCGCTCGAAGCGCCAGCGCTGGCAGTCGCCGCCTATCCACGTCCACTGCTGCACGTTGGCGCTCGTCGCCGTCGAGCAGGCGTTCACGTCGAGCACGAGGTTGCTGTTGTGGTTGATGACGCGGAAGTGGCCGTCGCCCACGGGCTCGATGCGCCACCTCTGGCAGTTCAGGCCGTTGGCGGTGTACTGCTGCACATTGCCGCCCGCCGCGGTGGAGCAGCCGTTCACGTCCAGCGCCTGGCCGCTGTGCTGCGCGGTGATCGTGTAGAGGCCGTTGGCCTCGTTCGTCACGCGCCAGCGCTGGCAGTCGCCGCCTATCCACGTGTACTGGGCCACGTTGGCGCCGGGTGTCGCCGAGCAGCCGGCCACGTCCAGCACCTGGTTGCTGTGCTTGGCGACGATGCGGTAGACGCCGTCCGCCACCGGGTGGTGCAGCGGCGCACTGGCGAACTGCATGCGGCAGCCCAGGTTGGCCATCTGCAGCACGCGCTGGTTGTTGCTGGAGGCCAGCAGTTGCGCGCTGTAATTGGTGCAGGCGTCGCCGCCGTTCAGGATGGGCGTGGCCAGCGGCGTGGCGGCCTCGGTCCACAGGCCCGTGCCGCCGCTGGTGTTGAACATGTAGACGCGACCGGTCGCGTCCTCGTTGATGCTGTTGTTGCTGTTGCGCTTGAGCACCTGCGCCGTCAGCAGCAGGCGGCCCTGCGGGCTGCCGTCGTTCATCCACGTGATGGTGGGCGTGTGGCTGAAATGGTGGCCGTTGGTGGACTCCACGCGCGTGCCGAGGTTGCTGGCCGTGCCCCAGCTGCTGCCGTTGCTGGACGTGCGCGTGTAGACGTCGCAGGCACGCGAGCCGCAGATCTCGTAGCTCATCATGTAGCTGCCGCCGGGCAGCTTGCGCACCACCGGCATGCCGGGCCGCAGGTCGCCGCCGTCGCTGATGGCCACGTCGAACACGTCCGCGCCCCAGGTCAGGCCGCCGTCGGTGGAGACCTTGTGCGCGATCAGCTGGTTGTAGCCGCCGGACTTGTACTCCTCGCTGGCGTAGAACATCACCAGCCGGCCGGCGCTGTCGACGGTGAACTCGGGCTCCCAGATGCCGGTGTTGCCCGTGGCGGCCACGGCGTGCTGCGTCCACGTGCGGCCCTGGTTGGTGCTGCGGTAGATGCGCAGCGTGTGCGCCGTACCGTTGCGACCGGTGGTGGCCCAGAACAGCGTGCCGGCCGCCATGCTGCCCAGCTGCTGCGGCACCTCCCACAGCGCGCTACAGCAGTGCCAGGGTTCGGGCACCGTGATGCTGCCGACCTGGGCCCAGGTCGCGCCGTCATTGGTACTTTCGTAGATGACCGACTGGCTGCCATTGAAGTCGTGCGATGCCATCAGCCGGCCGTTGGCGCCGCCGCTGGCGGCCAGCCGGATCATGCGCGGGTAGAAGCTGTCCTGCGTCGTGTTCAGCACGGTCTCGGCCGCACGGGCCGGGGTGCCGAGCAACAACGCGCACAGCGTCATCGTGAGTGCAATCAAAGCTTTCATGCCTGTCTCCTGTTGGATGGGAAGGGCGGCTCTGATGGCCGCTCAGGATGCCCCGAAGATTCAGCGACCGAAGCGGATCAGCGCCTGGTTGGCCTTGCGGACCTGGTCGAAGTCCAGCTTCTTCACCTGCCGGTCGTAAGTGAAGAAGCCGTTCAGTTCCTCCTCCACGTCGGTGGTCTCGGTGTAGACCGCGGCACTCAGGCCCTGCGTGGCGGCGTACTCGCGCAGCTTGGCGGCCTGCTCCACGTAGACCTTGGTGACGGCTTCCTTGCTGTCGTACAGCAGGTAGCAGCACTTGCTGTCCGGCCGGTACATGTGGCCCGGCGTGCGCAGGCTGTTGCCGCCGTACTCGCCCAGCACGGCGATGCGGCCGGGTTGCCAGTTCACCGGCTGCGGGCCGGGGTAGTCGTGCAGGTCGATGACGTCGCCGCCGCCCTGGTCGTGCGGCTCGAAGTTGACGCCGGAGTGGGTATTGATGAGGCGCGTCGGGTCCAGCGCCTTGAACACGTCGGACATGCGGCGGTGGTCGAAGTCGCCCCAGCTTTCGTTGAAGATGACCCAGGACACGACGGACGGGACCGAGCGCAGCTGGTCGACGATCTCGCGCATCTGGCCTTCGGTGCGGCTGCGGATGGCCAGGTCCTTCTCAGCGTCCCAGGCCTGCGGCATGTCCTGCCACACCAGCAGGCCCAGCTTGTCGGCCCAGTAGAACCAGCGTGCCGGTTCCACCTTGATGTGCTTGCGGACCATGTTGAAGCCCAGCTCCTTGGTGGCCACCAGGTCGAACTTCAGCGCCTCGTCGGTCGGTGCGGTGAAGAGGCCGTCGGGCCAGAAGCCCTGGTCCAGCGGGCCGAACTGGAAGACGAACTTGCCGTTCAGCAGCGGGCGCGGCACGCCGGCCACGTTGCCGATTGCCATGCTGCGCATGCCGAAGTAGCTATCGACCTGGTCGATGACCTTGTCGTCGCGCCGCAGCGTGACCTTGAGGTCGTACAGGAAGGGGTCATCCGGCGACCACAGGCGCGGCTTCGGCACGGCGATGTGCAGCTCGGTGCCCGGCTTGCCGGTGACACGGCCCACGGGCTTGCCGTCGCAGTAGGCCACGGCCTCGACCTCGGCGTGTGCATCGGCACGCACGATGAGCTGCAGCCGCTGCTTGGCGACGTCGGGCGTCAGGTCTAGCCGCGCGACGTGGGCGGCGCCCACGGGCTCCAGCCACACGGTCTGCCAGATGCCCGAGCTGGGCGTGTAGAAGATGCCGCCGGGCTTCAGCGATTGCTTGCCCAGCATGCCGTCGCCGGTGCTGGGGTCGAAGGCCGACACGACCAGTTCGTTGCGGCCAGGCTTCAGGTGGTCGGTGATGTCGAAGCTGAAGGATGCGAAGCCGCCGTCGCGGAAGCCCACGCGCGTGCCGTTCACGTAGACGTTGGCGACGCGGTCCACCGCGCCGAAGTTGATGCGCACGCGCTGGCCCGCCCACGCGGCGGGGATCTCGAACGAGCGGCGGTACCAGAGGCTGACCTCGCCCAGCCGCTCGATGCCCGACAGTCGCGACTCCACCGGGTATGGCACGCGCACCTTCTCGACGGTGGCCGGGAAGGCCGGCGCCACGGACGGCACATGGCGCGCATCCGGCGCGCCCTTGCCGCCCCAATAGTCCCACTGGCCGTTCAGGTTGATCCAGTCCTTGCGCACCAGCTGCGGCCGCGGGTACTCGGGCAGCGGCACGGCGGCCTTCTCGGCCTCGGCGGTCCACGGCGTGGTCAGGCGGTGGGCGGGGCCCAGTGGCTTCTCGGGCTCCTGCGCGTGGGCGATGCCTGCGAGCGCGAGGACGAGCGCGGATATCAGCAATCTCATGACAACCTCTTTGTATGAATCAAGGGGAGCGGCGGCGCGCGGACAGCAGCACCAGCAACCGCTGCAGTCCACAGAACAGGCCCAGCAACGCGCCGATGACGATGCGCGTCCACCAGGAACTCAGGGTGCCGTCGAACAGGATCAGCGTCTGGATCAGGCCCAGCATCAGCACGCCGGTCAGCGCACCCAGCACATGGCCCGTGCCGCCGCTGAGCAGCGCGCCGCCGATGACGACGGCCGCGATGGCATCCAGCTCCAGCCCCTGCGCATGCAGGCCGTAGCCAGACAGCGTGTAGATGCCGAACAGCACGCCACCCAGCGCCGCGCAGCCGCCACTCACCGCATAGACGGCGATGCGCGTGCCGGCCACCGGCAGGCTCATGAGCCGCGCCGAATGCTCCTGCCCGCCCAGCGCGTACACCGCGCGGCCGAAGCCGGTGGAGCGCGCGACCCAGACGGCCAGCGCCAGCACCAGCAGCGCGCAGACCGCGCCCGGCGTGATCTCGCCCAGCGGCCCCAGCGACCAGCGCGCCTGCGACCACGCCGTCAGCGTGGCGTCGCTGATGACGATGGAATCGATGCTCAGCACATAACAGAGCCCGCGCGCCAGGAACAACCCGGCCAGCGTGACGATGAAGGCCGGCACCTCGAAGACGTGGATGACCCAGCCCATCGCCGCGCCGAACGCGGCGCCGACCAGCAGTAGCAGCGGGATCAACAGCCACGGCGACAGCTGTGCGCGTTCGACCCCGAGCGCCAGCAGCATGGTGGTCAGCGCCACGACGGAGCCCACCGACAGGTCGATACCGCCCGACAGGATGACAAAGCTCATGCCGACCGCGACGACCAGCAGGAAGGCGTTGTCGATCAGCAGGTTCAGCAGCACCTGACCGGACAGCAGGCCCGGGTAGGCCGCGGCGCCGCCCAGCGTGGCGATGACCAGCAGCGCCAGCGAGGCCCAGCTGGGGAGGTTCTGGCGGTTCATGCGGTGCACCTCCACAGCCGCGGCGACTGGCTGATGGACACCGCGAACACGACGACGGCCTTCACGACCAGCGTGACCTCGGGCGCGATGCCGAGCGCGTAGATGCTGGTTGTCAGCGTCTGGATGATGAGCGCGCCGAGCAGGCTGCCGCGCAGGCTGAAGCGGCCACCCAGCAGCGAGGTGCCGCCCAGCGTGACGGCCAGAATGGCGTCCAGCTCCAGCATCAGGCCGGCGTTGTTGGCGTCGGCGCTCTGGATGTTGGCGGAGATCATCAGCCCCGCCACACCGGCACACAACCCGCAGGCGATATAGACGGCCAGCAGCAGCGCCGCGGCGTTGACGCCCGCGAGACGAGCGGCCGCCGGGTTGGCGCCGGCCGCCTGCAGGAACAGGCCCAGCGCGGTGCGGTGCTTCAGCAGCCCCAGCACTGCGGCCAGCGCGAGCGCCAGCCACGGCGCGAACGGCAGGCCCAGCAGGAAGCCATTGCCCATGAAGGCGTAGCCGGCGTGATCGATGGTGAGGATCTGGCCGTCGGTGATGAGCTGCGCGATGCCACGCCCGGCCGTCATCAGGATCAGCGTCGCGATGATGGGCTGGATGCCGCCGGCCACGACCAGCAGGCCGTTGAACAGCCCGCAGACGGCGGCGGCGCCCAGGCCTGCGGCGATGGCCAGCGCCAGGCTGCCGCTGCCGTTGATGACGGATGCCGCCACGGCAGCCGCGATGGCGACCACGGCACCCACCGAGATGTCGATGCCGCGCACGGCGATGACCAGCGTCATGCCCATCGCGACGACCATCAGCGGCGCCGCGCGGTTGACGATGTCGATCAGCGGGCCGAAGGCATGGCCGTCCTGCCAGCGCAGCAACACGAACTGCGGATTCAGCACGGCGTTCAGCAGCAAGAGCGCCGCCAGCACCCAGGCCGCATGCTTGACGGGCCCGCTCATGCCGCCTCCGCCATCGCGTGCAGCAGCCGGGATTCGCTCAGGCCGCGCGCCTCCAGCTCCGCCACCTGGCGGCGCTCGCGCAGCACGACGACGCGGTCGCAGGCGCGCAGCACCTCGGGCAGCTCGGACGAGATGAACACCAGCGCCATGCCCTCGCGGCACAGCGTCAACACCTGGTCCATCAGGTCCTGCTTGGCCGCGATGTCGATGCCGCGCGTGGGCTCGTCCAGGATGAGCAGCCGCGGCTCGGTGGCCAGCCAGCGCGCCAGGATGGCCTTCTGCTGGTTGCCGCCGGACAGCAGGCCGATGGGGGTCTCGGCGTCAGCCGTCTTGATACCCAGCTTCTGGATGAAAGCATCGGCCAGCTCGCGCTGGGCTTTCGGCGCCAGCATGCGGAACACGCCGCGGCGGGCCTGCAGCGCGAGCACGATGTTCTCGCGCACGCTCAAGGCGGCGACGATGCCGTCCACCTTGCGCTCCTCGGGGCAGAACGCGAAGCCGGCACGGATCGCATCGCGCGGGCCGGTCAGCGCGAGTGGCTTTCCGTCGATGCGCAGTTCGCCCGCATCGGCGCGGTCGGCGCCGAACAGCAGGCGCGCGGTCTCGGTGCGGCCCGCGCCCAGCAGCCCGGCCAGTCCCAGCACCTCGCCGGGGGCGACGCTCAGGCTCACGCCGTCGACGGCGTGGCGGCGACCCAGCCCCGCCGTCTGCAACAGCGGTGCACCGCGCGGTGCGGCGTCAGCTTCGCGTGCGACGCTGCTGGCCGACAGCTCGCGGCCAATCATCAACTGCACCAGCTGCATGCGCGGCAGGTCGCCGGCGTATTCGCCGACGACCTGTCCGTTGCGCAGCACCGTGAAGCGGTCCGCCACGGCGTAGGCCTGGTCGAGGAAGTGGGTCACCAGCAGGATGGCGACGTTCTCGCTGCGCAGTTGCTTCAGCAAGGCCAGCAAGCGCGCCGTCTCGGCCTCATCGAGACTGGAAGTGGGCTCGTCAAGGATCAGCACCCGGGCCTGCTGATGCAAGGCGCGGGCGATGGCCACCATCTGCTGCAGCGCCACGGGCAGCTCGCCCAGCGGCTGGCGCACGTCGAGCCTCAGGCCCAGCCGAGCGAGTGCGCCTTCGGCCTCGCGTTGGGTACGTTGCCAATCGATGCCCCACCAGCGACGCGGCAGCCGACCGGCCAGCAGGTTCTCGGCGACCGACAGGTTAGGACACAGCTGCACCTCCTGGTGCACGACCGCGATGCCGGCCTGCTGCGCCTGCAGCGGCGTGTGCGCTGCGAAGTGCCGCCCGTCGATCTGGATGTCGCCGGCGTCCGCGCCCTGCACGCCGGTCAGGATCTTGATGAGCGTGGACTTGCCGGCGCCGTTCTGGCCCATCAGCACGTGCACCTCGCCGGCACGCAGCGTCAGGCCGGCGTCCACCAATGCAGGCACGCCGTTGAAGGCCTTGGCGACGCGTTCCGCGGTCAGGACGTTGCCGCTCATCGAACGCCGCCCTCGGGATGGCCGCAGGCGGCTGGGCAGGCCTGATGCTCCATGTCCCCCGCCCGCTGCGCGGGCTCCTCCTTTACTTGCGCATCAGGCCTGCCCAGCCACCTGCTCTGCGTCGCACTGGATTCCAGTCGCGAAAAGAGAATGGTGGACAAGCCGGGGCGTGCCTGCTCGCAATTGCGCAGGTAAAGGGGGAGCCCGCGCAGCGGGCGGAGGACACGGAGCAATTGCGGGCAGGCGCGCCCCGGCGCCCATCCAGCTGTTGCGGCAATCAGCACCATCAGTACTTGCGGTTGGGCAGTTCGCGCGCCGCGACTTCGGCCGGGAACACGCCCTCCTCCGTCACGATGCGGCGCGGCAGCGTCTTGCCGGCCTTCAGGTCCTTGACGGCCTGCATCAGCGGCGGGCCCAGCAGCGGGCTGCATTCGACGGTCACGTTGAGCTTGCCGGCCACCATGGCCTCGAACGCAGCGCGCACGCCGTCGATGGAGATGACGAGGATGTCCTTGCCCGGCTTGAGGCCGGCCTCCTCGATGGCCTGGATGGCGCCCAGTGCCATGTCGTCGTTGTGGGCGTAGAGCAGGTCCACTCGTCTGCCGGCCTCGGCCTTCAGGAAGGCTTCCATGACTTCCTTGCCCTTGGCGCGGCTGAAGTCGGCCGCCTGCGAGCGCACGATCTTCAGCCGCGGCTCGGCCTTGATGGCCTCCTCGAAGCCCTTCTTGCGATCCAGCGCGGGCGCGGCGCCAACGGTGCCCTGCAGTTCGACGATGCGGACCTCGGCCTTGCCACGCTTGGTCTTGTCGATGAGCCAGCGGCCAGCGCGGCGGCCTTCCTCCACGAAGTCCGAGCCCATGAACGAGACCCACAGGCTCTCGTCGGCTTCCTTCACGAGGCGGTCTGTCAGGATGACCGGAATGCCCGCGGCCCTGGCCTCACGCAGCACGGTGCCGAAACCGGTCTCGACGACGGGCGACAGCGCGATGACGTCGACCTTCTGCGCGATGAACGCGCGCAGCGCCTTGATCTGGTTCTCCTGCTTCTGCTGCGCGTCGGCGAACTTCAGCGTGATGCCGGCATCCTTGGCGGCCTGCTTGATGGAGGCCGAGTTCGCCGTGCGCCAGGCGGACTCGGCGCCGATCTGCGAGAAGCCGAGGACGATCTTCTTGTCGGCGGCCCAGGCGGGCAGGCCGAGGGCCGCGACGGCGGCAAGGGCATGGCGTCGTTGCATACAAAACGAAGGAAAAAGGCCGCCCCGGCACGCGTCCGGAGGGGCGCGTGCACGAGGGCTGGCAGGAAAGCGGCGCCGAACCTTGCGCCGCACGGAGGAGTTGGCTGTGTTCGGGCCGAGCGCCGGGCCGCCCCAAGCCGGCCCGACTGGCGATGTGCGAGCGGGGCAAACCCCGCGAGCATCGCCGCCCCCTCGGGGGACCGACCAGACCGGCCCGCGTTCAGCGCGGCCGGCTGGGCGAGGGGCTCAAAGTCACAACTTGAAGTTGAAGCTCAGGCCATAGAACTTGTCGTCCGACCGGATGTCGTGCGGGAAGCTCTCGTTCTGGAAGTAGCTGTAGTACTTCGCACCGGTCAGGTTGTTGGCGTTGAAGCTGACGCTGAGCTGCGGCGTGACCTGGTAGCCGATCGCGAAGTCCAGCCGGCCGTAGGCCTTGACGCGGTTGTAGTACGGCGCCGAGTTGGGCGCGCACACGCCGGTGGCCAGGCCGTTCTCGGCGGGCGAGGCGACCAGGCAGTCGATCTGGCCTTCGTTGAACTTGTCGCGCCAGGTGTAGGTCAGGCGGCTGGTGATGCCGAATTTCTCGTACAGCACGCCGGCGTTGTAGCTGTGCTTGGACACGCCCAGCAGCGGCTTGCCGAACAGCTTGTCGCCCACGGTGTCGACCTTGCTGTCGGCCATCGTGTAGTTGCCGAACACACCCACGCCGCTCAGCGCGCCGGGCAGCATGTCTAGGAAGTACTGAGCGCTCAGCTCCAGCCCTTGCAGCGTGGCCTTGCCGAGGTTGCGCGGCCGGCTCATGTCGTAGGTGACGCCACCGATGACCTCGCGAGCCACCGAGCGCACGACGCGGTCTTTCAGCACGCGGTGGTAGATGGCGGCCTGCAGGTAGCTGCCCTTGCCGAAGTAGCGCTCGACCGACAGGTCGTAGGCCGTGCTCATCTGGTCCTTCAGCTCGGGGTTGCCGCCACTGCCGCCGGGGATGATGTTGGCGTTCAGCGGCACCGAGTAGTTGACCGTCGGGTTCAAGTCACCCAGACCGGGACGGGACATCGTCACGCCAGCAGTGGCACGCACGATCAGGTTGGGCTGGACCTCCAGCTTGGCGCTGGCGTTGGGCAGGAAGTGATTGGTCGTCGACGAGGCGGTCTGCGGCGTGACGACGTTGTTGATGCGGCCCGCGCCGGCGATGGTGCGCTCCGAGCGCACGAAGCGGCCACCGAACACGCCGTCCAGGCGCATGCCCGCGACGCTGGTCTCGTAGTGCGGCTGCACATACAGCGCGTAGGTCCTCTCGGTCGCGTCGTAGTTATTGACCGGCGCATAGGCCGGGTCGCCGGGCTGGCTGCCGTACAGCACGCGCAGCACGTCGGTGTTGTTGCGCAGGTAGTCGGGGTTGGGCGTCATCCACGGCTGGCAGCCGTTGATCTGCGGGATGCAGTTGGGCGCCTGGATCAGGAAGTCGGCAGGCAGCTGCGTGGCGGAGCTGACCAGCGTCACGCGGTTGCCGCCGGGGGCACCGGGGCCGCCGGCCTCGTTGGCGCGCCAGGCCGAGTCGCGGTCCGCGGCTCGCGCGCCGAAGTCGATGCTGGTGATGAAGCCGTCCAGCTCGTAGCTGCCCTTCAGCGCCACGGCGTTCTGCTCGCTCTTGGCCCAGTTGAGGTCCTGGAACAGGCCGTTGGCAAAGCGGAAGTCGGTCTTGCCGCCCAGCGGGTTGCCCGGCATGTTGGTGGTGCCGTAGTCGCCCGCGTTGACGACGATGTCCACCGCGGCGATCTGCTTGCCGATGTCGACAATGATGTTGCGGTTGCGGGTGTCCGAAGCCATGTGCGAGACGTCGACGTTCATCGACAGCGGGCCGGCGTTGTACTTCCAGCCGCCGGCCAGCACGCGCTGGTCCGTCGCGCCGGTCTTGGCCTGCGTGCTGGTCAGACCCGGCACGTTGTTGAACGTGGCCGACACGCCGTTGCACAGGTTCTGGATACCGTCGGTCGCGCTGCCGAGGAAGCCGGCGCCGTTGATGTGGGACTTGAAGCAGTCGGTGCTGGCCTTGGCGTTGGTGATGTTGGCCGCGGCGAAGATGTCCGAGAAGATGAAGTAGGTGCCGAATTTGCCGCGGTAGCCGGCGTACAGCGCGTCGGCGTAGAACTCGTGGTTTGCGTTCGGGCGCCACTGGATGGACGCGTTGGCCTGCGGGCGCTGGTAGCCGCCGGTGTCGGTCAGGCCGCCCACGCAGGTGGGCAGCACGATGCCAGCCGCGCCCGCCGGGCCATTGGTGCCGGAGCGCGGGTCGCAGTTGAAGGAGATGGGGCGGTTGAACTTGTGGTCGGCGTAGGAGATGTCGGCCAGGAAGCCGATTTCGCCGGCATCGGTCTGCGTGCGGTAGGAGCCCAGCACGCCCAGCTTGGTGCTGGGCTTGGTGGCGAACTCGCCCGCGCTGGCGCGGCCGTTGACGACAAGCGTCAGACCCTTGCGGAATTCCATGGGCTTGCGCAGCTTCAGGTCGATGGCGCCGGCCACGCCGCCTTCCAGCACGTTGGCGCCGGCCGACTTGTAGACGTCGGCGCGCGAGATGGCCTCCGCGGGCAGGTCCTGGAACGCGAAGCCGCGGCCCACGCCGGTGAACATCTCGCGGCCATCCACGGTCGTGATGATGTCGCCGATGCCGCGGATCAGCGGGTTGACGATCTCGTTGTTGAAGCCCACGACGGTCTGCACGCCGGGCACGCGCTGCAGCGCCTCGGCGACGGTGTTGTCGGGGAACTTGCCGATGTCGTCGGCGACGATGGACTCGACGACCTGGTCGGCCTCGCGCTTGGACTGCACGGCCGCGTTGCGGCTGGCGCGCTGGCCGATGATGACGACCTGCTCCAGCTTGTTATCCGCCTGAGCGGCGGCGTTGGGCGCCTGCTGGGCGGTGGCGTGCTGGCCGGCGAGCGCCAGCGTCAGCATGGCGGCAGCCGGGATCGGCGAGAGAGTGAATCGCTTCATTGTTTTGTCTCCTGGAGCCTGGGGCGGCGCTGCGTTGGCGCCACCGTCGGCGGGTTTTAGAACGAAATCCGTGGCGCCTTGGGCGCCGGGTCCCCGATGCCTTGCACCGCAGTTTGCCGCTGCAGTCTCGACATCATTACAAACAACTTTTCTTGCAATATTCGACGCAACAGCGCTCCTGGATGAAGCTTCGCGGCGCCCCGGTCACGTCGAGAGCCTCGACGGTGGCCGATCTTCAGAACCTGTTCAGCTGCGGGTAAGCGCTGCGTCTGCCAGTAGCCGGTCCGCCGGCGATGCCCCACGGACCTTTCTGATCGTTTTGATGATTATTCACCAATAATCTTGTTATAAACCTATCGCAAACCATGAGTGGCGCTGGCGCATCAGCGCTTGTCGCGACCCAGAAAGCGAGATTCGCGCTCCAGCAGCCGGTTGATGCGCTGCTGACCCTTGGCCAGCGTGGCGTCCAGCGGCTCGCCGGACACGACGATGGCCGACACGGTTTCGCCCAGCAGGCCCATCACACGGGCCTGCCGCGCCACGCTGGTGGGCAGGCCGGTGCCGAACTGCGCCACGGGGCCCAACATCGCCCGCATCGGCAGCGCCTTGAAGGCGGTGCTGTCGACCGCCGACTGGCGCGCCGGCAACTGGCCGGTTCGGGCCCAGGCCAGGCTCTCCTCGTTCAGGAAGCGCAGGAAGCGCAGCGCCGCTTCGCGCTCGGCCGCCGTCTGTTTGGGGTTGCGCAGCATCACCCACACGTGACTGTCGGCCCAGGTCGCCGGCTTGGCGTACAGCGTGGGCTCGGGCACGGCCTCGTAGGCGCGGCTCAGCGGATTGCCAGGCTGCGCCGCGCGGTCACTGAGCTGCCCCAGCAGCCAGGTGCCGTTGGGCATCACGCCGGCCGCACCCGCCATGAAGGCCTGCAGCGCGGCGCTGTAGTCCATGTGGCGCGTGGACAGGCCTTCGGCGTAGACGGTGCGCATGAACGACACCGCCGCCTTCACCTCCGGCGTGTCGAGCGCTATGGCCCGGTCGGTCTTCGGGAACAGGCTGCCGCCCTGCTGGTTCACGAAGCCCAGCACGCTGCGGGCGAAGAAGCTGGGGTCATTCAGCGTCAGCCACGCGAAGTACGGCTTGCCGGTGGCGCGCTTGAAGGCACGGGCCTGGTCCAGCAATTCCTGCGGCGACGCGGGCAGCTTCGCGTGGCCCTGCCTGTCGACCAGGCCGGCCTGCTTCATCAGCCCGAGGTTGATGTGCCACAGCATCGCGTGGCTGTCGTAGGGCAAGGCCAGCACATGACCGCCGAAGCTCACGCCGTTGCGGGCATGGGGCGTGAAGTCGGCCGCATCGAGCGCACCGTCCAGCGGCTGCAGCAGGTCGCGCTTGGCGAAGTCGCCCAGCACCGAGGCGTGCATGATGGCGATGCTGGGCAGGTCGCCGCCGACGATGCGCGCACCCAGTTGCGGGTAGTAGGCCGCGTGCTCGACGATCTGCGTGTTGACGCGGATGCGGCCCTGCTCCCGCGCGTTGAACCGGTTGGTCAGCACGGTGATGATCCCGCACTCGCTGCTGACCTGCGCGGGGTCGGTCACCTGGCCGAACTCGGCGGCGCAGCTGCCGAAGAAGCGGGCCAGCGTGATCTCGACCGGCGCGGCGCTCGCCACACCCGTGAGCAGTGCGGTGGCCAACGCAATGAACGTGCGCCTCATGCCGGCTTCCCTCCCGCCACGGCCGCCACGATGTGGCGCTGGAAGAAGGCGTACAGCACCAGCACGGGCAGCGCGGCGAACACGGCCTGAGCCATCAGGAAGCCCAGTCCCTCGGACTGTGCGAAGTTGGTCTGCGTGGACGCGAGGCCCAGGGTCAGCGTGTACATCTCGGGTCGGGTCGCGGAGATCAGCGGCCACAGGTAATCGTTCCACGCGGCCAGGAAGCTGAATATGCCGAGCGTCGCCTGCGCCGGCAGCGTCAGCGGCAGGATGACGCGCCAGAAGATGGTCCAGCGCGAGGCGTTGTCCATCAGCGCTGCCTCCTCCAGCTCGCGGGGCAGCGCCTTGAAGAACTGCGTCATCAGGAACACGCCGAATGGCGCAGCCAGGCGCGGCAGGATCAGGCCGGCGTAGCTGTTGTGCAGGCCCAGCTCCGCGAAGAAGCGGTGCAACGGGATGACGACGGCCGGCTCGGGCACGGCCAGCCCCGCCAGCACCAGCGCGAACACGACGCGCTTGCCGCGGAACTCGCAGCGCGCAAAGCCATAGCCCGCCAGCGACGACAGCAACAGCACCAGGCCGGTCTGTACCAGCGCGACGACGCAGCTGTTCAGCACCCAGCGGAACACGGCCGCGTTGGCCAGGATGTCGGCGTAGTTGCGCAGCGTGAACGGCGTCGACAGGATGGCGTCGGTACGCTCCATCAGCACCGCGTTGGACTTCAGCGACAGCACGAAGACCCACGCTAGCGGCAGCATCCACAGCACGGCCAGCAATACAGCCAGCGCGAGCAGCACGCGGTCGAAGAAGGGGGTCTTCATGGCCCGTCCTCCCGCTTTTCTGCCCAGCGCTGCACCGACACCCCCAGCACCAGCAGCACGAACAGCAGCTGCGCGGCAGCGGCCGAGTAGCCCAGCGCCCATTGGTCGAACAGCGCCTCGTAGATGAACATCACCAGGGTCCGCGTGCTGTTGTTGGGCCCGCCGTTGGTCAGCAGCTGCGCCTGGCCGAACACCTGCAGCTGGCCCAGCAGTTGCACGATGGCCACGAGAATCAACGTGCGCCGCAGAGCCGGCAGCGTGATGAAGCGAAAACGACGCCAGCGGCTGGTGTTGTCCAGCGCCGCGGCTTCGTACAGGTCGCGCGGCACCTGCTGCAGCGCCGCCAGGATCAGCGTCATCGGCAGGCCGATGCCCCACCACAGCGTGACCAGCGCGATGAACGGCAGCGCCAGACGCTCGTCGGTCAGCGGCGCCAGGTCCGGCAGGCCCATCGAGCTCAAGCCCTGGCTCAGCAGGCCGCGATCGGGCAGCAGCACCAGGCGCCAGATCAGCGTGACCACCGTCACCGACAACACGTTGGACGCGAAGAAGGTGCCGCGCAGCCACGCGCCCAGCTTGCCAGGTCGGTTCAACACCAATGCCAGCGCCAGGCCCAGCCCGACGAAGGCCGGAGTGCAGATCAACGCGAACAGCACCGTGTTGGCGGCACTGCGCAGGAAGATCTCGTCCTTCACGAGATCGATGAAGTTGGCCAGGCCCACGAACTGCCCTCGGCCGGTCAGCAGATCCACCGCGTGGAGGGACAGCCAACCGCCTTCCAGCACCGGCGCAATCACCAGGGCCAGGTAGCACAGCAGAAAGGGCGCGATGAAGGCCCAGCCCACCCAGGCCGGCGCCGTCATGCCCGAACGGGTCAGGGTTGCGGTCGTCATGCCGCACGCACCTCGGCATGGTGCGCCACGCCGTCGGCGCCGAACACATGCAGTTGATCCAGGTCGGGCTGCAGGTGCACGAGATCGCCCAGTGCCAGCGGCCGCTGCACCGGCACCTCGGCCACGACGACCGTGCCGTTGCCGAGACCGACGTGCGCAAGGCTGCGTTCGCCCAGGCGCTCGATCAGCTCGACGCAACCCGACACCGGCCCCGTCTCGGTCAGCTTCAAACCTTCAGGCCGCACGCCGATGCACAGCTCGCGGCCCATGGCTTCAGACGCCGCCACCTGCGTACGCAGCAGCTCGCCGCCGTACAGCCGCACGACGGCGCGGCCCTGGTCGTCGGGCACACGCTCCACCGGCAGGAAGTTCATCGCCGGGCTGCCGACGAAGCCGGCGACGAACTTCGTGCGCGGCTTCTGGTAGATCTCCATCGGCGCGCCCAGCTGCTCGATGCGACCGCCGTTCATGACGACGATGCGGTCGGCCAGCGTCATCGCCTCAACCTGGTCATGCGTGACGAACACCATCGTCGAGCCCAGCCGCTTGTGCAGCCGCGCGATCTCGATGCGGGTGCGGCTGCGCAGCTTGGCGTCGAGGTTGGACAGCGGCTCGTCGAACAGGAAGGCCTTGGGTTCCTTGACCACCGCGCGGCCGATGGCCACGCGCTGGCGCTGGCCGCCCGACAGCTGGCCGGGCAAGCGCCGCAACAGCGCATCCAACTCCAGCATCTGCGCGGCGGCGTTGACGCGCTGCTGCACCTCGGCGTCGGCCACGCCGATGTTGCGCAGGCCGAAGGCCATGTTGTCGAACACGCTCATGTGAGGGTAGAGCGCGTACTGCTGGAACACCATCGCGAGGCCGCGCCTGCCCGGAGGCAGCGCCGTCACGTCGGTGCCGCCCAGCACGATGCGGCCCTCGGACACGCTCTCCAGCCCCGCCAGCATGCGCAGCAACGTGGACTTGCCACAGCCCGACGGGCCCAGCAGCACGATGAACTCGCCGGCGGCGATGCTCAGCGAGAAGTCGGGAATGATCTCGACGGACCCGTAGCGCTTGGCCACGCCGGCGAATTCGATGCTTGCGGTCAAAAGGGGTGTCTCCGGTGCTGAGCGACGGTCTTTGCGTCGCCTCTGATCTCAGGGCTCAGCGCTTGCGGCTGCCATATTGCCGCAGCAACTCGGCCTCTCGCTGGCGGTACGGCCGACCATCGTTGTGCAGCACGTCGTGGAACCACACCAGCGGCGGGTCGATGGTGTAGGGCTTCTTCCACGAGTCCCAGGGCATCTTGGTCTGGCTCTTGCCGTCGACAAAACCCCAGTTGATCATGCCCACGTCCTCGCGCGCGGCGATGGGCAGCGCGATGTCGAAGGTGGAGCCCAGGCTGCGCGCCATGTACTCGGTGCAGATCAGCGGGCGGCCGTACTGCTGCAGCTGCCTGATGCGCATCTCGAACTTCTCGGGCCAGTTGTAGTCATGGAAGCTGACGACGTCGGAGCCTTCCAGCTGCGCCTTCTGCACGGCATTCAGCTCGGGCGAGTCGGGTGCCCAGTTGTCGCCCAGCCACAGGCCGCTGGTCAGCGGCTGGCTGGGATTCTGTGCACGCGCCCAGTCGAAGGCCTGCGGGATCATCTCGGCCACCAGCGCGATCTTGTCCTTGGCTTCGCGCGGCAGGTAGTAGCCCATGCCACCGCCCTGATTGTCGGGCTCGTTCCAGATGTCCCAGTAGCTGACGCGCGGGTCCTGGCCGAAGGTCTTGACGATGTCCTCGACATAGGCGCGCAGCTGCGGCCAGGTCGAGCGGTCGGCCAGCTGCGCGGCCGACGGGCTCTGAACCCAGCCCGAGTTGTGCACACCGGGGATGGGCTCGCGCTGCGGGCCCAGCCTGGGCTCGGGGTCCCAGCAGGAATCGAACAGCACGAACATCGTACGGATGCCATGCTGGTCGGCGATGTCCAGGTACTGCCCGATGCGCTGCTTGAAGCCGGCGGCGTCCTGCGCCCACAGCAGGTCGTGCAGGAACACGCGCATCGTGTTCATGCCCAGGTCCTTGGCCCAGCCGAGTTCGAGCGCGATGCGCTCGGGGTCGAAGCTCTCGGCCTGCCACATGGCCAGTTGGTTGATGGCGGAGGCGGGCAGAAAGTTGGCGCCCAGGGACCAGGGCTGAGCCTTGAACCAGGCATGCGCCTTCTCGGGCGTCCAGCGTGAGGGAGTGGTTGTCATCGCGGTCATTTGGATGGGGTTGACGGTCAGGCCAGGAAGAAGCGGTAGCTAAGGCGGTGTCGGTAGACCTCGCCGGGACGCAGCACGGCCTGCGGCCATGCAGGGTGATGGGGGCTGTCGGGCAGCGCCTGCGGCTCCAGCGCGAGGCCGGCATGCGGCGCATAGGGGCGGCCTGCGCGATCGGCGCTGCGCGGCAGGAACTCGCCGGCGTAGAACTGCAGGCCGGGCTGGTCGCTGTGCAGGTCCATGCCCAGCGCACCGTCGCCGGACCACAGCCGGGCCATGGGCCGGGCCTGCACCTGGGCGGGCGCGATGAGCCAGCAGTGGTCGTGGCACTGCGGCAGCGCGCCGCCATGGCGCAGCAGGTCCAGCGCCTCACCGATGTAGCGCGGCTCGCGGAAGTCGAACGGCGAGTCCTTGACGAGGCGTTGTTCGCCGGTCGGGATCAGGTCGGGCCGCACGGGCAGATAGCGGCCACCGCGGATCTGCAGCCGGTGGCCACGGATGCTCGTGCGGCCATCTCCGCCGTCGAGGTTGAAGTAGGCGTGGCTGGTCAGGCTGACCAACGTGGGCGCGCTGGTCGTGGCCTCCAGATCCAGGTGCACGGTCAGCGGCAGCGCGACGCGGTAGGTGGCCTTGACCTGCAGCGTGCCCGGGTAGCCCTGGTCGCCGTCGGGCGAGGTCAGCGTGAGTTCCAGCGCGTCGTCGGTGTGGCTCTCGACCAGCCAGCGCCGGCGGTGGAAGCCGTCGGGGCCACCATGCAACTGGTGCCCGCCTTCATTGGCAGCCAGCACGTGGCGCTGACCATCGAGCATGAACGACGCGTTGGCGATGCGATTGGCGTAGCGGCCCACGATGGCGCCCAGGTAGCCGGGTTGGATCAGATGATCCTCGGGTGTCGCGTGTGCCAGCAACACCTCGCGGTCGCCACCCTGCAGCGGAACGCGGCAGGACGTCCACGCGGCGCCGATGTCGGTGAGCTGGATCTCCAGCCCGTCCGCGGAGCGCAGCCTGAAGGTCTGCGCACTCATGCCAGCACCCCTGCACCACCCGAGGCTGCGCAGACATGCACCTCGGCCGGACGACCGTCGGGCGAGCGGTAGCCCTTGGCCACGGCGGCTCGAATGTCGTCCACCAGGCCCACCGGCGCCAGCGCGATGACGCAACCACCGAAGCCGCCGCCCGTCATGCGCGCACCACCGGCGTTGCCGATGACGTCCTGCACCAGCGCCGCGAGCGCGTCGATGGCCGGCACGGTGATCTCGAAGTCGTCGCGCATGGACCA
The DNA here is from genome assembly GCA_036401055.1 of Roseateles sp. Lineage (GTDB taxonomy): Bacteria > Pseudomonadota > Gammaproteobacteria > Burkholderiales > Burkholderiaceae_C > Pelomonas. The sequence goes on from DASWWC010000267.1 coordinate 29,952, forward strand.
GTGGGACTCGCGCATCAGCTGGCCCATCCAGGCCAGGTCGCCCTGCCCCATCGCCTCGCCCAGCAGCCCGCAGCGGCGGCTGTCCGAGATGATGTGTCGCGCACGACGGCGCACCACCAGGTCCAGCGAACCGCCGCGGCGCGACCACAGCGAATCGTCCACGTCGCGCAGCGCCTTCACGCCCAGCCCGGCCGCGGCCGCCTCGCACTGCTGGCGGCGCAGGTTGTACTCGCTGTCCACCAGGCCGCGCTGGATCTTGGAGTCGATGACCAGCACAGCCGTGCCCGCGGGCAGCGGCATGGGCTGCACGTCCAGGCTGCGGCAGTCCAGCAGCAGCGCGTGGCCTGAGACGCCCAGCGCCGACGACATCTGGTCCAGCACGCCGCACTGGCAACCGGCGTAGACGTTCTCGGCCCGCTGCCCGGCCAGCGCCATGTCCTTCGGCGCCAGTTGCCAGCCGTTCAGCGCCGACAGCGCCTGGCCCACGGCCAGTTCCAGCGACGCCGAGGAGCTGAGCCCCGCGCCCTGCGGTACGTTGCCGGCGATCGCCAGCTGCGCGCCGGCCACGCGCTGGCCGCGTTCCGTCAACACGGCCACCATGCCCTGCACATAGCGAAGCCACTGCGGGCTGTCGCTGACGTTGGTCGCATCGCCCACACGGAAGCGCGCCAGCGCCTCGCCCTGGTCGCAGGCCAGCACCTCCACCACGTCGTCATCGCGCGGTGCGGCGGCCACGACCGTGTCGCGGTCGATGGCGCAGGGCATCGCGAAGCCCTCGTTGTAGTCGGTGTGCTCGCCGATCAGGTTGACCCGGGCCGGCGCGCGCGCCACCTGCAGCGCCTCGGTGCCGAAGGCGCGCAGGAATCCCTGCGCCGCGCGCTCGCGCGGCGTTGCCTGCGGTGTCGTGCTCATGCCGCCCTCGCCTGCTGCCGGTAGTGCACCGTGTCGCTGACGTCGCGCAGCCGCTGCGCGGCCACCTCCGGCGTCAGGTCGCGCTGGGCCTCGCCCAGCATCTCGAAGCCGACCATGAACTTGCGCACCGTTGCCGAGCGCAGCAGCGGCGGGTAGAAGTGAGCATGCAGCTGCCAGTGCTGCTGCGCCGTGTCGTCCGCACGGCCGGCCTCGTGCGGCGCGCCATGCCAGCCCATGGAATACGGGAACGAGCACTGGAACAGGTTGTCGTAGCGCGTCGTCAGCCGCTTCACGGCGTCGGCCAGATCGTCCGCCTGGGCTGCCGACAAGGCTTCTAGCCGCAGCGCCTGCGCCTTGGGCAGCAGTAGCGTCTCGAACGGCCACGCGGCCCAGTACGGCACGACGGCCAGCCAGTGTTCCGTCTCGACGACCACGCGCTCGCCCGCCGCCAGTTCGTCGCGGGCATAGCGCAGCAGCAGCGGCTCGCCGTGCGTGGCCAGGTAGTCGCGCTGGTGCCGGTCGGCCAGCGCGGCCTCGTCGGGCAGCGCATCCAGGCCCCAGATCTGGCCATGCGGGTGGGGGTTGGAGCAGCCCATGGCCGCGCCCTTGTTCTCGAACACCTGCACCCAGCGCCAGCGCGCGCCCAGGTCGGCCGACTGCTGCTGCCAGGCCTGCACGACCGCCTGCAGCGCGGGCAGGTCCATCTCGGGCAGCGTCAGCGAGTGGTCAGCCGAGAAGCACAGCACCCGGCATTCACCCGCCACGGGCTCCGGCTGCATCAGGCTGCCGGGCGCGGCGGCGGGCACGTCGGCCGCCTCGGGCTGCAAGGCCGCGAAATCGTTGGTGAAGACGAAGGTGTCGCGGTAGTCCGGGTTGCGCTGGCCGTTGGCGCGCAGGTTGCCGGCGCACAGGTAGCAGTTGCGGTCGTGCACGGGCAGCCGAGCGTCGTCAACCGCCTCCTGCGCCCCCTGCCAGGGACGCTGCGTGCGGTGCGGCGACACGAGCACATGCCGGCCCGTCAGCGGGTTCAGCCGGCGGTGGACATGCTCGAAACGGGTCAAAGAACTCATGCGATGCATTGTCGCCATTTTATTTGTTAGTAACGATCAGTTTTTACCCTAATGGATGCGCAACTGCCCAGGGAAAGCGCCGCTGCGCCCGGGAAAGGTGCCCGCATAAACTCGCAACTTCTTTGGGTCTAAAGCACGAGGGCGTAGAACATGGTGGAGGTCGCAGGCAGCCGAATCCTGATGGTCGAGGGCGACGCCGCGCTGGCCGTGGCCAAGGCGCTGGCCTCGGACACCCGCCAGGCCATGCTGGGCATGCTGACCCACCAGGTGCTGAACGTGTCCGAACTGGCCACGGCCATGGGCCTGCCGCATTCCACGGTCAGCTTCAACATCAACCAGCTGCAGGCCGTGGGCCTGGTGTCGGTGGAGGTGGAGCCCGGCACGCGCGGCCAGCAGAAGCTGTGCTCCAAGCGCTACGACGAGGTGCGGCTGCGCCTGCCCGGCGCGGCGGTGGAGAGCAAGCCCAATGTCATCTCCATCAACATGCCCATCGGTAGCTACCGGCACGTGGAGGCCAAGCCCAGCTGCGGCCTGGTCAGCGAGAGCAAGATCATCGGCATGCTGGACGACCCGCGCTCCTTCTTCGAGCCCGAACACGTCTACGCGCAGCTGCTGTGGTTCGGCGGGGACGGCTATGTGGAGTACGCCTTCCCCAACAACCTGCCCTATGGCGCCGTGCCGTCGCACCTGGAGCTGTCGATGGAGATCTGCTCCGAGGCGCCGCAGTTCAACGAAGACTGGCCGTCGGACATCACGCTGTGGATCAACGACATCGAGATCGGCACCTGGACCAGCCCCGGCGACTACGGCGGCAAGGCCTCGCTGCTGATGCCGTCGTGGTGGCAGACCGACCGCACGACGCACGGCTTGCTGAAGCAATGGAGCGTGGGCCCCAAAGCCTCCATGATCGACGGCGTGGAGCTGAGCGCCGTGGGCATCGAGCAGCTGACGCTGCCGCAGACCAACCACATCAAGGTACGCCTGGGCATCAAGCCCGATGCCCGCAACCGCGGCGGCATGAATCTGTTCGGCCGCAAGTTCGGCAACTACCCGCAGGACATCGTCATGCGGGTGGCGTTTGACTTCCCGCGCGGCGTGGGCCCCGGAACCGCCTGACACGGCTTCAGTCGTAGCCGTTCGGGTTCCGTGACTGCCAGCGCCAGCTGTCCTCGCACATGCGGGCCAGGCTGAGCTCGGCCCGCCAGCCCAGTGCCTGCTGCGCGCGCGCCGGGTCGGCCCAGCTCTGCGCGACATCACCACCGCGGCGCGGCACGAACTCGCGTGCGAGGCGCTTGCCGCAGGCCGCCTCGTAAGCGCGCAGCACCTCCAGCACCGAGTTGCCGCGGCCAGTGCCGAGGTTGAACACCTGCCAGCCCGGCCGGCCGTGCACATGGGCCAGCGCCGCAAGATGGCCCGCGGCCAGATCCTCGACATGGATGTAGTCGCGCAGGCCGGTGCCGTCGGGCGTGGGGTAGTCGGCGCCGAACACCTGCAGCGCCGCGCGCCGGCCCACGGCCACCTGGGCGATGAAAGGCATCAGGTTGTTCGGCGTGCCCTGCGGATCCTCGCCCAGCAGGCCGCTGGCATGGGCGCCCACCGGATTGAAGTAGCGCAGCGCGCACAGCGACCAGCTCGCGTCCGCTGCCGCCAGGTCCTGCAGCATCTGCTCGACCATCAGCTTGCTGCGCCCGTATGGGCTGGTGGTGCCGGTAGGCGCGTCCTCGCGCAGCGGCATGGTTTCCGCCAGGCCGTAGACCGTGGCCGAGCTGCTGAACACCAGCGTGCGCACGCCGGCGTCACGCATCGCGGCCAGCAGGCTCAACGAGCCCTGCACGTTGTTGTCGAAGTACTCCAGCGGCTTGTGCACCGATTCGCCCACGGCCTTCAGCCCGGCGAAGTGCATGACGGCCTCGACGCGGTGCGCATCCAGCAGCCGGCGCAGCAGCGCGCCATCGCGTACATCGCCCTCGGCGAACGCCGGCGCCCTCCCGGCCAGCTGCGCGATGCGCGCCAGCACCGCCGGCTTCGCATTGCTGAAGTTGTCAAACACCAGCACCTCGTGTCCGGCCTGCAGCAGTTGCAGCGTGGTGATGCTGCCGATGTAGCCGGCCCCGCCGGTCACGAGCACACGCATATCGCCTCCAAATCCGTGTTTGCCCCATTATTAACCAATTTACTTGTTATAAACAAGAAACCCGCATAGCATCGCGCCGCCCGGAGCCCGGAAGGCCGCCGAGCAAGGAGACAAAACCATGAACAACGACGACACGCCCCGCGTGCCGCTGCAACGCCGGGGCCTGCTGGGCCTGGCGGCGGCTGCCGGCCTGGGGCTGCCAGGAGCCGCGATGACTGCGCCGCACAAGCAGGACACCTTCACCAACCCCGTGCTGCCCGGCGTCGAGGCCGGCGACCCCTGGGTCATCTGGCACGCCGGCCGCTACTACCTGACCGCCACCTTCGACCCCGACGGCGGCCTGTGGGTCTACAGCTCGGAGCGCCTGAGCGACTGGCGCAACGCCGAGCGCCGCAAGGTCTGGACGCCCGAACCAGGCGGTCCGCGCAGCAAGATGATCTGGGCGCCCGAGCTGCACCATCTCGACGGCCGCTGGTACCTCTACTTCACCGCCGCCGACGGCATCGACGCCAACCACCGCCATTACGTGCTGGAGGCCGAACACCCGATGGGGCCGTTCGTGGACCGTGGCCGCGTGCACATGCAGCACGAGCGCTACTCGATCGACGGCTCCGTGCTGCGCCTGAGGGACGGGCGCCTGTACTGGATGTACGCCGACGACGGCCTGTGGATCGCCCCCATGAGCAGTCCCACGCGCGCCAGCGGACCCGGCGTGCGCATCGTCCGAGGCGAACACGACTGGGAACGCGGCTGGCATAAGGTGGACGGCCGCTGGCAAAAGCAGCGCGACCATTTCTGGATCGAGGCCCCGCAGGTCCTCCAGCGCAACGGCCGCGACTTCGTCGTCTACTCGGCCGGCCACACCGCCGCCGTCTACTACCTGGGCCTGCTGGAGCTGACGGGCAAGGATCCGCTGAACCCGAAGAGCTGGACCAAGACGCCGACACCCCTGTTTGGCCCGACCGACAAGGTCTTCGCGCCCGGCCACAACAGCTTCACGCGCTCACCCGACGGCAGCGAGGACTGGCTGGTCTACCACGCCAAGGACCAGGACTCCGGCGACGCCAGCGGCCGCACGATGCGCATCCAGCGCTTCGGCTGGACCGCCGACGGCCGCCCGGACTTCGGCCCGGCCATCGCCAGCGGCGTGCCGCAGCGCAAACCGTCCGGCGAAGCCTGAGAACCTAGCCCCTCCCCCCTCTCCACCCACTGGTCCGCCGCAGCGCCCGCTGCGCTGCGGCCGGGCGAACTCATCCCTGGCATTTCAGGAGCGCAAAAATGACCCTACTCATGAAGCTCTGGCAAAAACTCGTCGCCACCGCAGCGCTGCTGCCCACCCTGCTGCTGATCGGCGCCTGCGCCAGCTGCGGCGGCGCAGGCGGCTCGTCGTCCACCACCCCCACCGAACCGCCGCCGCCCCCCCCGCCGCCTGCCCGTACCGGCACACTGCTCAACGGTGAGGCCGAGGCCTTCTACCCTCGCCTCATCCGCCTGGCGCATCAGGCCGATGCGTCGCTGAACGGCACCGTCATCGCCAGCACCATCGCCTTCCCCGGCGGCCAGGGACAGGGCCGCATCTTCATCAGCCGTGACGACGGCGCCAGCTTCGCGCTGCAAGGCTCGGTGAGCGACGCCGCCTGGCCCAAGGGCCTGTGCTGCGGCTCCATCTACGAGCTGCCGTCCGCGGTCGGCGTGCTGGCCAAGGGTACGCTGCTGTGGTCCGCGTCGGTCGGACAGGACACGCCCGGCACGCCCATGCAGCACCCCATCTACCGCAGCACCGATGCCGGCAAGACCTGGGCCGCGCTCGGCGCCCATTGCGGTGTGGGCCGCAAGCCTCGCGGCGGCGACGGCACCGGCATCTGGGAGCCGGAGTTCTTTGTCGCCAAGGACGGCCAGCTGGCCTGCATGTACTCCGACGAGACCGACGACGGCGCCTCGCAGGTGCTGAAGATCATGAACACCGCTGACGGCGTCACGTGGACCGCGCCGCGCCTGCTGGTCGCGGCGGTCAAGCCCACCGACCGCCCCGGCATGGCCGTCACCAGCAAGCTCGGCGACGGCAGCTACCTGCTCAGCTACGAGTTCTGCAGCACGGCCGGGCTGGACTGTCGCGTCTACCTGAAGCGCTCCTCCGACGGGCTGAACTGGGGCGACACGGCCGACAAGGGCTTCGAGCCCAAGACGGCCGACGGCCGCTGGTTCCGCCATGCACCCACCCATGTCTGGCTGCCCGCGCAGCAGCGCATCGCGCTGATCGGCCAGATCCTGAACAACGCCGCCGGGGCGGTGGACCCGGCCGGCAACGGCGCCACCCTCTTCCTCAGCAGCACGGCCGACGGCAGCGGCGCTTGGACGACGATGGAGGCCCCCGTCAAGGCCCTGAACCCGCCGAACGGCACCAACTGGTGTCAGAACTACTCCTCGCCGCTGCTGCCCAGCGCCGACGGCAAGCAACTGCTGATGCTGGCCAGCGACTTCGAGACCGTCAACGGCAACCAGGTCTGCCGCACCCGCTTCGGCAAGGCCAGCCTGCCGCAATAGCCCGGCCGCCGGCGCTGATCCAAGCCGGCAAGGTGCGCGTACAAGCCAGCAACCCAGCTCTGCACGACCGCCATGACCCGCGACGACAGCTCCACCGCCCTGCGACTGGCCGAACGCGGCCTGCTGCCCGATGCCGCGCTGCGGCTGGGCATACGCCACCTGTTGCGCCAGCGGCTCAACGAGCTGCGTCACGGCGACGGCGAGACCGCCGCCGAGCTGACACAGCGCTTCCTCACCTCGCTGCGCGCCGCACCGCTGGCCCTGCTGCCCGAGAAGGCCAACGAGCAGCACTACGAGCTGCCGCCCGAGCTGTTCGGTGCCATGCTGGGCCCGCAGCGCAAGTACAGCAGCTGCTGGTGGCCCGAGGGCGTCAACACGCTGGAGCAGGCCGAGGAAGCCGCGCTGGCCGAGACCGCCGCGCGGGCCCGGCTGGCGGACGGCCAGCACATCCTGGAGCTGGGCTGCGGTTGGGGCTCGCTGAGCCTGTGGATGGCGTCGCACTTCCCGAACGCGCAGATCCTGGCCGTGTCCAACTCGGCCTCGCAGCGCGAGTACATCGAGGCCCAGGCCGCCGCCCGGGGCCTCGCCAACCTGCAGGTGCAGACCTGCGACTTCAACGCCTTCGACACCGAGCGACGCTTCGACCGCGTCGTGTCGGTGGAGATGTTTGAGCACCTGCGCAACTGGCCGCAGGCCTTCGCCCGCGTGGCCGGCTGGCTGCGGCCCGAGGGCCTGTTTTTCATGCACGTGTTCGCCCACCGCGAGGCGCCCTACGCCTTCGAGGTGCGCGACGCCAGCGACTGGATGAGCCGCTACTTCTTCTCCGGCGGCATGATGCCCAGCGACGACCTCGCGCTGCTGTGCCAGGACTCGCTGGCGCTGCAGCAGCGCTGGCGCTGGGACGGCCGCCACTACGCGCGCACCGCCGCCGCCTGGCTGCAGCGGCTGGACGCCCGCCGCGCCGAGCTGATGCCGATGTTCGAGTCGGTCTACGGCAAGTCGCAGGCCTCGATGTGGTGGCAGCGCTGGCGGCTGTTCCTGCTGTCGGTGGAGGAGCTGTTCGCCTACGACCGCGGCCAGCAATGGTGGGTCAGCCACTACCTGTTCGCGCCGCGGCGCTGAGGCCGGCATGGACAAGCTGCAAGCCGCCGCCTGGGGCCTCGCGCTGGCCGGCGCACTGGCGCTGCCGACCTGGGCGGCCAGCGTCGCGCGGCGCGACGCCAGCCTGGCCGACCGCTTCTGGGCCGCCTTCATCGCCGCGCCGGCGCTGCTGTACGCATGGCTGCTGGGCAGCGACGCGCGCCTCAGCGTCATGCTCGCCATCCTGATCGCCTGGGCGCTGCGGCTGACCGCCTACATCAGCCACCGCAACTGGGGCCATGGCGAAGACCGCCGCTACCAGGCCATGCGCGAGCGCAACCAGCCCGGCTTCGCGCTCAAAAGCCTGTGGCTGGTGTTCGGGCTGCAGGCAGCGCTGGCCTGGGTGGTCGGCTGGCCCGCGCTGGCCGCCGCGGCCCACCCCGCCACATGGACCGGCTGGGACACGCTGGGCGCCGCCCTAGCTGCGGCCGGCGTGCTGACCGAAGCCGTGGCCGACGCCCAGCTCGCGCGCTTCCGCCGCGACCCGGCCAACCGTGGCCGCGTGATGGACCGGGGCCTGTGGCGCTACTCCCGCCACCCCAACTACTTCGGCGAGGCCTGCCTGTGGTGGGGCCTGGGCCTGATGGGTCTGGCCGCCGGCGGCTGGGGCGCCGCCTGGTGCCTGGTCTCGCCGCTGATGATGACCGTGCTGCTGCTGCGCGTGTCCGGCGTGAGCCTGCTGGAGCAGGACATCACCGAGCGCCGCCCCGCCTACCGCGACTACATCGCCCGCACCAGCGCCTTCATCCCCTGGCCGCCCCGGAGCGGCGCCGCATGAAGCCCGCCGCTGCACTTGCCCTGCTCGCCTGCGGGCTGGCACAGGCCCAGAGCTGGGATTTCGACGTGCGCCTGGACGGCAAGCCCGTGGGCTCGCACCGTTTCACCGTCAACGGCCCGCCCGCGGCGCGCGAGGTGCACAGCGTCGCCAGCATGGACGTGAAGCTGCTGGGCCTGACCCTGTTCCGCTACCGCCACGAGGCCCGCGAGCGCTGGCGTGGCGACTGCCTGGCGGAGCTGCAATCCAGCACCGACGACGACGGCAAGCCGCTCAAGGTGGCGCAGACCCGCGCCGAGGCCGACGACTGCCTGATGGGCTTCGCCTACTGGAACCCCGCATTGCCCACGCAGACCCGGCTGCTGAACCCACAGACCGGCCAGATCGAGCAGGCCCGCTTCGAGCGCCTGCCCGACGCAGCACTGAGCGTGCGTGGCCGCGAGACGCAAGCCGCGCGCTGGCGCCTCATCGCCACGCCGCCAGGCGGCCCCAGGCAGGAGCTGGTGCTATGGCTGGACCGCGGCGACGCCGGCTGGCTGGGGCTGGACGCCCGCGTCAAGGGCGACCGCCTGCTGACGTATCGACTGAAGTGACCCCGCCCGTTGGAGATGCCATGACCTCCCCGTCCTCACCACGCTGGCAATGGCCGCTGGCCTATGCCACAACGCTGCTGGTCTTCCTCGCGATGGATGCCGTGTGGCTGAGCACGGCCACCGCCGCGCTGTACCGCCCGGCCATCGGCCACCTGCTGGCGCCCACGGTGGACTGGGTGGCCGCGGCGCTGTTCTACGTGTTCTATCTCGCGGGCCTGGTGTACTTCGCCGTGGCGCCGGCCCTGGCCGCCCGCAGCAGCCGGATCGCGCTGGGTCGCGGCGTGCTGCTGGGGCTGCTGTGCTACGGCACCTACGACTTCACCAACCAGGCCACCATGCAGGGCTGGCCGTGGCTGGTGACGGTCGTGGACCTGGCCTGGGGCGGCACCGTGACCGGTGTGTCGTGCTGGGCCGCGGCAGCAGTGACGCTGAAGCTCCTGCGGCACTCCCGCTGAGCACGGTCACGCCAAGCCGGGTGGGCCGGCGAGTCCAAGAGGCTAACTACCGCCGCCCGCCAGCTTGAGCCCCAGCAGTTTGAGGGGCGAAGATTCCTACTGAAGCCCGGTCGATGCGGTTGGCGATAGCTCAGAAGGCAGTGCACCAGCGACCCAATCATTCGCTCAAGCCGACTTGCGTCGGCACGCAGCCTCCCGGCTACATGCCCACCATGCCGCCCAGCCAGCGCGCCACCAGCCCGTCGAAGGCCAGCTTGCCATCCACGGCGGCGACGCAGATGCATTCGCTGCCGTCCTGAACGACCGGCTGGTGATGCACCTCGCCATCGGCGAGGTCGAAGTCGCCCGGGCCGAACAGCGCCCGGCCGTCGTGGAAGCGGCCGTAGATGATCTGTGTCAGCTCGGTGCCGGTGTGCGTGTGCGACGGCAGGTACTTGCCGGCGCCGATGCGCAGCAGGAAGACGTTGGCCTCGGGCGCATCCGGCAGCGTCACGCGGCTCCAGCGCATGCCGGGGCCCAGCCAGCGCCAGCGGGTGGCGCTGGCGTCGCGCAGCGCGCGCGGCCAGGTCGCGCCCGCGGGCAGCGGC
>DASWWC010000268.1:0-29566 GCA_036401055.1 Roseateles sp.
GTAGGCCTTGGCCTCGCCGCCGAACTTCTTGGACAGCACGGTCGCGATGGCCGCCGTCAGCGTGGTCTTGCCGTGGTCGACGTGACCGATCGTGCCCACGTTCACGTGCGGCTTGGTCCGTTCAAACTTGCCTTTTGCCATCTTGCGCTCCTGAGGCGACCCCGTTGAAACGAGTAGAAAAAGAAAGAATTTGTGGTGCCCTTGACGCGGATCGAACGCGTGACCTCTCCCTTACCAAGGGAGTGCTCTACCACTGAGCCACAAGGGCATCGGCACGGGTTTGACGCCAGATGAACTGACCGGCAAACCGGTATCGACGCTGGCCGACCAAGCCGCCCGGAATGGAGCGGGAAACGGGAATCGAACCCGTGTCATTAGCTTGGAAGGCTAAGGTTCTACCATTGAACTACTCCCGCCCTGGGAGCTCTTGACCTCGACCTGCGCGAGGCAAATCTTGGTGGAGGAGGCTGGATTCGAACCAGCGTACGCAATGCGGGCAGATTTACAGTCTGCTGCCTTTAACCACTCGGCCACCCCTCCTGAGGCAAGCCCGCAACTATAGCACAGGGTTTGCGCGGCGCAACAGAGGTTGGCGCAAATATGCCCGCGCACGCGGCGCCAGTTGCCCCCCCCGTGCTCGCGCCGACGCAACGGCGGCGCACACGCAACCTCAAGTCCACCCAGCTACCAATCCCGCCAGCGCACAAGCCAATCAAGCACCCGCGCGATGCAGGCGTCGTCGCCACACAACAGCCGCAAGCCCACAAGACAATACCAAAACGATACCAATCATCAGACGCCGAGCTTCGCCCCATAGAGAGAGAAGCCAAGGCCTTCCCGCCAGCCGCCCGTAGGACTCGGGAAATCACTCAGATCAAATTGGTAGCAAAGTGGCGTTATCCATCGCTACAGTGGCATTGCGCTGGTTGCTGGCGCACCGCTGCAGCGGATGCTCGCAACCGGACTGAAGGTGGTATGTCATCAGCTGAGCGACGCCGCCCGACCCGATTCATTGGCCACTAAGAGGAACCGTTCATGAAGGTCAAGCAGACCCCCATCTCGCAGGCGGTGTTCATCGCCTTGCTCGGCGCCGGCAGCGCCGCCATGGCGCAGCAGGCAGCGACGCCCAATCAGCTGGAAGCCGTCGTCGTGACCGGCATCCGCGCATCCCAGGAAAAGTCGCTCAGCGTCAAGCGCAACGCCGACACGCACATCGACGTCATCTCCGCCGAAGACATCGGCAAGATGCCCGACAAGAACGTGGCCGACTCGCTGGCCCGCATTCCGGGCGTGACCATCCTGAACAGCCCGTCGGGCGGCTCCGGCGGCTTCGACGAGCGCGACCGCGTGGGCCTGCGCGGCACCAACCCCAGCCTGACCCAGACGCTGCTGGACGGCCACTCGGTCGCCAATGGCGACTGGTTCGTGCTGGACCAGACCGGCGCCGGCGTCGGCCGTTCGGTCAGCTTCTCGCTGCTGCCGTCGGAACTGGTGAGCCGCGTCGAGGTGCACAAGAACGCCTCGGCCTCGGACATCGAAGGCGGCACGGCCGGCGCGGTGAACATCGTCACCCGCAAGCCACTGGAGTTCGCCAAGGCGCTGACCTTCGAAGCCAGCCTGGGCGCCGTCCATGCCGACCTGCCGAAGAAAACCGACCCGCAGATGAGCGCCCTCTTCGCCTGGAAGAATGAGGCCAAGACCTTCGGCGTGCTGGTCCAGGCGTTCAGCGAAAAGCGCAGTTTGCGCCGTGACGGCGTCGAGACCTTCGCCCACGACGGTGCGCAGTCGCTGACGCCCGTCACGGCTGCTTCCCACCCCACGCTGGTCGCTGCAGGCATCCCCGTGGGCACGCTGTTCCCCAACCTGATCGGCTCGGCCCTGTTCACCCAGGAGCGCGATCGCAAGGGCGGCCTCATCAGCGCGCAGATCAAGCCGAACAACGATGTGGATGTGACACTGACGGGCTTCTCGTCCAAGATGGATGCGGACAATTACAACCGCAACTACATGCTGTCCAACCAGTGGGCGCTGAGCCGCAACGCCACGATCAGCAACTTCACGATCGACCCCACGACCAACATCCTGACGTCGGCCAACTACACCTTCGCCACGCCCACGATCTTCGGCGTGTACGACCTCATCTCGCGCAAGGCCTCGGCCGCGACGAACTTCGTCAATCTGGAAGGCTCCTGGAAGGTCAGCGACAAGCTGAAGCTGTCCGGCAACGCGGGCACCTCGCACGGCACGGGCAAGACCATCAGCCAGGACGTGTACGAAGGCGACGTCACCGCGTCCAGCGGCGGCTTCCAGCTCAAAGGCAGCGGCGAGGCGCCGGCATTCAACATCGGCAATGCCAACGCTGCAGCGCTCAAGCCGTCGGGCACCGACTGGATCTTCGGCGACCAGAACGTCATCGTGCAGGACAAGGACAGCTGGGCACAGGTGGACGCCGAGTACACGCTCGACGTCGGCATGCTGCGCAGCCTGAAGTTCGGCCTGCGCGGCGCCAAGCATGACCGCTACACCGACGGCCCGATCGTGAACCAGGGCCCGAACTGGGGTACCGACCCCTTCGCCAACCCGCTCCCCGCCTCCGCCTACACCGAGACCTACCCCGGCAACTTCGGCAGCGGCCTGGGTGGTGGCTTCCCCACGGGCATCCCCTATCCGACGGCAGAAGCGCTGGCCGCCTATGCGCAGAAGTATTCCAACCGCGACATCTCGCGCCGCATGGTGACGCATGAGTACGCCGTGAAGGAAGAGTCGTCGGCCGGCTACCTGCAGGGCAACCTCGAAGGCAACGGCTGGAACGGCAACGTGGGCCTGCGCCTGGTGCGCACCAAGTCCAGCACGCTGATCTGGAAGCCCACCAGCGACAAGACGCTCCCGGGCTATGTCCCGTCCGCCTTCGCCGCTGTCGGCCCGAACTGGACCGACCCGACGGGCTACTACCAGACCTACCATGACCGCAGCTACACGGACGCCCTGCCCAGCGCCAGCATCCGCATCGACGTGACGCCCAAGGTCGTCGCCCGCCTGTCGCTGTCGCGCACACTGACCCGCCCGGACTACACGGCGCTGTCGGCGGCCCAGCTGCTGGGCGGCTACTCCGACCCGACCGGCAAGGCCGTGGGCACCGGCACCAGCGGCAACCCCGATCTGGACCCGATCCGTTCGACCAACTTCGACACCAACATCGAGTGGTACTTTGCTCCGCGGGCCTTCGTGTCCATGGGCGCCTTCCACATGAACATCGGCAGCTACATCACCGACGGCGTTCGCCGCGTGACCGCCTCCACGGACGTCACGCCCGCCGGCGGCCAGCAAGGCTCGCCGAGCAACCAGCGTGTCACAGCCCCGTTCGATCTGACCACCCAGATCAACCGCAAGGCCAGCGTCACGGGTCTGGAGTTCGCGTTCGAGACCCCGGTGTTCAACAACTTCGGCATCGGTGCCAACTACACCTTCGCCGATGCGCACGACGCCACCGGCCACGTGCTGCGCGGCGCGGTGAAGCACACCGCCAACCTGAACGGCTTCTACGAGAACGACCAGTTCTCGGCGCGCGTCAACTACGGCTACAACTCGGACAACTACCTGGGTCGTGACCGTGGCACCGACTACTTCCAGCGCGGCGCCGCGGTGCTGTCGGCTTCGGTGGGCTACAAGCTCAACGATCACTTCGCCTTCAGCCTGGATGCGCAGAACCTGAACGACCCGACGCTGAAGTACTACGGCGACTTCAAGTCCCAGCCGCGCGCGATCTACAAGAACGGCCGCCAGTTCTACCTGACCGCCCGGATCAAGTACTGATCGGCTGGCCTCGACGGCCTCAGCATCCCGGCCCGCCTACCCGGCCGGCCGGACCAGAATCAAAAGGGGAGCGCGCACGACGCGTTCCCCTTTTTTCCTTTCCGAGCCCCATGACCGATACCGCCACCGTCTTCAATCAGCACGTCACCGCGCGTCCGATCAGCGGGTCGACGGAAGCACCGCCGCCCGTCCACCATGTCTGCGTCGTCGGCGGCGGCACGGCCGGCTGGATGACGGCGCTGATGCTGGCCAGCACCGCCTACGGCCCGCGCCTGAAGGTGACCGTACTGGAGTCACCGCAGGTGGGCATCATCGGCGTCGGCGAAGGCTCCACGCCGTGGCTGCGCGGCTTCTTCGACGGCCTGGGCATCGAGGAGTCGGAATGGATGCCGGCCTGCAACGCTACCTACAAGAGCGGCATCACCTTCGAGGGCTGGTCCACCAAGCCGGGCTTCGAGCGCTACTTCCACCCCTTCGCATCGATGCTGGACAACATGACCATGCATCAGTTCGTGGACAACGTACACGCGCGGCTGGAGGGGGCGGACGTGCACGCCCACCCGGACCGATTCTTCGTCGCCGCCACGCTGGCCCGCCAGGGCAAGGGGCCACGGGCCGGGCGCAACTTTCCGTTCGACATCTGGTACGGGTATCACTTCGACGCCACCTTGCTCGGGCGATTCCTCGCCGCCAAGGCCGTCGAGCGAGGCGTTGCGCATCTGCAGCGCCACGTCACGCAGGTCCAGCTCGATGAGCAAGGCGACATCGCACGCCTGCTGCTCGACGACGGCGACACGCTGCAGGCCGACTTCTTCGTCGACTGCACCGGCTTCGCATCGCTGCTGATCGGCCAGGCACTGAAGACGCCCTTCATCCCCTACGCCGACAACCTCTTCAACGACGCGGCCATCGCGATGCCCACGCCGCTTGACGGTCCCATCGAATCACAGACCACGGCCACCGCACTGCGCCACGGCTGGGCATGGAAGATCCCGCTGACCAACCGCCGCGGCAACGGCTACGTCTACAGCAGCGCGCATTGCTCCGCGGACCAGGCCGAGACCGAGCTGCGCAGCCACCTCGGACTGCTGGCGTCGGACGTGCCGGCACGCCACCTGAAGATGCGCGTCGGCCGCATGGCCAAGCAATGGAGCCGCAACTGCGTCGCGGTGGGGCTGTCGCAAGGCTTCATCGAGCCGCTGGAGGCCACGGCACTGCTCTTCGTGCAGCGCACGGCCGCGGCGCTGGTGCAGGCCCTGGAGCAAGGCGACATGGGCCCCGCCGCGCAGGAGCGCTTCAACGAGTTCATGCGCACGCGCTTCGAGAACACGCGCGACTACATCGTGGCGCACTACAAGACCAATTCGCGCACCGACACCGACTACTG
Organism: Roseateles sp.; assembly: GCA_036401055.1. GTDB lineage: Bacteria > Pseudomonadota > Gammaproteobacteria > Burkholderiales > Burkholderiaceae_C > Pelomonas. The sequence goes on from DASWWC010000268.1 coordinate 5,201, forward strand.
GCGCGCCAACGCCGAGAACATGCACCTGTCGGACTCGCTGCAAGGCGTGCTGATGACCTGGATGTCGCGCAAGCCGCTGGCCGCGGGGCTGAAGCAGGGCCGCTTCGGCCAGGGCTACCCCATCGTGTCCTGGTACGCGCTGCTGGCGGGCATGGGCGTGTTCCCCGACGAACTGCAGGCGCCCACGCCGCACCAGGCACGGCACCAACTGGCGGCGGTGGACGACTTCGTCGCACGCAGCGCCATGAACTTCCCCGATCACCGCGAGCTGCTGGCCCACATCCCGCCGCGCGTGGGCGACAAGACGCTGCAGCTCTACCTGTGGTGAGTCAAAGCCGGGTCCGCAGATCCTGACGAACGGCGGCATCGGCCGCGGCGTCCAGTTCACCGAACAGGTGGCGCTGGCCTTCGGGGATGTGGCGCAGCGCCTCGCCGCGCGCACCGAACACGTAGTGCCCGAACAGCGCCCGCCAGCCCTCGCGCTCCGCGTCGGGCAAATGACGCAGCGCCAGCATGGCCAGGCGCATCGCGGCCATGTGCAGGTCGTCCGCCCGACCGGGCCCGGCCTCGGGGCGCCACCAATAGTTCATCAGGATGTTGAGGTGCGGCGCCAGCGCCTCGACCTGATGGAACCACAGTGGCGGGATGTAGATCGCATCGCCGGGCTCCAGCTCGGCCACCACAGCCTGCTGCAACGCCTCGCCCACCCGCGGGAACTGCGCCGGGTCGGCGCGGTGCAGGTCCGGCACGACAGACATGGGCGCCGGCGTCGGCGCGTAGTCCGGCGGCCCCAGATAGAGCAACGGCGCGCAGGCTGGCGGCAGCAGCGTGTACCGGCGCCTGCCGGCGGCCACGCAGGCGATGTTGTGCGAATCGTCGAAGTGCGCCGGCACCGTGGCCCGGTTGCCGATCCAGATGCGCGGCTGCACCGCCGCGTCCAGCAGCGGCAGCAGGTTCGCCCGCTCCAGGCCCGGCAGCGCGTCGGCCACCAGCGCGCTCTGCGCGGCCAGCGCCGGGGGGTCGGGAAAGTGGCTGTAGCGCCAGAGCTGCTCGAACAGCGCCGCATAGGGGCGCTTGTCGTGGGCGAAGTTGAAACCGGCGAGATCCGGCTTGTAGCCGAAGGCCCGCGCGGGCTCGGGCTTGGCGAGGATGGCGTCGACCGGCTTGCCGCCGTCAAAGCCCATCAGGTACTCCAGACAGGGTTGCAGGCCCGCGCGGCCTTGCTGCACCAGCGGCCAGTGGGCTGCCGCTCCGCGCAGCACGACCGGCTCGTAGCCCGCCAGCAATTCGTTCTCGAAGCGCTGACGCGTGACGCCATGCAGTTCCTTGATCGCCCGCATCACGCACTCCTGCGCCGGGCCAGCACGCCTTGCCAGGCCTCGGGGATGTGGGCGGCCGGATCGCGGTCGCGTTGCACGACGTAGTGCTCGAACATCGCCGCCCAGGCCTCGCGCTGGGTCGGCGGCAACGCATTCAGCACCTGCAGGGTCTGCATCAACGCGCTCGCGGGGCTGGGCAATGGCGCCTGGACCGCGACCGGCCACCAGTAGTTGACCAGCAGGTTGACCTTCTCCAGCGCCTCGACCTGATGGAACCACAGCGGCGGGATGAAGAGGGCGTCGCCCGGCTCCATCTCGGCAACGACCGCCGACGCCAGCGCGTCGCGGTAGCGCGGATAGCGCGCGTAGTCCGGCGCCTTGGGATGCACGACCGAGATCGGCGCCCCCGACGGCGTGTGCTCCAACGGCCCGATGTAGAGGTTGCCCACCTGATCCGGCGCGAACAGCGTGAAGCGGCGCCGGCCCGCCACCACGCAGGCGAGGTTGTACGGATGATCGTGATGCACCGGCACCGTCAACGCATTGCCCAGCCAGAAGTTGGGCACCACGCCCGGCAAGGTCTGCAACCGGTTCTCATCCAGGAATCCGGGAATGACCTCGCCGACCTTGGCGCATTGCGCGGCGATGGCGGGGGCCTCCTCGGCGGGCAGGTAGGCAGCGAGGTTGGCCACGAACTCGGCCAGTGTCATGCGCGCCTTGACGAAGGCGAAATCGGTGAGGTCGTCGTTGTAGCCCATCACGCCGCGGGCCGCCGCACGGGTCTTGGTGGCGAAGACCTCCACCCCCCGGTCGAAGCGGCGCAGGTAGTCGCAGATGGCCAGTGGCGCCCCACGCCCGGCCTGCACGGCGGGCCAGTGGGCCAGCAGGCCCTTCAGCAGCACGGGTGCGGCACGCTGCTGCAGACGCGCCTTCAGCGGCACCTCGTCGGCGACCTGCCAGACCTCAACCGGCCTCATGATCGGCTCCATCCCCTGCCACGCGCCACCACAGCGCTCACGGCCTCATGGTGTTCATCGCGTCGAGTATCTCGCCGTTGTCCTGGCTCAGCTCCCACGCGAACACACCGGCCAGGCCGGCCTGCTTCGCGAACGCGACCTTGGCGCGCACGGCACGAGGGTCGTCGTAGCCGACGAACTTCTCCGAGCCCACCATGGCCCAGGACTGCGAGGCCTGGTCGAACACCGGCTTCAGGCCCTGCTGGCGCAGCGCGGCCACATCCTTGAACGCGATGGAGCCGTCGGCGTTGGGCCAGGGCTTGCCGTAGCTGCCATCGGGCTTCACGCCGTCGAAGCCACGCGCGTACATCGCGACGCCGGCCACCATCTTCTCCACCGGCACGCCTTCGGCCTTCAGGTCGGCAACCGCCTTCTCCAGGCTCTCGGCGCCGGGTTTGCTGCTGCGCAGCGCCGTGTGGTTGCCGATGTGCTTTGTCCACGGACCCGTGAAGTCGTAGGTCATCATGAACACCAGGTCCAGCGACTTGGCGGCCGGGCCCATGGGCATGCGCACCAGTTGTTCCTTGGTGGTGTTGATGGCCACCGTCAGCGCGTAGCGGCGTCCGGTCTCGCGGCCCAGTGCATCCAGGCCCGCGCGCAGTTCCTGCATCAGCTTCACGAAGCGCTCGCCATCGGCCGGGCTGCCCAGTTGCACGCCGTTGGCGGCGCCGTTGTTGCCGGGGTGCTCCCAGTCGATGTCCAGGCCATCGAAGCCGGGGTGGGCGCGCAGCCAGTCGGTCGAGTGCTTGATGAAGGCCGCGCGGCCCTCGGCCGTGGCCGCGAGGTGGAAGAAGGGGTCGGAGCCGCCCCAACCACCCACCGAGGCCAGCACCTGCACCTTGGGGTCGCGTGATTTGAGGCGCTGGAAGGCGGCGGAGAAGACGTCCTGGTCCGCATGCGGCTGGATGCCGAACCTGGGCTGGCCCTTGCAGGCGGCCTCGTCCTGTGCGCGCTGGCCGTCGCCGCAGATCAGCAGGAAGGCGTACAGGATGTGCGTGACGCGGCCGGGCTTGAGCTGCTCGACGACCTGCACGCCGCGCTCGGCCAGGATGTAGGTGCCGACGACCGGTGCCGGCTTCGGTTGAGCCTGAGCCAGCGAGGCCGCGAAGACCAGCGCGAGAAGGAAGCGCTTGTTCATATGTTGCACTCGCTCGTCAGGCCCGACTCGGGCACGGTGTCGCGCCGGGCGACGCCCTGGCGCTGCAGTTCGGCGGCGCGCGCCTGCATGGCGGCGGGCGTCACGGTCTGGCCTTGCGCGTGCAGCACCCAGTCCACTTCGAACTCGTGCGAGCGCGGCGCGCCCGGTGTGGCACCGCCGGACAGCCAGTGGCTGAAGCTGATCGCCATGGGCTGCACCGGCACGTTGCGGCCGGCGGCCTCGTTGAGCAGCTTGTCGTTGGCGTAGTGGCGCACGCGGCCGGCCTCGACCTGCACGGTCAGGATCTGCCAGCCATCAAACGAGCCCTTCAACTGGCCCGAGCTGTTGAACGACAGCCAGGGCTCGACGCGCACGGTCTGCCAGGCCACGCCGTACAGCCGGGTGTCGGGCGCTCCCCAGCCGCCGTGCGGCAGGTACTCGAAGTCGACCTCGCTGAACTCGGGATCGAAGTCGTACCTCAGCGGGCTGGCCAGGTAGAAGGCCTGCACGATGGTGTCCTTGGCCGCCGTGTCGCGCAGCCGCACGCGCGCCGTCGTCGTGCCCCACAAAAACTTGCGCGCCGCGCACAGCTGCGGTTGCACGGTGCCGGCAACCGTGCCGTCGGTGGCCAGGCGCAGCTTCAGCTGGCCGCCAGCGATGGACAGCTGGCCCGGCGCGAAGCGCGTGCCCGGCAGGCCCGGGTGGCCCGTGCCGTCGCGCAGCACCCAGCCGCTGGCGCGCAGCGCGGCCACGTCGGCCTGCGAGAAGTCGTCGAAGAACTCGCCGTTGGCGAACGCGGGGGCCGCGACGGCGGCCAGCAGGGTCAACGCGAACTTCATGCGGGCACCGCCTCGGCCGCTTGCGCCTTGCGCGGCATCGGCACCCACAGCAGCAGCAGCAGGGCCGGCAGGCCGCAGGCGATGGTCCAGGCGAAGAATTTCTCGTAGCCCATGGCCAGCTGGATGTCGCCGCTGATGGACTTGCTGAGGATGAAGCCCAGCTGCATGACGCCCGAACCCAGCGCGTAGTGCGCCGTCTGGAAGCGGCCCGGCGCCACGGCCTGCATGATGTACAGGATCATGCCGACGAAGCCGAAGCCGTAGCCGAACATCTCGATGCCCACGGCGGCGGCGATGTGCGGCAGGTCCTGCGGCAGCGCCGAAGCCAGGTAGTAGAAGGTCACGTTGGGCACGCACATGGCCAGCACCAGCAGCGGCATCGCGCGCTTCAGGCTCAGCTTGCTGGTGACCCAGCCGCCCAGCACCGAGCCGACGAGGAAGGCGCCCGTGCCCACCCAGCCGTAGACGTCGGCGACCTGGCCCGTCGTCAGGCCCAGGCCGCCCTTGTCGCGGGCTTCCAGCAGGAACAGCGGGCCTATGGTCTGCACCTGGCCTTCGGCGAAACGGAACATGACGATGAACAGCACCGCGCGCCAGATGCCGGGCTTCTGGAAGAAGGCGATGACGACCTCCTTCAGCAGCGCCGCCACGCCGGAGGCGGTCATCTCGCCGTGCTCGGTGCTCAGCGTGCCGGGCAGCGTGCGGGCGTTGTAGGTGGCCAGCACGGCGACGAGGCCGGCGAGCATCAGGAACACGGTGGACCACGCATTCGCCGCGCCCATGCTGGTCTCCAGCGAGCCGGCGATCTTCAGCACCACGCCGGTGATGAAGAAGCGCGCGCAGTTGAAGAACGCGCCCTGCCAGCCCGCGTAGGCCGCCTGGCGCTTCTCGTCCAGCGATGACATGTACAGACCGTCGCAGGCGATGTCGTGCGTGGCCGATGCGTAGGCGATCAGGAACAGCACGATGATGGCCGCGGCGAACCAGTGCGGCAGCTGCAGCGCCAGCGCCATCAGGCCGAGGCCCACGGCGCCGACGTACTGCGCGATGACGACGATCAGCTTCTTGCTGCGCGCCAGCTCCAGGAACGGGCTCCACAGCGGCTTGATGGCCCAGGCCAGGCCCAGCACGGCCGTCCAGCGCGCGATCTGGTCATTGGCCACGCCCAGGTTCTTGAACATCAGGCCCGCGATGAGCATGACGACGAAGAACTGCATGCCCTGCACGAAGTACAGGGTGGGCACCCATCTCATGGGCGTGCGGGCTTGTTCCATCACTGCAGTCCTTGCGGTGCGCGGCCGGTGGCTTGGGTCTTGCCTTCCAGCCAGGCCTTCAGGCCAGCCAGCGCGCCGGGCGCGAAGCCCCAGGTCAGCACGGTGGGGCCGGCGACGTCCAGCGTCTGGTAGGGGTTCCACAGCGACAGGTGCAGGTCGGGTCGCCACTCGGACGCCGTCAGGCCGTAGCGCGCGCGGCGCGTGGAAACCAGCACGTTGACGCGGCCGTCCTGGGGCACCGTCGTCCAGTCCAGCTTGGCGATGTCTTCGACCATCTGGATCTGCGCGTCGGTGAAGGCCTCGAACAGCGCGACCGCCTGGCGGCCGGTGGGGCCGGCCTCCGACACCATGTCGGTCGGCACGTCGCCCTGCACGATGACTCGGATGGGCGCGTTCAGCGCGGGCGGCTTGGCGCCGCGCAGCGCGGTCAGGCCGGCGGCCCAGGCCTGGCTCATCAACGCATGGTCGGCCGCGCGGGCGGCGGCGTCATCGACGAAACGGGCCGGGTAGGCGGCGGCGAGCGTGTCGAGGCGGCGGTTGGCCGTCTCGCCTTGCTGCGGCGTCAGGCGGCCGTCCGCGAAGGCGTCGCGCAGCGCGTTGATGGCCACCAACTGCTCGTCCAGCGAGCCCTGCGCCAGCACCATGTCGGCACCGGCTGCTATGGCCATGACGGCGCTCTTGGCGTAGCCGAAGCGCTCGGCCACGGCCTTCATCATCAGCGCGTCGGTGATGACGACGCCGTCGTAGCCCCAGTCGCGGCGCAGGATGCCGCCGATCAGCTCGGGCGACAGCGTGGCCGGCCGGTCGGGGTCGATCTGCGGGTAGACGATGTGCGCCGTCATCATGGCCGGCGCCTGACCCGCCAGCGCCTTGAATGGCGCCAGCTCCAGCGCGTTCAGCTCGGCGCGGGTCTTGTCGACGGTGGGCAGCGCGTGGTGCGAGTCCACATGCGTGTCGCCGTGGCCGGGGAAGTGCTTCACGCAGCAGGCCACGCCTTCGCGCAGCGAGCCGCGCATCCACGCGGCAGCCAGGCGGCTGACCTCGACCGGGTCGTTGGAGAAGCTGCGCTCGCCGATGACCGGGTTGGCCGGGTTGTTGTTGACATCCAGCACCGGCGCGAAGTTCCAGTTGATGCCCAGCGACTTCAACCCACGCGCCACCGCCGCGCCCACGGCCTCGGCACGGTCCGCGTCGCCGCTGGCCCCCAGCGCCATCGCCGACGGCGGCTGCGGCAGGAAGGTCACGCGCACGACGGCGCCGCCTTCCTGGTCGATGCCGATCAGCGCCTCGGGGCCCAGCACGGCGATGAGGTCACGCATCAGCGCGCGCACCTCGTCCTCGGTGCCGATGTTCTTGCGGAACAGGCAGACCGAGCGGATCTTCTGCGCGCGCAGGAAGGCCGCGGTCTCGGCGTCCAGGTGCTTGCCTGGAATGTCGACCATCACGAGACGGCCAGGGTCGAAGGTGCTCATGGTGGTCAGTGCGTCTTGGTGACTTTGGCGAGGTTGGGCGGAACGTCCGGGTTGAAGCCGCGCGCACGCGCCAGCGCCTCGACCATCGGATAGAAGCTCTGCACGAGGGCGATGGGGTCCAGGTCCTCGTTGCCGGTGGTGACCAGCGGCAGCATCTGCACGCCTTCGGCGCACTTCGTGCCCAGCGGCGCGGCCAGCAGCACGCGGCCGCCGCGGGCGCTCATCTCCTCGGCGATGGCGATCAGGCCGGCCTGCGCCGGGCCGCGCGGCGCGAACACCAGCAGCGGGTAGCCATCGCGCACCAGCGCCATCGGGCCGTGCTTGACCTCGGCGCCCGAGAAGGCCTCGGCCTGGATGCCGCAGGTCTCCTTCAGCTTCAGCGCCGCTTCCATCGCGACGGCCTGGCCGGTGCCGCGGCCCAGCACGAACAGGCGGTCCTCGTCCTTCAGCACCGGCAGCGCGGCGCTCCAGTCCAGCTTGCTCGCCTGCTCCAGCGCGATGGGCAGCACGTTCAGCGCGGCGCGCAATGCATCGTCTTGCTGCCACGCGGCCACGACGCGGGCACCGGCCACCAGCTGGGCGATGTAGCTCTTGGTCGCGGCAACGCTCTTCTCGGGGCCGGCGTGCAGCTCGAACACGTGTTCGGCCGCGGCGGCCAGCGGCGAGCCGGCGGCGTTGACGAAGGCGACCGTGCGGGCGCCGCCTTCGCGGAAGAATTTCGTCGGCGCGATCAGGTCGGGGCTCTGGCCCGACTGCGAGAACGCCAGCGACAGCAGGCCCTCGCAGTGCAGGCGGCTCTGGTACAGCGTGATCAGCGACATGGGCAGCGAGGTGACCAGCCGGCCCAGCCGCGCCATGACGAGATACGCTAGGTAGTGGGCCGCATGGTCCGAGCTGCCGCGCGCGATGGTCAGCACGCCGGCGGGCGGCTGCTCCTGCAGCGCCTGGCCCAGGCGGGCGTAGCTCAGCGGGTCGGCGGCCAGCTGGCGGGCCACCGCGTCAGGCGCGCTCAGCGCCTCTTCAAGCATCAACGACGACATCGATCTCTTCACCTTCCACAAACACGCGCCGCAGCTGGAGCTGGGCATCCATGACCACCACATCGGCCCAGGCGCCTTCGACGAGGCGCCCGCGGTCCGACAAGCCCAGGTAGTCCGCCGCCACCGTCGACACCCGGCGGGCGGCCTCCGTCAGCGGCAGGCCCAGCACCTGCACCAGATTGCGCAGCGCCTGGTCCATCGTCAGCGCGCTGCCGGCCAAGGTGCCGTCGGGCAGGCGCACGCCGCCCAGGCACTTCAGCACCGTGTGCTCGCCCAGGCGGTACTCGCCGTCGGGCATGCCGGCGGCGGCGGTCGAATCGGTCACGCAGAACAGGCCCGGGATGCAGCGCAGCGCCGCGCGGATGGCGCCGGGATGCACATGCAGCAGGTCGGGGATGAATTCGGCGTGCTCGCCATGCGCCAGCGCCGCGCCCACCATGCCGGGCTCGCGGTGGTGCAGCGCGCTCATCGCGTTGAAGAGATGGGTGAAGCCGGCCGCACCGGCGTCGAGCGCGGCCACGCCGTCGTCGTAGCTGCCGTTGCTGTGGCCGATCTGCACGCGGATGCCGGCGTCGCGCAGCGGGCCGATCAGCGCGATGTGGCCGGGCATCTCGGGTGCGATGGTGAGCACCTTGATGGGCGCGAACTCGTTGAGGCGCAGGACCTCGTCCAGCGTCGCGGGAATCGCGTAGGCCGGCTGCGCGCCGAGGCGCCCGGGGCTGATGTAGGGGCCTTCCAGATGCACGCCCAGCACGCGTGCCGATTGGGCGCCGCGCTCGCGGCAGACCGGGCCCAGCGCCTTCAGCGCGGCCTCGATGTCGGCGATGGGTGCGGTCATCGTCGTCGCCAGCAGAGCCGTCGTGCCGTGGCGGGCATGGCGGCGCGCTATTGATGCGATGGCGTCACCGCCCTCCATCGTGTCGCGGCCACCGCCGCCGTGCACATGGATGTCGATGAAGCCGGGCAGCAGCACGGCACGACCGCCTCCGCCGACTTCTGCGGCCTCGATGGCGTCACCCACGATGGACGCGATGCGGCCCTGCTCAATGCGCAGATGGCCGCGGACCACGCCCTGCGGCGTGACGATGTCACCTTCGAGTTTCATCAGTCCCTGCGCATCTCGGCGACGAAGTCGTAGTAGTCACTGCGGCAGTACGAGTGCGTCAGCTCCACCGCCTGGCCCGAGGCCAGATAGCCCACGCGGGTGATGAACAGCACCGCCGCCCCTAACGGCACCTCCAGCAGACCAGCCAGCTTCGCGTCGGCGTTCAACGCACGGATGTGCTGCAGCGCGCGCACCGGGGCGCGGTCGCCCAGGTGGGTGTACAGCGAGGCCTCGACCTTCTGCGGATCGGGCAGCACGCTCTGCGGCAGCACCGACACCTCGTAGGCCATGACGACCGAGTCCGCCAGCCGCAGCCGCTCCAGCCGCGCGACGCGTTCGCCGCTCTTCAGCTCCAGCGACAGCTGCTCGTCGGGCGCCGCCGGCGTGAAGCCGCGCAGCAGCCAGCGCGAGCCCGGCACGAAGCCGCGCTGGTGCAGCTCTTCGGAGAAGCTGGTCAGGCGCGTCAGCGGCTGCTCCAGCTTGGGCGCGATGTAGTTGCCCGAACCGCGCTTGCGGATGATGAGGCCCTGCTCGACGAGCCGGTCGATGGCCTTGCGCGCGGTGACGCGCGACAGCTCCAGCTGCTCGGCCAGCACGCGCTCGCTCGGCAGCGCCTCGTCGGCGTGGAAGACGCCGTCACGGATCGCGGTCGCGAGACTTTGCGCCAGCTGCATGTACAGCGGCGAGGCCGCGTTGGGATCGGGCTTGAAATCGAAAGCGGCAGACATGTCAGCCCCTCGTCCAACGTGTACGTTGGCCGATCCCCCCAGGGGATGCGGGCCGGCTTGGGGCGGCCCGGCGCTCGGCCCGCAACTGTTTTGCAGATGATTCGCTCATGGAGCAGACGTTTCCTGTTGGATCAGCCACAGCGCGCCGGCCACCGGCTCGCCCTGGGGTTCGACGCGGCGGGACTGCAAGGCCGGGCTGAGGCGCGGCGCCAAGCGCTGCGCGATGCTGCCGGCCAGTGCCAGCGGCAGGGTGGGGTGAAGCGCGTCGGCCAGCAGGTCCAGCGCGCGCGCTGCCGCGTCGAGCAGCGCCGCAGCGGCAGGGTCGCTGGCCTCGCTGTCGAAGACGAGGCGCGCCAGGCTGGCGTAGCCGCCCTGCCCGGCCTGCGCGCAGAACGCCAGCAGTTGCTCGCGGCTGGCGCCCACGGCGGCGTAAACGTTTTCGGCCAGTGCCCCCCGTGGGGCTCGGCCGTCATACGCGGCCTGCGCAATCTTCATCGCCTGCTGGCCCAGCCAGGCACCGCTGCCCTCGTCGCCGATCTGCCAGCCCCAGCCGCCGGTCATGCGCCGGCTGCCATCTTCCAGCAGCGCTTCGGCCACCGACCCCGTGCCCGAGATCAGCAGTGCGCCGGGCCGGCCGCCATGGGCGCCCAGCAGCGCCACCATGCCGTCGGTGACCAGCGAGAAGCGCGCGACGCCAGGATCGGCCGCGACAAAGGCCTGCAACTGCGCCGGCACGCCCGTACCCGACAGGCCCAGGCCCAGCGCGCAGTCGCGCAGTTCCAGCCCCGGCACGCCGGCCTTCTGTATGGCCTCGGCGATGTGCCGCCAGGCCTGCTCGGTGCCCTGGTTCAACGCCGACGCGCCGGCCTCGCCGCGACCGACGATGCGGCCTTCGGCATCGGCCACCAGGGCGCGCGTGCTGGTACCGCCGCCATCGATGCCCACCCACCAGCGCACAGGTCGGCCGGAGTTGCGGGAGGTCTTCAGGGCGGGATCGAGAGCGAGTGGCATGGTCGACGTGAATGAGTCGATACCACTCTAATACCAACGATGGGGGTCGTCAATTGGTTTTAAACTGGTCTGCGCCACTTGTTCGAGGCTAGGACTGTCCCCAGTCCCGGCACGGCGCTGCCCTGGAATCGACAAGAATACCAGTGAGAAACCAACCCACCAACGCCGCCGTGTTCACTTTGCTTCCCGCCGCCAGCCCGGCGTTGGCCGACCTGCTGGGCCGTATCGGCCGCGTCTCGCGCCGTCACCCGGCCGCGGCCGACCGGCTGCTGGAGGCGCTGAGCGCCCAGGCCTTCGCCAGCGGCGACACCGCTGTCGGCGTGGACGCGCTCTATGCCCGCTTCGGCTTGCTGGAGCCGCGCGGCCGGGCGCTGGAGCTGCTGCCGGCGCTGGAACAGGCCGGCGCGCTGGCGGCGGCGGGCCACTTCCCGGTGCAGGCCGCGCGCGTCTGCGAGGCGCTGGGCCGCATCGCCTATCAGCAGGGCGAGTACCAGCTCGCCACCGAGCAGTGGTCGCGTGCGCTGGACCTGGCCGAGGTCAGCGGCCATCTGCAGACGGGCGTGGCCGCGCGCATCGGCCTGGGCCAGATCCACTACGCCCATGCCGACTGGGCGCGCGGCCTGCGCCAGATGCGCGATGCTGGCGAACACCTGGCCCAATCCAGCAAGGACGGCGATGACAGCTATCTCGCCGCCAAGCTGGCGCTGAACATCGGCGTCGGCAGCTTCGAGACCGGCGACCTGCCGGCCGCCGAGCGGCACTTCAGCCATGGCCTGGCCGCCGCCCGGCGTGGCGCGCACCGCGTGTTCGAGGCCGAGGCGCACTGGCACCTGGCCCGCGCCGCGCTGGCCCGCCAGCGCATGGACTGGGCCGTGGCCGACTGCCGTCTCGCGTTGGACATCGCGGCCCGACAAGGCTACCCCTGGCTGGAGGCCGCCGCGAGCCGCACCTGGACCGAGATCGCGCTGGCCCGCGGCGACAACGCGTCCGCCGTGCGCTCCACGCGCCACGGCCTGGCGCTGGCACAACGCATCCAGGCCCGCGCCCAGGCCCGCCAGGCACATCGCCAACTGGCCGAGCTGCTGCAGGCCGAGGGCGACGCGGCCGGCGCGCTGGACCACCTGTGGCAACACCTGGCCCTGCAGTCCGAGATCGAGCGGCTGAGCCTGCCCGCGCGCACCACGCTGGCAGCGCCGCCCGCCGAGGAGGCCGGCACACCGGTCACGCCGGAAGAACTGTTGCTGCAGCTGTCCAGCCAGCGCCAGCGGCTGGCCGCGGCCACGCCGCCTGAAGCCCTCGCCGAGTTGAAGGCGGCGAGCCTGCGCATCCTGGGTCTGGCCCACGTCGTCCGCTGGCCCATGGGGCCGGGCGGGCTGACGGCACAGGCGCAGCCGCGCTATCTGGACCTGCTGAACCGCCATGGTGCGCCGCTGGCGCTGCCCGACGCGGCACTGCACCCTTGCCACGACGAACTGGCCGGCCTGCAAGGCGCGGCCGAGGCACGCATCGAGGTGCCGCTGTACGACGGCGCCCAGCTGGCCGGCGCGTTGTGGCTGGTGGACGCTCGCGCCACGCGCGCCTGGACGCGCCAGGAGCTGCTGATCGCCAGCCAACTGGCACTGCTGTTCGAAAAGGTCTGAGGCCCGGGACGCGGCATGCGTCAGGCACCGCGCATGCGGCCCTCGCGCTCGGCCGCATCGCGCACGAGGCCGCTGATCAGCGCAGCCTCGGGCAACTGCGCCCAGTAGCGCACCGGCATCTCCTTCTTCATCGCCGCCACCTTGAGCCGCGCCGGATTGAAGATGCTGCGGTAGTAGGTCAGCCACAGCGCCTCGCCCGCGTCTTCGGGCGGCGCGTCCTCGCGGCGCGCCGGGCCGGCGCCGGTCAGGCGACGGCCGTCCCAGTGCAGGCAGCCCCGCGGCGTCAGGATGGCCCAGGGGTGCTGCGCAAAGCGCTTCACGAAGAAGGGCGCGGCGGCGCGGAGGATGTGATGCGCCGGCTCGAACCAGGCCACATGCCGGCGGCCGCCCTGGGCCTGCGCATCGGCGACCTCGCGAAAGCGCACGAAGGCGTGCATCTTGTGGATCTCTCGCCCCACCTGGCGCGCCAGCGACTGTAGGTGGCGGCGCTGCGGGTCCAGCGGGTCGGCCCACAGCCCCGGCTCGCGCTGCAGCCGCCGCGCGAAAGCGAGCAGGCGGGCATAGCGGTCGTCGTCGGCATGCATGGCGACCTGCCGGCCCAGCGCATCCCAGCCCTCCGGCGGCACCCAGGCGCGGGCCTCGGCCCCGGTGGGCTCGTCGAACAGCGGCGCCTGCTCGCCGACATCGTGCGTCCAGTCGGCGGCACCGGCCAGCAGGGCGGGCAGCTGGGCGGCAAAGCTCGCCCAGTCGGCCGGGTAGCGCAGCGGCAGGTCCATCAGAACAGCGACGCCTGCTGAGGCGTGGCGGCGGGCTGCCGCACCAGGGCCTGCACGTCGTCCGCGCGCGGGCGGTGGTCCACGGCGACGAGGAAGGGCAGCGCACGCTTCGCGGCCGGCCCCAGCGCGAGCAGGTCGGCGCGGCGCAGCCGGCGGTGCTGGCGTGCGGCCAACAGCTTGTCCACCGAGCCCACGCCCAGCCCCGGCACGCGCAGCAGCTGCTCGCGCGGTGCGCGGTCCACGTCCAGCGGGAACTGCGCCGGGTGGGCCAGCGCCCAGGCCAGCTTGGGGTCGTGGCGCAGCGACAGAAAGCCGGCTTCGGTGACGATCTCTTCGGCCCGGAAGCCGTAGAAGCGCATCAACCAGTCGGCCTGGTAGAGCCGGTGCTCGCGCAGCAGCGGCGCGGCCTGAGGCGGCAGCGCGCGGCTGGCATGCGGGATGGGGCTGTAGGCCGAGTAGTAGACGCGGCGCAGACCCTGGCCGGTGTAGAGCCGGCTGGACAGCTGCAGCACGGTGCGGTCGTCCGACGCGTCGGCGCCGACGATGAGCTGGGTGCTCTGGCCCGCCGGCGCGAAGGCAGGCGGCTTCACCGCCGCCGCCTCGGCGCCGGGCAGCGAGCGGGTGGCTTGGGCTTCGCGCCGGGCCTCGCGGGCGGCCTGCAGGCGCAGGTGGATGCGCGACATCGTGCGCTCGATGCCCGCCGCATCCTTCTGCGGCGCCAGTGCTTTCAGGCTGGCCGCGCTGGGCAGCTCGACGTTGATGGACAAGCGGTCGGCGTAGCGGCCCGCGCGCTCCACCAGCTCGGGCGATGCGTCGGGGATGGTCTTCAGGTGGATGTAGCCGCGAAAGTGCTCCTGTTCGCGCAGCCGCCGCGCCACCTCGATGACCTGCTCCATCGTGTAGTCGGGCGTGCGGATGATGCCGCTGGACAGGAACAGGCCCTCGATGACGTTGCGGCGGTAGAAGGACAGCGTCAGCTGCACGACCTCCTCGATGCCGAAGCGGGCGCGCTGCACATCGCTGGACTTGCGGTTGATGCAGTACAGGCAGTCGTAGACGCACCAGTTGGTCAGCAGCACCTTCAGCAGCGACACGCAGCGGCCATCCGGCGTGTAGGCGTGGCAGATGCCGTTGCTCGTCGAGCCCAGGCTGCGGCCGTCGCGCGAGTCGCGCTTCTCGGTGCCACTGCTGGCGCAGGAGGCGTCGTACTTGGCGGCATCGGCCAGGATGGCCAGCTTGTCCTGAACTTGCATGACGGAACTGTAATTTCATACAGCTTATCCGGCATTTTCCACAGACCCTGCGGGGTTTCATGAGCGCTTCACGACGCGCACCGACAGTCCGGCCCCTGTGCCCGCCACCGCCCACCTTTCCGCTGCCGGCCCCGGAGCCGCTCGCCTGCCACGGGGGTTCGGCCTCGTCATCGGCGCGCAGTTCGCCTCGGCGCTGGCCGACAACGCGCTGCTCATCGTCGCCATCGCGCTGCTGAGCAGCCAAGGCTTTGCGCCCTGGTGGGCGCCGCTGCTGAAGGTGGGCTTCATGACCGCCTACGTCGTGCTGGCGCCGTGGGTGGGGCCGCTGGCCGATGCCTTCGCCAAGGGCCGAGTGATGGCCGCCATGAACCTCGTGAAGATGCTCGGCCTGGCCTTGCTGGCGCTGGGCCTGCACCCGGTCGCCGCGCTGACGGTGGTGGGCTTGGGCGCTGCGGCCTATGCGCCGGCCAAGTACGGGCTCATCACGGAACTGGCCGCGCCCGAGGCGCTGGTGAAGGCCAATGGCTGGATAGAAATCACCGTCGTATCCGCCGCGCTGCTGGGCGCGGTGCTGGGCGGCGCGCTGGTCAGCCCGCCATGGCTGGCGTCCGACCTGGCGGCGCTGGGCGATGGCCTGCAGTTGCCGGCCGACAAGCTGACCGGCTCGCTGGCCGCGCTGCTGCTGATCTACGCGCTGAGCAGCTTGCTGAATGCGGGCATCCCGGACAGCGGCCAGCGCCAGCGCAGCGTGGCGCACGACCCGGCCACGCTGGTGCTGGAGTTCCGCGCCGCCAACCGGACGCTATGGCGCGATCGCGAGGGCGGGCTGTCGCTGGCGGCGACGACGCTGTTCTGGGGCGCGGGCGCGACGCTGCAGTTTGCGGTGCTGCGCTGGGCGGGTGAGGCGCTGTCGCTGCCCTTGAGCCAGGCAGCCTACCTGCAGGCCGCGGTGGCCGTGGGCGTCATCGGCGGCGCCGCAGCGGCCGGGCGGTGGCTGGCGTTGCATCAGGCTCGGCATGGGCTGTGGGCGGGTGTCGTGCTGGGGCTGCTGATGCCGGTGGTGGCGCAGGTCAGCGATGTGGCGACAGCTGCCCTCGTGCTCGCACTGGTCGGCGCGGTGGGCGGGGCGATGGTCGTGCCGCTGAACGCCTTGCTGCAGCACCGCGGCGCCACGCTCTTGAGCGCGGGCCGGTCGATTGCCGTGCAGGGCTTCAACGAGAACCTGAGCGTGCTGGTGATGCTGGCGGCTTACGCAGGGTGCGAGGCGGCCGGCGTCGCCATCGGCGTCACGCTGAGCGGTCTGGGCTTGCTGGTCGCGGTGGCGATCGCCCTGCTGATATGGCGGGGCGCCAGACGCTAGACCGCCGGCTGCAGCCCCGGGGCGGAGAAGACCGGTTCGGCGCGCGAGATCGCCCCCTCCAGCACGGCCTCGAATCGCGCCGTGATATCGCCCCAGTCCAGCCGCCGCGCCGTCGCCCGCGCCGCTTCGGCCACCACGCGCCGCGCGACGGCGTCGCCGGCTGCCAGTTGGGCCGCAGCCACGAAGTCCGCCTCGCGGCCGGTGCCCGCCAGCCAGCCGTTCACGCCGCTGCGGATCAACTCGCCCGCCGCCGCGCTGTCGAAGGCCACGACCGCGCAGCCGCTGGCCATCGCCTCGGTCGTCACGTTGCCGAAGGTCTCGGTCAGGCTGGGGAACAGGAACAGGTCCAGCCCCGCGTAGTGGACGGCCAGGTCATCGCCGCTGCGCTGGCCGGCGAACACCGCGTCGGGTGCACGGGCCGCCAGCTCGGCACGCATGGGGCCGTCGCCGACGAACACCAGCTTCACCTGGGGCTGTTGCGCCTTCACGGCTTCGTAGGCGGCCAGCAGCACGCCCAGATTCTTCTCGGGCGCCAGACGGCCCACATAGCCCAGCACCAGGTCGTCCGGCCGCGCGCCCCAGCTCTCGCGCATCGAGGCGCTGCGGCGAGCGGGATCGAAGCGCTGCGCATCGACGCCGCGGCCCACCACCTGCAGCCGCTCGAAGCCGCGCTCGCCCAGCAGCACGCGCAGCGACTCGGTGGGCACCATGGTCGCATCGCAGCGGTTATGGAACTTGCGCAGATAGCCCATGATGGGCTTGCTCAGCAGGCCCAGGCGATAGTGCTTGCCGTAGGCGTGGAAGTTGGTGCGGTAGTCCGACGTGACCGGCAGCACCAGGTGTTGCGCGGCCTGCAGCGCAGACCAGCCGAGCGGCCCTTCGGTGGCGATGTGCACGACGTCGGGCCGCTTCAGCGACCACAGCTTCACCAGCGCGCGTTTGCTGGGCACGCCCATGCGCAGATTGGGGTACAGCGGCACCGGCAGGCCCTTGGTAAGCACCTCGTCCACGGCGGGTTTGCCGCTGGTGGGCGGCGCCTGCCTGGCCGGCTGGCGCGGGCGGATCAGCTGCACGTCGTGGTTGCGGCGGTTCAGGCCGTCCACGACGCGCGCCATCGACATGGCGACGCCGTTGACCTCGGGCGGATAGGTCTCGGTGACCACCGCGAGCCGCCGCGAATGGCGCGGCGCAGGGAGGTCATCAACCAGGATGTCATCGGCGTCGGCGGTGTTCATGCCGCGCATGGTCCGCAGCCAATGCAACAGCACGATGACAGGCGGACCGTCACGCCGATTTCATGCAAGCCCCCCACCATCCGCCCCGCTTGCCACCCAACACGAGGACGGGACGACGTGAACGAGTTCTTCCAAACCCTGAAGACGCAGCGCTGGGATGACCACCGCTACTACCACCACAGCCGCATCAACCAGAGCCTGCACCTGATCAGCGCGCTGAGCTTCCTGGTGGCCTACGGCCTGGTGTTCGTGAACCCGGCCTGGGCCGCGCTGCTGGCCTGGTGCGTGTCGATGACGACGCGCCAGGCGGGCCACTTCTTCTTCGAGCCACGCGGCTACGACCACGTGAACCAGGCCACCGACGAGTACAAGGAAGCCATCAAGATCGGCTACAACATCCGCCGCAAGATCGTGCTGATGGCCGTGTGGGTCGCACTGCCGGCGGTGCTGTGGATGGCGCCCTCGCTGGGCGGCCTGATCGAGCCGGCCGTGGGCCTGCGCGGCTTTGTCGAGGACGTCGGCATGGCCTGGTTCTGCCTGGGTGTGACGGGCCTGGTCTTCCGAGTCGTGCAGCTGTGGGTCACGCAGAACCTGATGCAAGGCCTGGCCTGGGGCTTCAAGATCATCACGGACCCGGTGCACGATGTGCTGCTGTACTGGAAGTCGCCGCTGTACCTGTTGCGCGGCCAGTTGATCGACCCCATGGACCACGTCGGCCACGGCCAGGCGCATTGATGGAAGCAGCTTTCACGCTGTCGGCGCTCGCGCTCGGCGCGCTGGCGCTGCTGCCGGCCGCCAAGCGGCGCATCGAGCTGTCCCGCGCCAAGCACCGCTCGCTGGCCGGGCACTCGCGCATGGCCAAGCGACTGGCGCGCTGGGTGCCGGGCTATGCCTATGACGAGGCGCAGTTCTTCGCGGCCGACGGCGCGCCGGCCGATGTGGCGGCGACGCGCAAGGCCGCGCTGCAGCGGCTGGGCGCGGAGTTCGACACGCGCTTCGCGAAGACGTTGGCGGCCACCGAACAGGCGCGCGATGCCATCTCCGACCTGAAGTTCACCGGCCGCTACCGCGTGCCCTTCCAGTTCAGCCCGGTGCTGCGCGAGCACTTGAAGGTGGGCGCCTTCCTGCAGCACAGCGACGGCGTGCAGGTCGAAGATCTGGACGGCAACCGCCTCTACGACCTGACCGGCTCATATGGCGTCAACGTGCTGGGCTATGACGCCTACAAGGAATGCATTGACGAGGCCATGGCCACCGCGCGCGATCTGGGCCCCGTGCTGGGTGCCTACCACCCGTGCGTGCTGGACGTGCTCACTCGCCTGAAGGCCATCTCCGGGCAGGACGAGGTGAGCTTCCACATGTCGGGCACCGAGGCGGTCATGCAAGCCGTGCGGTTAGCGCGTTATCACACGAAGAGGAAGCGCCTGGTGCGCTTTGCCGGCGCCTACCACGGCTGGTGGGAGGACGTGCAGCCCGGCCCCGGAAACCCGCTTCCGCCACGCGAGACCTTCACGCTCCAGGACATGGCCGAGCGCTCGCTCAAGGTGCTGGCGACGCGGCGCGACATCGCCTGCGTGCTGGTGAACCCGCTGCAGGCGCTGCATCCCAACGTCAACGCGCCGGGCGACTCGGCGCTGATCGACGGCAGCCGCCGCGCGGCCTACGACCGCGAGGCCTACACCGCGTGGCTGAAGCGGCTGCGCGAGGTGTGCACGGCGCGCGGCATCGTGCTGATCTTCGACGAGGTGTTCGTGGGGTTTCGCCTTGCGCCCGGCGGCGCGCAGCAGTACTTCGGCGTGAAGGCGGACCTCGTCACCTACGGCAAGACGCTGGGTGGCGGGCTGCCGGTGGGTGTGGTGTGCGGCAGCCGCGCGCTGATGCAGCGCTACCGTGAGGACCGGCCAGCCGACATCTGCTTTGCGCGCGGCACGTTCAACGCGCACCCCTACGTGGTAGCGGCGATGGCAGCGTTCCTGAAGCGCATCGAGCAGCCCGAAGTGCGCTCGCTGTACGACGGCCTGGATGCGCGCTGGGACGAGCGCTGTGCACAGCTCAACGCGCGGCTGCAGGCGGCCGGTGCGCCGGTGCGCGTGGCCAACCTGTCGACGATCTGGACGGTCATGTACGAGCAGCCCGGCCGCTACCACTGGATGCTGCAGTTCTACCTGCGCAAGCACGGCCTGGCGTTGAGCTGGGTGGGTACGGGCCGGCTGATCTTCAGCCTGAACTACGACGATGCCGAGTTCGCAGAGGTGATGGACCGCTTCGTCGCCGCCTGCGACGAGATGCGCGCCGACGGCTGGTGGTGGACGGCGCCCGAGCTGACGGGCAAGGCCATACGCCGCAGCGTGTTCCGCGAGATGCTGGCGCAGAAGTTTTGAGAGCACCATGAACGACACCACAGCAGCGCCGCTGCAGCGCGGCTGGCTGGCCCGGCTGGGCGCGCAGGAGGACTTGAACTTCCTGCTGACCAACCGCATCCCGCGCATCGCTGCCACACGGCTGATGGGGCGCATTGCCAACATCGAAAGCCCCGCCTTCACGCGGCTGGCGCTGCGGCTGTGGCAATGGTTCACGCCGCTGGACCTGCGCGAGGCGAAGAAGCCGCACTTCACGTCCATCAAGGACTGCTTCACACGCGAGCTGAGGGACGGCGCGCGGCCGTTCGACATGCGGCCCGACGTGTTCGCCAGCCCTTGCGACGCCATCGTCGGCGCGATGGGCGTGGTGCAGCGGGGCCAGGTCTACCAGGCCAAGGGCTTCCCGTACTCGGCCGCAGAGCTGTTCGGCCCGACGCAGGACGCCAGCGTCTTCGAGGGCGGCCGCTTCATCACGCTGCGGCTGACGTCGGTCATGTACCACCGTTTCCACGCGCCGGCCGACGGCGTCGTGGAGCACGTGACCTACCTCAGCGGCGACACCTGGAACGTGAACCCCGTGGCGCTGAAGCGCGTGGAGCGGCTGTTCTGCCGCAACGAGCGCGCGGTGGTACGCATGAGGCTCACCAGCGGCCAGCCCATCGCGCTGGTGCCGGTGGCGGCCGTGCTGGTGGCCAGCATCCGGCTGCACTGGCTGAACGTGCTGCTGCACATCGGCCACCGCGGCGCCCACGAGATGCCTTGCTCCGCCCCGCACTTGAAGGGTCAGGAGATGGGCTGGTTCGAGCATGGCTCGACCATCATCGTCTTCGTGCCCCAGGGCTTCGAGCTGGCCCAGGGCATCGCGACCGGCGCGCAGATCCGCGCCGGCCAGGCGCTGCTGAAGATCGTCAGCTGAGCACGGAGTCCGGTGCCGCGACGGTCGCCGGCACCGGCAATGCCACTGGCGCGGCCGGCTTGGCCTTGCCCGCCGGCAGCATGCCCGGCAGCGCGGCCTCGTCACCCCGGTCGATGATCTCCAGGCGGCCGTCGTGGTGCTCGACCAGCGCCGTCAGGCTCTCCACCCAATCACCATCGTTGCAGTACAGCACGCCGTCGATCTCGCGGATCTCGGCATGGTGGATGTGGCCGCAGACCACGCCATGCGCACCGCGCTTCTTGGCCTCGCGGGCCACGGCGTTCTCGAACTCGTTGATGTAGCTGACCGCACGCTTGACCTTGTGCTTCAGGTAGCGCGACAGGCTCCAGTACGGCAGCCCGCACTTGGCGCGGATGCGGTTGAACCAGCGGTTGACCTTGAGCGTGAACTCGTAGGCCAGGTCGCCCGCGATGGCCAGCCAGCGCGCGCACTGGATGACGCCGTCGTACAGGTCACCGTGCGTGATCCACAGGCGCTTGCCGTCAGCCGTCACGTGCATGGCCTCCTCCATCACCTCCACGCCACCGAAGTTGTGCGTCAGGTATTTGCGCGCGAACTCGTCGTGGTTGCCGGGGATGAAGATGACGCGCGTGCCCTTGCGCGCCTTGCGCAGCAGCTTCTGCACCACGTCGTTGTGGGCCTGCGGCCAGTACCAGCTTCGACGCAGCTGCCAGCCGTCGATGATGTCGCCGACGAGGTAGAGCGTGTCGCACTCCACGTCGCGCAGGAAGTCCAGCAGGGCCTGTGCCTGGCAGCCGGGCGTGCCCAGATGCAGGTCGGAGATCCAGACGGTGCGCACCGACAGCGTGGGCGTGTCGGCGGCGGCAGGGTGGTCTTGCGTCGTCGGCATGCCGGCATGCTGCCGGCCGGTCGTGACGCGACCGTGACCGTGGTTTCTAGGCCATGCCCTTGAAGGGACCGCTGGCCAGCCAACGGTCGATCTGCGCCTGGCGGTCGTTACCCCAGAAGGGCTCGCCATCGACGATGACGTAGGGCGCGCCGAACACGCCGGCGGCAATGGCCGCATCGTTCTCGGCCTTGAGCCGCGCCTTCCAGGCCGGATCGTTCCAGGCCGCCTCGGCGGCATCGGCATCGACGCCCGATTCGGCCAGCAGTGATTTCAACGCGGCAGGGTCGCTGAGCGTGATGCCGCGGGTGAAGTAGGCGCGCAGCCCGGTGTGGGCCCAGGCGACGGCACGTGCGGGGTCCTGGGCATGCAACCACCAGAACACACGCGCAGCATTCTGGGTCGCGATGGGGAACTGCTCAGGCTGCCGGTAGGGCAGGCCGGCAAAGCGGGCGGAGCGCTCGAAGTCCCGCAGGGCGTAGTCGCGCTTCAGCGGGTGCTCGACCGGCGGCCTCAGTTCAGCGGCCCGGAAGGTCGCGCCGAGCAGGATGGCATGCCACTGCACACGGCGCCCATGGCGCGCCGCCACAGCCTCGATCCACTCGGAGGCGATGTAGGCGTAGGGCGAGGAGAAGTCGAAATAGAACTGCACCGGTGGGCGCAGCAGCGCGGCGTTGTCGGCCAGGAAACGGTCCTCGATCATGGCGCGACGGTAGCGGTCCGGGGCGCGCACCGCAGCGGTGCTTACGCCGAGTGCAAGCGGACGGCAAGCCTGGGCGTGGCAGCTTCGATGGGGCCCAGCAGACGAGGCCAGAGTCGAGCGCCCAGTTCGCGGCGGAAGGGGCCGAAATGCTCGATGCTGCGCACGCCCACGTCGGCCGGCGCCAGCACGTGACGCTGGACCTGCGCGGCGCCGAACTGTGCGGCCAGGGCGTCCACCGCGGCGGCGGGGCCGAACAGATGGTCGTCCGTGATGCTCCATAGATGCACAGCGCCCTCGAAGCGGTGATAGCCGCGCTCACGCGCCAGACTGTCGTCGCCAAACAGGAAGCCCGGCATGCGCCCCCAGGCAGCCCATTCCAGCGCAGCACCGGCAGGCAGGTCCTGGGCCCGAGGGCCCAGCACCCGGCCCGGTGCCCGCCCCAGCAGGCGGACCAGCAGGGGCAGCATCCAGTGGAAGAAGACCCAGGCCTGCAGACGCGCGAACCCGGACCAGTGGCCCAGGTAGGCCACCTGCGCCGCGACGCCCAGCATGGCATCGACCTTCTCGACAAAACCGGGCACCAGCCCCACCGCGTTGCCGCCCAGCGAGTGCCCCACCCAGAGCAGGCCCAGTTCACGCCGCTGGCGCTGCACCTCCCGGCAGCGGCGCCTGTCGGCCGCATGCACCGCTGCGGCCATGTCCAGCCGCGCCCAATCGCGCAGCCGGACGTCCTCGCCGGCCTGCAGCACCGTGCGAGACGCGGCGATGCCCCGGTAGTCAAAGCTCAACACCGCATAGCCGCGGCGCGCCATCCACTCGGCAAAGTGGCGGTAGTAGCTGGCAGGCACGGCTGTGGCGGCACCGATGACGGCGACGGCGCGCACGCCCACGTCGACGGGCGGCTCGAACCACTGGGCTGCCAACAGGCGCCCATCGCTGCATCGCAGCTGCATGACCTCGAGGGTGACCCTTGCGGCGTCGCTTGTGCCATCCGCAGCCGCGGCTGGCCTGGCAACGGGCGGCTGGACTTCGGTCGCTGGCTTGACTGTCTTGAACATGGGGCTCGGGGCAGGCGTTGCCGAAGGGATGTATTCAGTCTAGATTGGCAACATCTGAGTCAGTAGACCCATATTCCTCGCCACATCGTCAATCAGATGTCAACAAAAGCACCGGGAATTGGTCGCCGAAGGCAAACCGCCGCCGAGGAGGCGTTGGACGCCAATGCGCTGGAGCTTTTTGCGCGCATCGCTCAGGCCGGCAGCTTTGCGCAGGCCGCCCGCGAGCTGGGGCTGACCCGGGCCGCGATCAGCCGCCGCATCGCGGCGATCGAGGCCTCTGTCGGGTTGACGCTGTTTGCACGCAGCACGCGCAGTCTGGGTCTCACGGAGGCCGGCCGACGCCTGCACGCGCGTGCGCGGGCCGTGCGCGACGCTGCCGAGGGCGCCCGGCTGGCGCTGCGGCAAACCCGAGACCAGTTGGGCGGCACCATCCGTATCAGCGCAATGGCCGGCTTCGGCAGGCATGTGCTGGCGCCACTGCTGGCACGCTTTCAAGCGGAGCATCCTGCGGTCAGGTACGAGCTTTTCTTCACCGACAGGCGGGTGGACTTGCTGCGCGAGGGCGTGGACGTTGCCTTCCGCGTCACCAGCAAGCCGCCGGACGACTGGGTCGCCCAGCCGGTGCTGAAGTTCGGCATACATGCCTACGGCAACAGCAGATTGCGCCCTTTGCACTCACCGCATGAACTCGGCGCCAAGCCCATGTTGCTGCTGGGCCAGAACGACGAGCCGTATGTCAGCCAATGGCAGCACGACAACGGCCAGCGAGAAGAGATTCAGTTGCAGGCATGCGCCTGGGGCAGCGATCTGGATGGGCTGGTCGAGTTGGCCCGACATGGATCCGGGCTGGTCATAGCCCCCGACTTCTGCGTAGGCGGCATCATGGGGCTGAGCGGCGAGATGGCGGGGCCTAGCGGGGAGACGGGCCTGCAAGACATGCTGCCTGGCTGGCGCCTGCTGGCCGATCTCGACACCGTGCAGGCCCTGAGCCTGCCTTTGCCCGCAGGATCGGAGACTGCGCGTGCGCTGATTCGATTTGTGCGCAGCGCATTGACTGCACCCCGTTCGGCCTGAACAGCACGGCAGCTTTCTGAACCTTGAATCAGAATCCGCAATCGGGATAGGGGTCAGTCATTGTGGCTGAGCCCCTCCCACACCACCGGGCATGCGGGTCCGCACCAGGCGGTTCGAGAGCTTGAGGTCAGGAGAGTCGGGGCAGGCCTAATCGGTCGAACCATGCAATGCCGAGGACTGC
>DASWWC010000269.1:0-27911 GCA_036401055.1 Roseateles sp.
CTGGCTGCAGGCCTGTCTGTGGCCGCACGACGCGCGCCGCCGCGAGCGGCTGGCGCGTGCGGCGGCGCAGCTGCAGGCGCTGCCGGTCACGCTGACCCGGGCCGACGACTGCATCGCCGCCATCGAACCCTGGCTGGCGGCGCTGCCCGCCGATGTCCAGCCGGTGTTGCTGACCAGCTGGGTGCTGTACTACTTCAACGTGACCGACGTGGCGCGGCTGCGTGCGGAAGTCGACCGGCTGGGGCTGCCCTGGATCTGCGGCGAACTGCCCGTCCTGAGCGCCGAGCGCTGCCCCGTGCCGCCGCTGCCCGTGCTGCCGGCCGGCGAGTCCGCGGCTTCTGCCACGCTGTGGACGCTGCGCCAGCGCTGCCGCGAGCGTCCACTGGCCTGGAGCCACCCCCACGGGCGCTGGATCCATTGGCTTGGATAATCCGGCCTCCCAAGGAGACCGACCCATGTTCCAGCACGTCGACGCCTACGCCGGCGATCCCATCCTGAGCCTCAACGAGGCCTTCCAGAAGGATCCCCGCGCCGACAAGATCAACCTGTCCATCGGCATCTATTTCGACAACGACGGCCGCATCCCCATGCTGCCGTCGGTGCGCGCCGCCGAACTGGCCGTCGTCGAGGCGGCCGGCGCCCGGCCCTACCTGCCGATGGAAGGCGCCGCCAACTTCCGCAGCGCCGTGCAGGAACTGCTGTTCGGCGCCGGCCACCCGGCCATCGCGGCCGGCCGCATCGCCACCATCCAGGGCGTGGGCTCCAGCGGCGGCCTCAAGGTGGGTGCCGATCTGTTGAAGCGTTACTTCCCGGACAGCAAGGTCTACCTGTCCGACCCGACCTGGGACAACCACCGCGCCGTGTTCGAAGGCTCGGGTCATGTCTGCGAGACCTATCCCTACTACGACGCCGCCACCGGCGGCGTGCGTTTCGACGCGCTGCTGGCCTTCTTCAAGCAGCTGCCGGCGCGCAGCGTCGTGCTGATGCACGCCTGCTGCCACAACCCCACCGGCGTGGACCTGACGCAAGACCAGTGGCGCGCGCTGGTGCCCGTCATGCGCGAACGCGAGCTGCTGCCCTTCCTGGACCTGGCCTATCAGGGCTATGGCGACGGCATCGCCGAGGACGCGTTCGCCGTGCGCCTGCTGGCGGACGAAGGCATCAGCTTCCTCATCGCCAACAGCTTCTCCAAGAGCATGAGCCTGTACGGCGAGCGCTGCGGCGCGCTGAGCGTGGTCTGCCCCGACGGGCCCCAAGCCGCGCTGGTGCTGGGCCAGCTGAAGTTCATGATCCGCCGCAACTACTCCAACCCGCCCCTGCATGGCGGCCAGATCGTCGCCAAGGTGCTGACCGACCCCAAGCTGCGCGCGATGTGGGAGGCCGAGGTGAAGGAGATGCGCGAGCGCATCCAGGCCATGCGCAAGCAGTTGCACGGCGTGCTGGTCGCCAAGCTGCCGGGCCGCAACTTCGACTACTTCCTGACCCAGCGCGGCATGTTCAGCTACACCGGCCTGACGGCCGAGCAGGCCGAGCGGCTGAAGACCGAGTTCGGCGTCTACATCCTGCGCTCGGGCCGCATGTGCGTGGCGGGGCTGAACACCCGCAACGTCGATGCCACGGCCGCGGCCATGGCCGCGGTGCTGGGCGCTTGAGCGCCGCGCGCTGGCTGTCGGCCTGGGCGCTGGCGCTGCTGGCGCCCGCGACGCTGGCCGCTCCCGCGGTCGAGCGCATCACCTGGCTCAGCGGTGACACGCTGGTGCAGCGCGACGGCGGCCGCGTCCAGCGGCCGTCGGACCGCATGATCAACTGGCTGTCCACGCGCCTGCGCGGCGTGGAGCACCGGCGCGTGGTGGCCAACGCCAAGCGCAGCTGGATGCTGATCCAGGCCGGCGAGCAGGTCTGCCACGCCAGCGCCGTGCGCCTGCCCGAGCGCGAGCGCCTGGCCTACTTCAGCAACACCTGGCTGATGCCGCCGGTGCAGCTGGTGATGCCGCAGGCGCGGCGCGCGCAGCTGCCGCTGGATGGCGCCGGCCACGTGGACCTGGCCGCGCTTCTGGCCGACCCGCAGTGGCGCGGCCTG
Source organism: Roseateles sp. (assembly GCA_036401055.1). Lineage (GTDB taxonomy): Bacteria > Pseudomonadota > Gammaproteobacteria > Burkholderiales > Burkholderiaceae_C > Pelomonas. Next base: position 2,081 of record DASWWC010000269.1, read on the forward strand.
CTGGTGGACGGCCGCAGCTACGGCCCGCAGATTGATGCGCAGCTGGCGCAGGCCGAGGGGTCGGAGCGGCTGCAGCGCGTCACCTCCGGCGATTTCGGCAGCAACATCCTGCCCATGCTGTTGCGCGGCAACGCCGACTACGCCATCGAATACCCCAACGTGCTGGCCGCACTGGCGCGGCTGCAGCCCGAGGTGGCGGACATGGTGACGCTGCCCATCCGCGGTGCCGCCGAACCCGTGCCCAGCGGCGTGGCCTGCCCGCGAACGCCCTGGGGCCGGGCCGCGGTGCGCCTGATCGACCGCGCGCTGGGCACGCCCGAGGGCGCGGCCATGCTGCGCGAGGGGCTGCTGCAGCAGCTGTCGCCGGACACGCAGCGCCAGTACCGCAGCCAGCTGGACGGCTTCTTCCAGCGCCGCAGCAAACCCACGCCCGGGCTCTGACCATAACGCCCGGTGATGGGCCAAGACGCCGCTTTCATTGGCAGCAGGCCCTGAGCGTCACTACCCTGCCGGCCAGTACAAAGGGTCCAGGGCAGGATGAAGCATTGCGTGGTGATCGGCGGCGGCGTGGTGGGCCTCACCACCGCCTGGGCGCTGCTGGAGCGCGGCCACTCGGTGACGCTGCTGGAGCGCGACGACGCCGTCGCCCAGGGCGCCAGCCGGGCCAACGGCGGTCAGCTCAGCTACCGCTACGTGTCGCCGCTGGCCGATGCCGGCGTGCCGCTGAAGGCGCTGCGCTGGCTGCTGGACCCCGACGGCCCGCTGCGTTTCAAGCCCGAATGGCGATGGGCGCAATGGTCCTGGCTGCTGGCCTTCCTGCGCAACTGCCGCGGCCCGGTCAACGGCCGCACCACCGAGCGCCTGCTGGCGCTGGGCGCCTACAGCCAGACCAGCTTCGCCCAGCTCGTCGCCCAGGCGCAACTGGGCGAGCGCATCGCGCTGCGTGCGCCCGGCAAGCTGGTGGTCTACCGCAACGCAACCGAGTTCGCCCGCGTCGCTGCCCGCAAGAACGGCAGCGGCGCCGAGCAGGCGCTGTCGCACGATGACTGCGTCGCGCTCGAGCCCGCCTTGGCCCAGATCGATCTGAGCGAGGCCAAGCTGGCCGGCGGCATCTTCACGCCCGGCGAGGCCGTGGCCGACTGCCACGCCTTCTGCCAGGAGCTGTTCGCGCGGCTGCAGTCGCACGCCGGCTTCAAGGGCCGGCTGCAGGCGCGCGTGGACAGCTTGCTGACAGGCACGCGCGGCGAGGTCATCGGCGTGCGCACCGCCACGGCGGGCGACGTGACGGCCGACGCGGTCATCCTCGCCGCCGGCCTGCACAGCCGCGCGCTGGCCGCGACGGTGGGCGTCGAGCTGCCGCTGTATCCGCTGAAGGGCTACAGCCTGACCGCGCCCGTCTCGGCCGCGCACCGCCCGCCCGAGGTCAGCGTGACCGACTTCGAGAAGAAGATCCTGTACGCCCGCATCGGCAGCGACCTGCGCGTGGCCGCGATGGTGGACCTGGTGGGCGATGACCTCAGCCTGGACGCCGGCCGACTGGCCTCGCTGCAGCGCTCGGTGCGCGCCACCTTCCCCAACGCGGCCGACTACGACCGCGCCACGCCCTGGGCCGGTCTGCGCCCCGCCACGCCCAGCGGTGCGCCCATCCTTGGCGCCAGCGGCGTGCCCGGCCTGTGGCTCAACGTGGGCCACGGCGCCTTGGGCTTCACCTTCTCGTTCGCGACGGCCAACATCGTGGCCGAACTGGTCAGCGGCCGCGCCAGCCCGCTGCCGCTGGACGGCCTGAGCCTGTGACCGGCGACGACCTGGCCGCGGCCCTGCGCGCCGCCGTGCTGGCCCAGCGCTTCGAGACCACGGCCGACTCGCTGCAGGACGGCGCACCGCTGGGCGTCATGCCCAGCATCGACCTGGCCGTGGCGGTGTTCCCGCGCGGCGGCGCGGCGCCGGTGGCTGCCAATGTGCTGTTCTCGCGCGAGCACCCGCAAGGCCTGGTCGCGCGCTTCGATGCCGAGTTCGGCCCGGTCAACAACATCGCCTTCCACGCCGACGTGCGCGACGCCAAGGGCGACTCCTACGCCTGGCTGCCCGGCGCCGACTGGTCTCGCATCGCCTTCCCGGCCTGGTTCGGCAACGGCCCGCGCTTCGTCGCGCCGTACCCGGCCTCGCTGCTGAAGATGATGGTGGCCGTCGGCGTGGGCCTGCTGGTGGACGGCGGGCGCAGCGACTGGGCCTTGCCCCTGCCGTTTGCGGGCAAGACCCGGCCCGTGGGCGACTGGCTGTTCGACATGATCATCGTCAGCAGCAACGAGGCGACTTCTGCGCTGGTGGCGCACCTGCATGCGCGCGGCGGCATCCGCCGCGAGGGCGACCGCGAGGTGCACAACGAGATGCACGCGCTGTTCGCGGCGCTGGGCCTGCCGGGGCTGATGATCGCCAACACCCGGCCCGACGGCGGCTGGGGCAACGGCGCCGGCTCGGGCGTGGGCCAGATCCAGATGACCGCCTGGGACGCGCTGCGGCTGATGTGGCGCCTGGACGCCGATGCGCCGGCGCAGCCGCCGCTCGTCAGCCCCGCCAGCCGCGACGTGATCCGCCGCGCGCTGGATGCGCAGAAGCTGCACCACAACCTCAGCAGCGAGTCGCTGCGCGCGCTGCCTGGCTGGGTGCCGGGCATCCCGGCGCGCTTTGCGCACAAGACCGGCAACACGCAGAACTACACCAGCGACGCCGGCATCGTCCACGACGGTGACCTGCACTACCTGATCGCGATCACGACCAGCCTCGGCAGCCGCTACGCGCCGCACGCCGACGCGTCGACCACCTGGAAAGTGCCGGCCCTGGGCGCGGCCGTGCACCAATGGCTGAAGACGAATTCCTGATCCCGCCGCTGCGTGCCGGCGCCCACATCGCCGTCATCGCACCGGCCGGCCCGCCCAAGGCGGGTCGGTTGGAGCCCGTGCCCGGCTGGCTGCGCCAGCGCGGCTACGAGGTCACGCTGCTGCCCGGCTGCTTCGGCAGCCAGCAGGGTCTCGGGCCGCTGGACTTCCTGGCTGCGCCCGACGCCGTGCGGCTGGCCGACCTGCACACGGCGTTTGCCGCGCCCCACTTCGACGCCGTGCTGGCACTGCGTGGCGGCTCGGGCTGCATACGCCTGCTGGACGCCATCGACCTTGACCTGCTGGCCGCCAGCCGCAAGCTGCTGATCGGCTACAGCGACCTGACCGTGCTGCATGCGCTGCGCACGCGTGCCGGCATCCCGTCGCTGCACGCGCCCATGCCGGCGAGTGATTGGGGCCTGCCGGGCTCGCAGGCCGATACCGACGCGCTGTTCCATCGCCTGGCCACCGGCTGGCGCGCGGGCGACGTGGTCGGCCGCGCCGAGCCCCATGCGCTGACCCACGGCGGCAGCGCCCGCGGCCGGCTCATTGGCGGCAACCTGGCCATGTTCTGCGCGCTGCTGGGCACGCCCTTCATGCCCGATGTGGATGGCGCGCTGCTGTTCGTCGAGGACATCAGCGAGGAGCCCTACCGCGTGGACCGCATGCTGAGCCAGCTGCGCTTGGGGCGCGTGCTGGATCGCATCGCCGGCCTGCTGGTCGGCAGCTTCAGCGGCGCCGAGAGCCCCGACGCCGTGCTGGCCGACCACTTGGCCGCCTTGCACTGCCCGGTGCTGGCCGGCTGGCCCGCAGGCCATGGCCAGCCCAACCGGCCGCTGCCGCTGGGCCTGCGCGCCGAGATGGACGCGGCGGCCGGCACGCTGACGCTGCTGCGCTGATCCCGAGAAAAAACAGCCTCGCGATGCGAGGCTGTGAAGGCCGGCGACCCAGGAGGATCGCCGGCAGGGAGTCAAACGAGGAACTCAGCGATCCATTCCACATTCGCGGCACCCGCGACGCTTGAAACCGAGGGCCGAGCGCCGGGCCGCTCCCAAGCCGGCCCGCGGGCGATGTGCTCGCGGCTCAATGCCGCGAGCATCGCCGTCCCCACGGGGGACCGACTGGGCTTGCCGGCGTTCAGCCGGAGCAAGACCGGGCGAGGGGCTCACCTTCATTTCAGAACATGCGGTACTCGACGCGCAGCGTGTAGGCACGGCCTCGCGGGTCGGCCACGCGGGGCTCCCAGCTGGAGCCGGCGCCGGTGTTGGTGTCGTAGGTGACGCTGAACGGCGGGGCTTCGTTGAGCAGGTTCTTGATGCCGGCCGTGATGGTCAGGTTCTTGATGCCGCTGTAGGCGAGGCTGGCGTTGAACACCGAGTAGGCCGGGACCAGCGGCGTCCAGTTGGCGGGCTTGACCGTGCCGTTGGCGACGCCAGGCAGCACGAAGTCCTGGTAGCCGGTGCGGTAGACGTGGGCCACGGTGGCGGTCCAGGCGCCTTCGGTGCGGCTCAGCGTGGCGGTGTGCTTCCAGCGGATGCCCAGGTCGCCCGAGCGGGTGAAGCGGCCCACCTCGCTGGCCCCCATCGGCGCGCTGGGCACCAGGCGGGACTTCTTGTCCAGCAGGTAGGACAGGTCGAAGCCCGCATTCCAGGTCGCGCCGGCCGCCTTGAACGCACCCTTGACCCCGAACTCCAGGCCCTTGGTGATGGTCTCGCCGGTGTTCACGTAGCGGGTGTCGACGGCCTGCAACTTGCCGTTGGCATCGCGGAAGAAATTGTCCTTGAAGAGTTCGTAGTTGGCCGCCAGCGTCGTCAGGCCGAAGGACTGGATGTTGCCGGTGCGCTCCACCGACCACCAGTCCAGGTTGGCCACCAGGTCCTTGTGCGGCTGGAAGACCACGCCGGCGCTGTACATCTTGGCCTCCTCGGGGGCCAGCTCGCGCTTGCCGCCGAACAGCGTGACGAAGTCGCGCACGCTCTCGCAGCCCGGCGTGGTGGACACCACGCGGCTGGCGCAGGTCGCGGGGTCGGTGAAGTCGGCGCCGACGAAGGTGGTCTGCGTCACCGGGTCGAACATCTGCTTGAAGGTCGGCACGCGGAAGCCCGTGCTGTAGGCGCCGCGGAACAGCAGCTGCTCGGTGGGGTTGTAGCGCACCGAGACCTTGGGGTTGGTCGTCGCGCCGAAGCCGGTGTAGTCGTCGCGGCGGATCGCGCCGGTGATCTCCAGGTCCTTCATGACCGGCACGGCCACTTCGGCGAACACGGCCTTGATGGTGCGCTTCAGCGTGCCGGCGGTGGCCAGCGCGTTGTCGAAGGGCACGTTGAAGATCAGCGCGCCCATGGTGTTGGCGTCGGGGCGCTGGTCGCCGTCGAACTTGTACTTCTCGGTGCGCGTGTCCGCGCCGAAGGCTGCCATCACCTGGCCGGCCGGCAGCTTGAACAGCGGGCCCGTCACGGTTGCGTCGGCCTGCTGCATCTCGAACTTGCCGCCGTACAGCGTCACGCCTTCGGCCGAGATCGCGTCCAGCGCCTTCATCGCCTCGGGCGTCTGCGTCAGCGAGAAAGGGTTCAGCACGCCGGTGTTGATGAGGTTGGCGAACGGCACCCAGTAGTGGTAGCCGGTGCCCACGGTGGAGCTGCCCTTGCTCTCGGCGCGCGACAGGCCCACCTTGTAGTCCCAGTCGGTCAGGAAGGGCAGCGGGCCGTCGGCGCCCACCAGCACGCGGGCCGTGTCGGCCGTGGTGTCGATCTCGCGGTTGCCGCAGGGCATGCAGCGCCAGCGGAAGGCCATGCCCAGGCCGCGGTTGCCGGCCAGCTCGGGGAAGGACTTCACCAGCGCGTCGAAGACCTGGTTGTACGACGCGCCCGTACTCGGGTAGCGCAGGTCGCGGAAGGGGCTGGGCACCGAGGTGCCGTTGGGCAGCGGGGTGTTGGAAGTGTTGGTGCCGCTGGTGATCTGGTTGGGCGAGAAGCTCTTGGTGGACTCGGTGCGGCCCAGCACGGCTTCGGCGAACACGCGGTGGTCGCCGAACTGGCCGGTCAGGCGGCTGACGAGGTTGGTGCTCTTGATGGGCTGCTGGATGACGGCGGCGCGGCCGGTGTCCCAGGCGCAGCCGTACTTGGACGCGGCGGTGGCCCACAGCGTTTCCTGGTAGGGGCTCTGGCCGTCCACCGATGAGCAGCCGGCCTGGCCGGGCAGGTCCAGCGTGTTGATGCCGTTGACGCGCAGCGCCGGGTTGGCGAAGTCCACCGGGCCGGCCGTGTTGCTGCGCGTGCCGTTGGGCATGGTCACGCTCAGCACGTTCTCGCGTGTGCCGGCCACGCCGAACAGCGTCGCGATGGGCGTGCCGCGCGTGTCGGGTGCGAGGCCGCGGTCGGGCTGGTAGGTGTTGACGAAATCGCGCTGGTCGCCGCGCAGCACCTTGTTGTCGCGCACGGACAGCGAGGCCAGGAAGTTGAAGCCCTGCGTCTCCAGGTTGCCGAAGCCGGCCGTCACGGCGGCGCCGTAGATCTCGCCACCCTTCTGCTGCGGCACGTCGGCCAGTGCGTTGATGGTCACGCCCGAGTAGTTCTGGCGCAGGATGAAGTTGATGACGCCGCCGATGGCGTCGGTGCCATAGATGGCCGAGGCGCCGTCCTTCAGGATCTCGACGCGGTCGATGGCGGCGAACGGGATCTGGTTCAGGTCCACCGTGCCGCCGTTCAGGCCGTGGGCCGCCACGCGACGGCCGTTCAGCAGGATCAGCGTCGCGTTGCTGCCCTGGCCACGCAGGTTGGCGCTGGACGCGCCGTTGTTGCCACGCGCCGCGCCGTCCACCACGTCGGCATTGCCGGCCAGGTTGTCCAGGCCGTTGCCGTTGATGTTGAGGTCCATGATGAGCTGCTCGGCCGACGCGATGCCGGCCCGCTCCATGTCGCGGCGGCTGATGACCTGCACCGGCAGCGCGCCTTCGTCGCGGATGCGCTTGATGCTGGAGCCCGTGACCTCCACGCGTTCCAGGCGCTTGCCGCCTTCGCTGTCACTCTGCGCCAGCACCACGCCGGCATGCGCCGCCAGGCCGATCACCGCGAGCTGTCCTACCAGACGATTCAACTTCATCAACGACTCCAAATATGACTTCCGACTGCTGCCGATGGTGACGGGTGCGCGCGAGGCCGCCCATGGGGCGGCACCCCAGGTTTTGTACCTCGTTCAATGAATGCTTGTGCGCGGCGCATAACCTGCCGGAATGTGTGGCTGCATGAAAGCACGCCGCCGGTGCGCCGCAGCCCTTTTACAGTGCCGGCAACCCCGGAGTGGAGAAGTTCATGCGCGTGATCACCGAGGCCGAAGTCGCGGCCCATCTCGACCCCGCCAGCGCCGTTGTGGCATTGCGCGCCGCCTTCGCCCAGCAGGGCCGCGGCCAGGCCCAGGTGCTGGCCCGCCACCGCGCCACCAGCACGCTGGACGGTGCGGCGCTGGCCATCAGCGCGATGGGTGCCATCCTGGACGCCGATGGCGAGCTGCCGGCCGTGCTGGGCACCAAGGTCTACTCGGCGCGCAACGGCAAGTACCACTTCCTCGTCAGCCTGTTCTCGGCCGCGACCGGCGAGGCCCTCGCCACGTTGGAGGCCAACGAGTTCACGCGGCTGCGCACCGCTGCGGCCAGCGCCGTGGCGGCCGACCTGCTGGCCTTGCCCAACGCGAAGACGCTGGCCCTCTTCGGCGCCGGCATCCAGGCGCGGGCGCATGCCGAGGCGCTGGCCCGCGTGCGCCGCTTCGAGCGCGTGCTGGTCTGCGCTCGCAGCGGCGCGCAAGCCCTGGCCCGCGAGCTGGGCGAGGCGCTGAACCTGACCGTGCGCGCGGTCGATGCGGCGGAGGCCGCGGCGGAGGCCGACGTCATCGTCACCGCCACGCGCTCGGCCACGCCGCTGTTCGACGGCGCGCTCGTGAAGCCCGGCGCCTTCGTCGCCGCGGTGGGCTCCAGCACCGCCAAGGCGCGCGAGCTGGACGACGCGCTGCTGGGCCGGGCGTCGATGGTCGTCGTCGAATGGCTGACGGCCGCGCAGCAGGAGGCCGGCGACATCGTGCAGGCCGCGCCGGGCGTCATCGCACCGGAGCGCCTGGTGGAGTTGGGCGAGCTGATCGTGAAGCCGCGCCCGCGCGGCCCGCAGGACATCGTCGTCTACAAGAGCGTGGGCATCGGCCTGGAGGACGTGGCACTGGCCCGCTTGGTCGCACACCGCCTGGGTGCCTGCTGAAATGAAGTGGCCCCTCGTCCGTTCTCGCTCTGCTGAACGCCAGCGAGCCCAGCCGGTCCCCCGCGGGGACGGCGATGCTTGCGGCGTTGAGCCGCAAGCACATCGCCAGGCGGGCCGGCTTGGGAGCGGCCCGGCGCTCGGCCCAAAGACTCGCCGGCCACGATGGCTCGTGCTGATGCCCGCACTGGCGCTGCTGGCCGGCTGCGCGACCACCTCCGTGCCCGACCCCGTGCAGGCCGCGCTGGACAAGGCCGGCCTGCCGGCGCAGAGCCTGGGCTTCGTGCTGCAGCCGCTGGACGGCTCGCGGCCCGCGCTGCAGCGTCGCGCCGACGACGCGATGGCGCCGGCCTCAACGATGAAGCTGGTCACCGCCACCGTTGCGCTGGACAAGCTGGGCATCAACCACCGTGGCCGCACCGAGCTGCTGGCGGCATCGGCCCCTGTCAACGGTGTCATCGACGGCCCGCTGATCCTGCGCGGCCTCGCCGACCCCGACCTCGACTGGCCCGCGCTGTGGTGGCTGCTGCGCCAGCTGCGCGAGAGCGGCGTGCGCGAGATCCGCGGCGGCCTCATCGTGGACCGCACGCTGTTCAACCCGACCCGCTTCGACCTGGGCCTGCCGCCATTCGACGACGCGCCCGAGTTTGGCTACAACGTCATCCCCGACGCGCTGCACCTGAACGGCAGCCTGCTCGACTACGAGCTGCAGGCCACGCCCACCGGCGTCACCGCGCGCAGCGTGCCGGCGCTGGCGGGCCTGACCGTGGATGCCGGCGCGATGACGCTGTCGACCACGCGCCCCTGCAAGGACTGGGACAACGACTGGAAGCCCGCGCAGCGGTTGCAGCGCGCCGACGGCCTGACGCTGCAACTGCAGGGCGCCTTCCCGGCCAACTGCCGTCAGCGTGCCGCGCTGCAGCTGGTGGACCGCCAATGGTTGGTGACGCAGGCCGTGCGCCAGTTCTGGACCGAGCTGGGCGGCACGCTGGGCACCGGCGACGCGGAAGGCCCCGCGCCGGCCGGCGCCGTCGTGCTGGCCACGCACCGGGGCCGGCCGCTGGCCGAGGTGTTGCGCGGCGTCATGAAGAGCAGCGACAACGCGCTGACCCGGCTGATCTACCTGCAGCTGGGCGCACAGGCGGCGCAGGGCGGCGAGCCCACGCTGGCAGCGGCCGAGCGCGTGGTGCGCGGCTGGTTCCAGGCGCAGGGCCTGGACGACCGCGGCCTGGTGCTGGACAACGGCTCCGGCCTGTCGCGCAGCGAGCGCATCAGCCCGGCGCAGCTGGCCGGCCTGCTGCGCGCGGGCCAGCGCGGCGCGCAGGCGCCCGAGCTGCTGGCGACGCTGCCGGTAGCGGGGCTGGACGGCACGATGTCACGCCGCCTGAAGGACGGGCCCGCCGAAGGCAAGGCGCGGCTCAAGACCGGCACGCTGCGTGACGCGGTGGGCCTGGCCGGCTTCGTGCCGGACGCCAACGGCAGGCCCTGGGTCTTCGTCGCGCTGCTGAACGATCCGCAGGCCGCGGCCAAGGGCCGGCCGGTGCTGGATGCGCTGGTGAACTGGGTGGCGGCGCAGCGTTAGTCCAGCGAATCAGTGAAATCGGTGGCGCGTGAGTCCCTGGCGGGCCGCAATCAAGGCGCAAGCGCGCAGGCGTGTAGGCACCCGGCAAGCGATTGCAACGCGGAGTGCGGCCGGCCAGGGGCTCACCCTTCGGGCAGGAGTCTGGCGGAGCCGGCCGCGTCGTTGCAGCGCTTGCCAAGGCTTCAGCCTTGGCTGCGCACTGCGCCTAGCCGCCAGCCCCGCCAGACTCCTGCGCACCGCCGATTTCACTGATTCGCTGGACTAGGCCGGCAGCAGCCGCTCGCGCAGCCCGGGCGACAGCCACAGGCCATCGGGCCCGGCCAGCATGGCCTGCACGCCGGGCAACTGCTCGCGAAGCCAGCGTTGCGAGGTGCCGGCGCCGGCCACCATCATGGCCGCACCCCAGCCGTTGACGGCCTCGACATCGTCGGCCACCAGCGCCAGGCCGCGCAGGCCCTGGCTGGGCTGGCCGGTGCTCGGGTCGAGGATGTGGTGGTAGCGGCGCCCGGCGTGGTCAAAGCCGCGCTCGTAGTCGCCCGAGGCGGCCACCACGCCGCCGCGCAGCGGCAGCACGCCCAGCAGGCGCTGCGGCGCGCGCGGGTCGCGCAGGCCGATGCGCCAGGGCCGGCCCTGCTGCGTGCCGCTGCACAGCACGTCGCCGCCGCCGTTGATGAGCGCATCCGTCACGCCATGCTGCGCCAGCGTGCGCAGCCCCGCCTGCAGGATGGGCAGCTTGGCGATGCCGCCCAGGTCCAGCCGCATGCCGGACCGGGCCAGCCGGGCGGTGCCGCGCCGAGGGTCCAGCTGCAGGCCTTGTGCATCGACCAGCGCGCGCTGTCGCGCCAGCACGGCCGTCTCGGGCAACCGGGCCGGCTGGCCGGGCTCGAAATGCCAGTCGGCGTAGGCGCCCACGGTGGCATCGAAACGGCCACCGCTGCGGCGGGCCAGCGCCTGGGCCTGCTGCAGCACGGCCATCAGCTCCGGTGCCACCGGCAGCGGCGCGCCGCCGGCCGCGGCGGCCAGCAGGCTCACCTGGCTGGCGCTGCGGTAGCGACTCATCATCTCCGTCAGGCGCAGCATCTCGGCCCAGGCGGCGTCCACGGCCCGGTTGCGCTGCGCGGCATCGGCATGCACGGCAACGAGGTCCACCTGCGTGCCCATCAGCGCCGCCGAGCTGCGCTGCAACGGCGAGGACGCAGCGGCCGCCTGCGCGGCGCGTGGCAGCAGCACGCAGGCCAGCGCACCCAGCGCCAGGCCGCGGCGCGAAGGGGAGATCAGCCGCGCCATGACGACCTCAGCGCGACTGCGCCACCATGAAGTCCACGGCAGCCTTGACCTCGTCGTCGCTCAGCGTGCTGCCGCCGCCGCGCGCCGGCATCATGCCCTTGGCACCGGTGAAGCCTTCGAGGGCGTGCTTGTAGAGCACCTCGTTGCCCTGCGCGATGCGCGGGCCCCAGTCGGCCTTGTCGCCCGGCTTGGGGGCGCCGGCCACGCCGGCGGCATGGCACATCGCGCAGGTCTTGCCGTACACGCTCTTGCCGACGGTGTTCTCGGCGACTGCGGGGGGCGCAGATGCGGTCTCGGTGGCGGCAGCGGGTGCCGTCGTCGCCGCCGGCGCGCTGGCGGGCTCCTGCTTGCTGCAGGCCGTCAGGGCCAGCGCTGCGATGACGGAGAGAAGGAGATGGCGTGCGGGAACGTGCGGCATCGAAAAGCTCATCAGTAGGGGGGACGAGTTCATTCTGCGCGCTTCGCGTCGGGGTGTCTTGCATAAGCCGCATTTCACATGAACCTTTTGAGGGGTAACTGATCTGGATCAACACCGGGAGGTGGCGGCTTCGCGACGATGCTTTCGCTGTTGAACGCATCCGTGCCGTTGGCTGCCAACGCACCGACAGCACTGACCGTCGCCATTCGAGGCGGCGCGTTCATCCGAATCAAAGCATCGACCCCACCGAAAGGCGAGACCATGACAGACCCAGACAAGAACCGCGCCGTCACCGCAAGTCATCCTGAATCGCAGGGCCTGGCGCGACGCCGCTTCATCAACAGCGCGGCGCTGGCCGGCCTGGCACTGGGTGCCGCCGCCTGCACCGACAAGAAGGCCGACGGCGCCGCCGCCGCACCCGCGGCCAGCGGCGCCGCTCCGGGCGGCCATGCCGATGCGAACGCCACGCACCTCAAGCCGGGGCAGCTCGACACCTATTACGGCCTGTGGAGCGGCGGTCACACCGGCGACATGCGCGTGCTGGGCCTGCCTTCGGGCCGCGAGCTGCTGCGCATCCCGTGCTTCGTGCCCGATGCGCTGGTCGGCTGGGGCATCACCAACGAGTCCAAGAAGGTCATGGGCACCAAGCCCGATGGCTCGCTGCGCTACACGGTGGCCGACACCCACCACACGCACGCCTCCTACAAGGACGGCAACTACGACGGCCGCTACGCCTGGATCAACGACAAGATCAACAGCCGCATCGCGCGCATCCGCCTGGACTACTTCGTCTGCGACAAGATCACGCAGCTGCCCAATGTGCAGGGCTTCCACGGCATCTTCCCGGACAAGCGTGACCCGGTCGACCCGGCCATCAACTACACGACCCGCGTGTTCTGCGGTGCCGAGTTCGCCACGCCGCTGCCCAACGCCGGCATCGAGGACGGCAGCAAGTACCGCTCGATGTTCACCTGCGTGGACGCCGAGACCATGGAAGTACGCTGGCAGGTGTTGATCGACGGCAACTGCGACCTGACCGCGACGTCCTACGACGGCAAGCTGGCCGCCACCAACCAGTACAACACCGAGATGGGTGCGCACTACGAGGACATGATGTCCGCCGAGCGCGACGCCTGCCTGTTCTTCAACATCGCCCGCATCGAGGAGGCCGTCAAGGCCGGCAAGTTCAAGACCATCGGCAGCTCCAAGGTGCCGGTCGTGGACGGCACCCGCGAAGCCAACAAGGACCCCAAGACCGCGCTGACCGCCTACGTCTCGGTGCCCAAGAACCCGCACGGCGTCAACGCCAGCCCCGACCAGAAGTACTTCATCTGCGCCGGCAAGCTGTCGCCCACCGCCACCGTCATCGAGCTGGCCAAGGTGCTGGACTGGTTCGACGGCAAGAGCGACAAGATCGACAACGCCATCGTCGCCGAGGTCGAGATCGGCCTGGGCCCCTTGCACACCGCCTTCGACGGCCGCGGCAATGCCTACACCACCCTGTTCCTGGACAGCCAGGTCGTGAAGTGGAACGTCGAGAAGGCCATCGCCTTCCACAAGGGCGACAAGAGCGCCAAGTACGTGGTGGACCGCCTGGACGTGCAGTACCAGCCGGGGCACATCAACGGCTCGCAGTCCGAGACCATCGCGGCGGACGGCAAGTACCTGGCCGTGGGCTGCAAGTTCTCCAAGGACCGCTTCCTGCCGGTGGGCCCGCTGCATGCCGAGAACGAGCAGATCATCGACATGTCGGGGGAGAAGATGGTGCTGCTGGCCGACCACCCGGTGCGCGGCGAGCCGCACGACTTCATCATCTTCAAGCGCGAGCTGGTCAAGCCCAAGCAGGTGTACTCCCTGGACGACTTCCCCAACGCGGTGAAGGATCCGAAGGAGTCCGGTGTCACCCGCAACGGCAAGAAGGTCACCGTCAAGATGACATCGCAGGCGCCGGCCTTCTCGCTGCGCGAGTTCAAGGTCAAGAAGGGTGACGAGGTCACGCTGATCCTGACCAACCTGGACAAGATCGAAGACCTGACGCACGGTTTCGCCATCCCTAACCACAACGTCAACTTCATCGTGAACCCGCAGGAAACCGCGTCGGTGACCTTCATCGCCGGCGAGCCGGGTGTGTACTGGTGCTATTGCACGCACTTCTGCCATGCTCTGCACCTGGAGATGCGCACCCGCATGATCGTGGAGGCCTGAGGCCGCACGATGCCGCCGCGCCGGCCACTCGAGCCGGCTGGCGCGGACGGCAGACAATGAGAGCAGAAATGACGTTAGCTCACCGACTTGTCGCGGCCTGCCTACGGGCTTTGGCCGCGGTTTTTTTTCTGGTGGCCACCTGCGTCCAGGCGGCGCCGGGCCAGCAGGCCTACGAGGCCCAGCTGCCCGCTGACCTGGCCACGGCGCCCGACCTGTGCGCGCTGCTGCCCTGCAAGGACGTCTTTCCGGGGGCCGTCAGCTTCTCGCCGCGCAAGGGCCAGCCGCCCTATGTCGAGGCCTATGGCCCGGCGGATGCCGCAGGCCAGCCTGCGCTGCTGGGCTATGTGATGCTGTCCACCGACATCACCGACACGCCGGCCTATTCCGGCAAGCCGGTGGTCACGCTGATCGGCATGGACCGCGCCGGTCGCTACGTCGGCGTCAAGGTGCTCAAGCACTCCGAGCCCATCCTGCTGCTGGGCATTCCGGAGTCGGCGCTCGTCAAGTTCAACGATCAATACCTCGGCAAGTCGGTCAAGGACCAGATCGAGGTGGGGCCCTCGCGCCCCGACGAGAACGTGCTGGGCGTGGACGCCATCTCCGGCGCCACCGTCACCGTGGTGGCGCAGAACCAGGTGATGCAGCTCTCGGGCAGCGCGGTGGCGCGCCAGGTGGGCATCATCGAGCCGACGGTGCGCGAGCGCGCCCGCTGGCTGGAGAGCGGCAAGCGCTACAGCTGGGCCGAACTGCAGCAGATGGGCGCCGTGCAGCGCCTGCGCGTACAGCCCGAGCAGGTGGGGCTGCCGCGTGCCGACGAGCCCTTCATCGAGCTGTGGTTCGGCGACCTCAACCACCCCGACCTCGGCCGCAGCCTGCTGGGCAACAACGGCTACGACAACCTGCGGGCGCGCCTGCAGGACGGCGAGCAGGCCTTCTTCATCGTGCGCACGGCGGGCGCCGAATCCTTCAAGGGATCGGGCTTCGTGCGCGGCGGCATCTACGACCGCGTGCAGGTCAAGCAGGGCGCCGACGCCTTCACCTTCCGCGACCTGGATGCCATCAACCTCTACGGCCTGGAAGCGGCCGGCGCACCGGCCTACACCGAGTCGGTCATCTTCCTGATCCGCTCGCCCAGCTTCTCGGCCGCCTACCCGTGGAAGCTGGCCTTCCTGGGCAACCGGGTGGAGCAGGCCACCGGCCACCGCAGCTTCGCGGTGTTCGAGAGCAAGCTGTGGCTGCCGGACGCGCTGCTGCAGGGCGGCCGCCCCGTGGTGGTGGAGCCCGATGCGCCCTGGCTGCGCATCTGGAAGAGCCAGGCCTGGAAGATCGCGCTGTTCAGCGCGCTGCTGATCGCCGTGGCCGTGGTCTACGCGCTGCGCGAGCGGCTGACCCGCCTGTCCACCCACAAGAACAAGTGGCCGGTCAACGCGTTCAAGTACAGCGCCTGGGCGCTGTCCATCGTGTTCGTCGGCTTCGGGCTGATGGCCCAGCCGTCCATCACCCAGGTGCTGACCTGGTTCCACAGCCTGCTGTTCCAGTGGTCCTGGCCGCTGTTCCTGAGCGATCCGTTCATCTTCGTGTTCTGGATCTTCATCATCGTCACGGTGTTCCTGTTCGGCCGCGGGCTGTTCTGCGGCTGGATGTGCCCGTTCGGTTCGCTGTCGGAGGCCATCTTCAAGATCGCGCGCAAGCTGGGCCTCAAGCGCTGGCAGAAGCCGGTGCCGCAACGCATGCACGACAAGCTCAAGTGGCTGAAGTACGCCATCTTCTTCGGCCTGCTGGCGGTGTCGATGTTCGACATGGGCCGCGCCGAGATGCTGGCCGAGGTGGAGCCGTTCAAGACCACCTTCCTGGTCGGCGTGTTCAACCGGCCCTGGCCTTACGGGCTGTTCGTCGCCACGCTGCTGGGCCTGTCGCTGTTCATCGAGCGGCCGTTCTGCAAATACCTGTGCCCGCTGGGCGCCTCGCTGGCCATGCCCAGCACCTTCCGCTGGTTTGGCCTGAAGCGCAAGCAGGACTGCAACAGCTGCAAGGCCTGCGCCGTGGGCTGCGGCGCGCAGGCCATCGACGCCGACGGCCGCATCGACCACCGCGAGTGCCTGCACTGCCTGGACTGCATGGTGCTGTACACCGACCCCAAGGGCTGCCCGCCGCTGGCCAAGGAGCGCAAGCGCCGCGAGCGCGACGGGCTGCTGATCACGCCGATCGGCAAGGATGGCTATTTCATCCCCATCGACGCCGTGCCGGCCATCTCGCCCAAGGCCGCCCAGGGCCCGGACCCGCGCATGCCCACCGACCCCGCCCAGCCCTATGCCGCACGCGGCGCGATGAGCGGCTGGCAGGTGCTGCTGCTGGAGATCCGCGACCACCTCTGGCCCTGGAGCCGCGAAGGCTGGAATAGCCAGCGCGCACTGCAGGTGGCGGGCATCTCGCTGGCCGTGGCGGCCAGCCTGGCCTGGCTGCTGGCGGCGCGCGGCAGCCTGTCCTCAGCCGCCATCATCGGCTGGTGGTTCGGCTGGAGCGTCTACGAGGTGCTGATCCGCATGAGCGGCCGCCGCTACGTGAAGGACGGCCCCTGGTGGCGCGCCAACTACCGCGTGGCCGGCTGGATGGACATGTTGAGCTACGTGGGCTTCAAGAACCTGCTGATCGGTGCCGTGCTGTTCCTGGCGCTCAAATCCCTGGGGTGGCTGCCTGCATGAAGCCCCCTGGAGCGATGAACCCCGGTCGCGCCCTGGCCGCGCTGTTGCTGATGCTGGGTCTGAGCGCCGCCGACGCGGCCACCTGGCGCGTGCGCCCGGGCGAGGCCATCCAGGCGGTCATCGCGCAGGCTGCCGCGGGCGATGTGGTGGAGGTGGAGCGCGGCTTCTACGACGAGAGCCTGCGCATCGACAAGCCGCTGACGCTGCGCGGGCTCAACCGACCCACGATCAGCGGCGGCCAGCGCGGCGACACCCTTCGCGTGGCCGCGACCGACGTGACGATCGAGGGCCTGATCGTGCGCGACTCCGGCCACGAACTGAAGGCCCAGCATGCCGGCATCTACATCCAGCCCGGCAGCCACCGCGCCGTGGTGCGGCGCTGCGACCTGGTCTACAACCTCTTCGGGCTGTGGATCGAGAAGGCCAACGACGTGCGCATCGAGCACAACCTGATCAGCGGCCTGCGCGACATCAACTCCTCGCAGCGCGGCAACGGCATCCAGCTCTACAACACCAAGGGCGCGCGCATCACCGGCAACGACATCAGCTTCGTGCGCGACGCGCTGTACGTGGACGTGTCCCACCACGCCGAGTTCCGCGCCAACAAGCTGCACCACAGCCGCTACGGCACGCACTACATGAACTCCTACTACAACCTGTGGGAGGACAACGACAGCTACTACAACCGCGGCGGGCTGGCGCTGATGGAAGTGCGCGACCAGACCGTGCGGCGCAACCGCACCTGGGGCAACAGCGACTTCGGCATCATGCTGCGCACGCTGCAGGACTCGGTCATCGAGGACAACATCGTCGCCGGCAACAACCGCGGCTTCTTCATCTACGACGTCGAGTACGCCACGCTGCGCGGCAACCTGGTGGTGGACAACCACGTGGGCGTGCACCTGTCGGCCGGCTCCACGCGCAACGTGGTGCAGCGCAACGACTTCATCGCCAACCGCGAGCAGGTGCGCTACGTCGGCGCGCGCGACGAGCGTTGGGGCGACACCCGCGAGGGCGAGCGCGGCCAAGGCAACCACTGGGGCAACTACCTGGGCTGGGACCGCAACGGCGACGGCCTGGGCGATGTGCCCTACGAGGCCAACGAGCTGGTGGACCGCCTGCAATGGCGCCACCCCAGCGTCAAGCTGCTGATGGGCAGCCCCGCGGTGCAGGCCCTGCGCGTGCTGGGCCAGCAGTTCCCGGTGCTGCGCGTGCCCAGCGTCGTCGATGCCCATCCGGCCATGCAGCCCCAACACAAGAACTGGAGTGAATGGCGTGACAAGCAATTCCGCTGATTCCGCAGACGCGCTGCGCCTGCAGGGCGTGGCCAAGCATTACGGCCGTGGCGGCGCGCTGCTCAAGGCGCTGGACGGCGTGGACCTCGCGGTGCCGCGCGGCCAGCTGCTGGGGCTGATCGGCCACAACGGCGCGGGCAAGAGCACGCTGTTCAAGCTGGTGCTGGGCCTGATCGCGCCCACGCAGGGCCGGCTGTGGGTGGACGGCTGCGAGGTGGGCGGCCGCCAGTTCCGCGAGGCCCGCCGCCGCCTGGGCTATCTGCCCGAGAACCTGGTGCTGTACGACAACCTCGACGGTCTTGAGACCTTGCGCTTCTTCGCCCGCCTCAAGGGCGCGCCGCTCGCGCAGTGCGCCACGCTGCTGGAGCAGGTTGGCCTGGCCCATGCCGGCCGCCGGCCGGTGCGCGAGTACTCCAAGGGCATGCGCCAGCGCCTGGGATTCGCGCAGGCGCTGCTGGGCGACCCGCAGCTGCTGCTGCTGGACGAGCCCACCACCGGCCTGGACCCGGCCGCCATCCGCGACTTCTACGCCCAGCTGGACCGGCTGCGTGCGCGCGGCGTCACGCTGGTCATCAGCTCGCACATCCTGGCCGAGCTGGAGCAGCGCGTCGACGCGCTGGCCATGCTGTCCAGCGGCCGGCTGTGCGCGCAGGGCAGCGTGGCCGCGCTGCGCGAGCGCTCGACCCGGCCGCTGCAGCTACGCCTGCAGGCCGACGCGCCGCTGCTGGATGCACTGCCCGCGCAGCTCGCCGGCCTGACGGGCCTGGACTGGCAGCGCGAGGCCCCGGGCGCTGCCCGTATCGCCTGCCCGCGCGGGATGAAGATGCCGTTGCTGCAGCGCCTGGGCACGCAGCCGCTGGCCGACCTCAGCATCCAGGAGCCGACGTTGGAAGACCTGTACTTCGAGTTGCGGGAGGCCGGCGCGCCCGCCCGGCAGGAGGCCGCATGAACGACGGACTGCAAGCCCGCCAGATCGCCGCCGTGGCGGCCAAGGAATTCAGCGACCGGCTGCGCAACCGCTGGGTGCTGGCCGTGGCCCTCGTGTTCACGGTGTTCTCGCTGGCCATCACTTATTTCGGCAGCGCCGCGCAGGGCCAGATCGGCCCGCGCTCCATCGAGGCCACCATCGCCAGCCTGGTGTCGCTGGTCATCTACCTGATCCCGCTGATCGCGCTGCTGCTGGGCTTCGACGCCATCGTCGGCGAACGCGAGCGCGGCTCGCTGGACCTGCTGCTGGCCCTGCCCATCACGCGGCTGGAGTTGCTGCTGGGCAAGTACCTGGGCCTGGCCGCCGCGCTGGCGCTGTCCACGCTGGCCGGCTTCGCGCTGGTGGCGGCGCTGCTGTGGCAGCGCTTCGGCGCGGGCGGCCTTTATCACTACGGCGGCTTCGTCGCCAGCTCGGTGCTGCTGGGGCTGGCCTTCCTGAGCCTGGCGCTGCTGCTGTCGGTGCTGGCGCGCGACCGCACGCGGGCCTCGGGCCTGGCCATCGCGCTGTGGTTCGCGATGGTGCTGGTGTTCGACCTGCTGCTGCTGGGCCTGCTGGTGGCC
This sequence comes from Roseateles sp., assembly GCA_036401055.1. Classification (GTDB taxonomy): domain Bacteria; phylum Pseudomonadota; class Gammaproteobacteria; order Burkholderiales; family Burkholderiaceae_C; genus Pelomonas. Next base: position 21,231 of record DASWWC010000269.1, read on the forward strand.
AGCGGTGGCGAGCTGGGCGGCTGGCTGGGGGGCGACGGCTTCGCCTACCTGCTGCTGCTCAATCCCGCGGACGTGTTCCGCATCCTCAACGTGTTCTCGCTGGACGACATGGCGCGCCTGTACGGCCTCGCCAGCGTCGTGCCGCCTGCGCTGGGCAACCCCTGGCTGATGGGCGGCGCGATGCTGGGCTGGATCGTCGCGCCGCTGGCCCTGGCGGGATGGAGATTCAAGCCATGACATCCACCCTCCTCACCCGCCGTCGCCTGCTGTGCGGCTGTGCCGCCGTCGCCGCAGCCGGCCTGGCCGGCTGTGGCCGCAAGGAAGAAGGCACCGACGCGGCCAAGCCGCACGAGATCAGCGCCCAGGCCAGTTGCTCGCTGGACGGCATGCTGCTGGCTGACTACCCCGGCCCCAAGGGCCAGGTCATCTACAAGGGCAGCAGCGAGGTGGCCTGGTTCTGCGACAGCGTGGAGCTGCTGTCCACGCTGCTCAAGCCCGAGCAGGTGCGCCCCGTTCTTGCCGCCCATGTGCAGGACATGGCCAAGGCCGACTGGGAGCAGCCGGTGGGCCACTGGATCGACGCCCGCCAGGCCGTCTACGTGCTGGGCAGCAAGCGCCACGGCTCCATGGGCCCCACGGCCGCCAGCTTCGCCGACGAGGCCGGTGCCCAGGCCTTCGTGGCGCAGTGGGGTGGCCGCGCGCTGCGCTATGCCGAGATCAAGCCCGACATGGTGGACCTCAGCGGCGGCGCGCTGCACGACACCCGCATGTGAGCCCCGCCATGCCCAACCGACGCCAGGCCTGGCGGCGCATCGCGCTGGCCGGTGCCACGCCGCTGCTGGGCGGCGGGCTGACCCTGCTGCTGCAGGGGTCGCAGGGCCGCGCCGCGGTGGCGGTGCCCGACGATGTGTGCATCGTGGCGCCGCTCATGGGTTGGGAAGGCCCTGCCGGCCCCGCGATGCTGGCGCCGCGCGACATCCCTGCGCAGGCGCGCTGCCCGGTCTGCGGCATGTTCCCGGCCCGCCAGCCGCGCTGGGCGGCCCAGGCCATCCATGCCGATGGGGCCGTGCATTTTCTCGACTCGCCGCTGAGCTTGTTCCTCTACCTGCAGCGCGTCGAGCGCTACGCGCCGGGCCGCCAGCGCAGCGGCATTGCCGCCCTCCATGTGCGCGACCACGAGACGGGCCGCTGGCTGCCCGCGCAGCAGGCGCTCTTCGTGCATGGCTCGGCGCTGTCCGGCCCGATGAAGGCCGGCAACCTGCCGGCCGCGGCCGATGCGGCGGCGGCCGGCCGGCTCATCGCCCGCCACGGCGGCCAGGCCCTGGCCTACACCACCCTGGCAGAAGAGCTGCCGCCTGCATTGCAGCAACTCGCGCCCCACCGGCATTGACGCCGGCCGGGTGGGGCGTTGCCCGGCCTCAGGTGACGGCCGGCTGCAGCAGGCGCAGCGTGCCGGCGTCGGCGTCCATCTCGGCCATCGCCCCCACCGGCACCGTCAGCTTGCGCTTGATGTGGCCGATGGCGGCGCCGCGGAAGACCGGCACGCCCAGCGGCAGGAAGTAGTCGTCGAACACCTCGTCCAGCGTCAGGCTGCCATAGCCGTCGCCGGGCTCGCATTTGGTGAAGCGGCCCAGCACCACGCCCGACAACTGCGCCAGCGCGCCGGTCAGGCGCAGCGTGGAGAGGCAGCGGTCGATGCGGTAGATGTACTCGTTGATGTCTTCCAGGAACAGGATCGCGCCGCGGCAGTCCGGGAAGTAGGGCGTGCCGGCCAGCGAGGCCAGCACGGTCAGGTTGCCGCCCACCAGTCGGCCCTGGGCCTTGCCGGCGCGCACGGTGGTGATGCGCTCCTCGCGGGCGACGAGGTCGTCGGCCGGCTTCACGACCGGGTTGCGCAGCACGGCGGCCTCGGCGTTCATCGCGACGGCCCTGAAGCTCTGCACCGAGAAATCGTTCCATTCCGACACGGCCACCGGGCTGTGGAAGGCGATCAAGCCGGTCTGGCGGTGGAGGGCGTTGACCAGGCTGGTCAGGTCGCTGAAGCCGCCGAAGAACTTGGGCTTGCGGCGGATCAGCTCGTAGTCCAGCTTGTCGACGATGCGGTTGCAGCCGGAGCCGCCGGTCATCGCCAGGATGCCGGCCACCGCGTCGTCCGCGAACATCGCGTTCACGTCGGCGGCGCGCTGCGCGTCGGTGCCGGCGAAGGGCCCGCGGCGCGCGGCGACGTGCTCGCCGAGCTTGACCCGGAAGCCCAGCGCCTGCAGCGCCTCGACGGCGATCTTCAGCGGCTCGCGCTCGAAGGTCGCGTTGGCGGGACTGACCAGGCCCAGCGTGTCGCCGGCGCGCAGCCGTGGCGGGCGCAGCGGGCCCAGGGCGGCGGCGGCCTGGGCGCTGGCGAGCAGGCCCGGGGTGGAGGCGCCGAGTTGCAGGAGTTGGCGGCGGGACGGGGTCATGTCAGGAGCGCGCTGTCGATGTGCGCGGCATTGTGTGCGCGGCACCGCGCGCGGGGGCGGCTTCGGCTCCAATGCGGCCATGAACAATGATCTGCCTCCCATGCCCGCCATCGCCCCCGGCCGCTACCGCCACTACAAGGGTGGCGAGTACGAGGTGCTGGCCACCGCCCGCCACAGCGAGACGCTGGAGGTGGTGGTGGTCTACCGGCCGCTTTACAACGACAGCGGCTGGTGGGTGCGGCCCTACGAGATGTTCACCGGCTCGCTGGCCGTGGATGGCGTGGTGAGGCCCCGCTTCGAGCGCATCGACGGCTGAGGGCGCCCGCGCGACAGCCGCTTGTGTCGGCTTGCCGGCACGAAGTCACGGCCGTTTGGCTGTCGGCGGGCGGTCATCAACTTTTCATCAGGATCTTGGGGTCTAGGGTTTCTACGATGTTTTCCATGGCTGACCCCCTCATGAGCGCGGGGATTTGGCAGGCCAAACCAACATCGGAGACCTGATTCATGACGTGGTTCTATGACCTGAAGATTGCCACCAAGCTGGTGCTGTCCTTCGTTGCCGTGCTGGTGCTGACCGCCGGGCTGGGCGTGTTCTCCATCGTCGAGCTGGCCCGCGTGAACCGCACCGCCACCGACCTGGCCGAGAACTGGATGCCGGCCGTCAAGGCCGCCGGCGACATCCGCTACGGCCTGGCCCGCCTGCGCTCCTTCTCGCAGCAGCACCTGCTGGCCGATACCGCCGAGCTGAAGAAGGGCTACGAAGAGACAATGACCGGCCTGATCGCCGAGCTGGACCGTGATCGCAAGGCCTATGAGTCGGTGCTCTCCGAGGCCGAGGAAAAGAAGGCCTATGCCGAGTTCTCCGAGCTGCTGGCCACCTACATGGGTGTTCACCAGCAACTGCTGGCCCTGTCCAGCGCGCACAAGAACGACGAGGCCCTGGCCCTGATGCGTGGCGCCGGCAAGGACAGCTTCCGGGCCATGGAAACCCGCATCGAGGAGATCATCAAGGTCAACGAGGCGGGCGCCGACCAGGCCAACCACCTGGGCGACGAGCTGTACGCCACGGCGCGCGGCTGGGTCATCGCGCTGCTGCTGGCCTGTATCACGCTGGGCATGGCGCTGGCGCTGGGCGTGGCCCGGCTGATCTCGCGCTCGCTGCAGCAGGCGGTCGCCGTGGCGCGCAGCGTTGCCGATGGCGACCTGACGCACCGCGTCGTCGTGCGCAGCAAGGACGAGACCGGCCAGCTGATGCAGGCCCTGGGCGACATGACCGGCAGCCTGACCCGGCTGATCGAGCGCGTGCGCGCCAGCTCCGATTCCATCGCCACCGGCTCGTCGCAGATCGCCACCGGCAATGCCGACCTGTCGCAGCGCACCGAGGAGCAGGCGTCCAACCTGCAGCAGACCGCCGCCTCCATGGAGGAGCTGACCGTCACCGTGCAGCAGAACGCCGACACGGCGCGCCAGGCCACGCAGCTGTCGGCCACGGCGTCGGCCGTGGCGGCCCGCGGCGGCGAGGTGGTGGGCCAGGTCGTCGAGGTGATGGGCCGCGTGTCGGCAAGCTCCAAGAAGATCGGCGACATCATTGGCGTCATCGACGGCATCGCCTTCCAGACCAACATCCTGGCGCTGAACGCGGCGGTCGAGGCCGCACGGGCCGGCGAGCAGGGCCGCGGTTTCGCGGTCGTCGCGTCCGAGGTGCGCGCGCTGGCCAGCCGTTCGGCCGACGCGGCCAAGGAGATCAAGGTGTTGATCGGCCAGAGCGTCGAGACCGTCGAGGAGGGCAGCGGCCTGGTGGACGCCGCCGGCCGCACCATGGCCGAGATCCAGGACCAGGTGCGCCGCGTCAGCGACCTGATGGGCGAGATCGGCGCGGCCAGCCACGAGCAGTCGCAGGGCATTGGCCAGGTGGGTGATGCCGTCCAGCAGCTGGACCAGGTCACGCAGCAGAACGCCGCCCTCGTGGAGGAAAGCGCCGCCGCCGCCGACAGCCTGAACCAGCAGGCCCAGCTGCTGACGCAGGCCGTGTCGGTGTTCCGCATCGATCCATCCCTGGCCACGGCCTGAGGTGGCCATGCATGCATTGATCGAGGCGCCCGCGCCCGCCACCACCTCGGCCGTGCCGGCCGAGTACCTGAGCTTCCGCCTGGGCGACGAGGAGTACGCCATCGCCATCCGCCAGGTGCAGGAGATCCGCTCCTACGAGCCGCCGGTGGCCATCCCCAACGCGCCGGCCGTGCTGCGCGGCGTCATCGACCTGCGCGGCGTCATCACGCCCATCGTGGACCTGCGCCTGGCCTTCGGCCAGGCGGCGCCCTGCACGCCGCAGACCGGTGTCATCGTGCTGAACCTGGGCGAGCGCGTGCTGGGCGTCGTCGTGGACGCGGTGTCCGACGTGCTGGAGCTGGGCGCGACGCACATCCGCCCCGCGCCACGCCTGAGCAGCCCCGGCTTCGACACCGGCTTCGTGACCGGCATCGCCACCGTGGAGCAGCGCCTGCTGATCCTGATGGACATCGAGCGCCTGCTGGCCAACCCCGCACTCGGCCTGGCCGGCGCGCTGCAAGCCGCGGCCTGAGAAGCTGTTCGCGGCCTTGCTGCCGCGACCTGATCCGTCGCCCCGGGGGTGAACAGGTCCTAGAGTGGCGGCATGTCACTGGACCTGACCCCTGACGGCCTGCCCACCTGGCAGGCCGCGCCGCTGTTCCTGCCACCCAAGGAAAGCGCCGTGCTGGCGCTGATGATCCGCGCCCAGCCGCAGGCGGTCAGCAAGGCCGCCCTCGTCGAGCAGGCCTGGGGCGGCTCGGCCGTGTCCGACGACAGCCTGGCCCGCTGCATCAGCCAGCTGCGCCGGGCGCTGCCCGACGTGAAGATCGAGGCCGTCTACGGCTTCGGCTACCGGCTGGTGCAGCCCCAGCCCGTCGTGCACAGCCGCCTGCAGGCCGTGGTCAAGGCGCCGCCCGACGTCGTCGAGGCCTACCTGCACGCCTGGGAGCAGGCCCAGCACGGCACGCCGCGCGGCATGAGCCGGGCGCTGACGGTGCTGCGCGCCATCGTGGCCGAATACCCCGACTACGCCCCCGCCCGCGTGTCGCTGGCCGCCACCATCGGCGCCGCCGTGGGCTGGGGCATGGCTGCGGAGCTGGGCGTGAGCGTGGCCGACGGCCAGGCCCAGCTGGACGTCGCCGAGCGCCACGACGCGCACGCGCCGGGCCTGCGCGTGGCGCGCGCCTGGCTGGCCGACATGGACTGGCGCTTCGACGACGCGGAGGCGCTGTTCCGCGCCGCCTACCGCGAGCAGCCCGACGATGCCGAGCTGCTGCCGCTGTTCGGCTGGCACCTGCTGGCCACCGGCCGCAGCGGCGAGGCCGTGGTGGTGCTGCGCCGCGCGGTCGCGCAGCGGCCGTTCGCCGTCTACCCGCGCGTGATGCTGGTGCGCGCGCTGGGCTACGACGGCCAGCCCGAGGCGGCGCTGCGCGAGGCCGAGCGCGCCGAGCTGGACCACCCCGACAACGTGCTGGCCATCAGCCAGCACCTGCTGTGGCGCGCCCAGCTGCACCCCGGCCCCGAGCTGGTCGAGCCGGCGCTGCGGCTGCATGCGCGCGCCGATGCACCGTCCTACGTGCGCGCCACCCAGCCCATCGTGCTGGCGCGCTGCGGCGAGGCCGCCCGGGCGCTGGCGCTGATCGACGCGGCGCTGGGCGGCGAGCAGCACAACGCGGCCAGCAACGTGATGTTCGCGCCCGCGCTGGCGGCGCTGGGCCAGATGGAGCGCGCGGCGAGCCTGCTCGACACCGCCTTCAAGGCCCGCTGTGGGCTGCTGCCGCTGGTGCTGAACGCGCCGCTGAGGCTGCTGGCCGCCCACCCCGTGGTGCAGCAGCTGAGCAGCCGCTTCAAGTGGGGTGAGGCCGCTCTGCCCGGCTGAGCAGGCAGCGGCCGATACCATGCCCGGCATGGCAGATACGGGCATGGATGAAGACCTGGAGGCGCCGGTGGTGCGCACGGCCGAGCCCGCCCGGGGCAGCGCCGCCTGGCTGGGCGAGGGCGCGCGCGTGCTGGCCCTGAGGCCGCCATGCTGGCAGGGCCTGGAGGCCCGCCCCGCAACGCTGGCGTGGCTGGTCACGGCCGGTTACGCGCTGGCCTTCCTGCTGCAGCGCGCGACGACCGAGGGCAGCCCCAGCCCGGTCTGGAGCGGCTTCTGGCTGGGCGGCTGGGCCGCGCTGGC
>DASWWC010000270.1:0-4508 GCA_036401055.1 Roseateles sp.
TGCATGCGAGGCATCAGCCCCGCATCCCCTCATTGGAAAATACGTTCGACTGGGTGCTTGAATGCACCCAAACAAAACCGCCCCGAGAAACTCGAGGCGTTTTGCTCTTGGCGCTCGTTCCAGCCGTTTTGACACGGACTGCTTGGGGCGCCCTTGTGGTGGCCGAGCGGCCGGTGATCAGAGGCGGAAGGGCTCGGCCTTCTTCTTGGTCGTCGGGCGGCCGGCGGCGGTGGGGTAGGCGGCCATCACCTTGGCGGGGTCGGCCTTGTTGTCCAGGTAGGCGGCGTACTGGTGCTCGGTGCAGGCCAGCAGCTTGCCGGGCTTGGCTTCGCCCTTGTACTTGCCGTTGGCGTAGACGAACTGGTATTCGTTGGCGGCCACGGGCGTCGCGATGCTGCTGGTGTCGCTGTAGCTCTTGGCGCACTCCGCGCGCAGTTCGGCTTGCTCAGGCGTGACCTTGTTGCCGGCTTGGGCGGCAAGGGCGGTGACGGCGGCCAGGGCGGGGATCAGGAACTTCATGAGCTTGTCTCGCGAGAGTGATTGGAATGCGGAGCGAAGCTTACGCCGCGTCCACCCGCAATGCACTGGGGGGGCATCCCGCAGGCGAGGGTAGGGGAAGCGTGAACTCCGTCACGCTTCATTCCTTCACTCCTCCAGCTCGGCCTTGGCCAGCTCGATGTCCAGCAGCTCCATGGCGTCCATGGCCTCGCAGGCGGCGGCGTCGGCGTATAGCTGCTCGGCCACGTCCATGCGCTTGTCGCCTTCCAGCATGACCAGGCCGTTGGCGCGCTCGATCATCGCGATGGCGCTGGTGGGGTTGAGCTTGAGGGCCTGCTCGAACATCTTCAGCCCCGTGGCCGTGTCGGCGCCCTGCGTCTTGCCCAGCAGCTTGCCGACCTTGTCGATGACCTCGGCGTGGAAGGCGCCCAATGCGATGTGGGCATCGGCGTGCTTGGGCGCGAGCTTGATGGTGGTCTCCAGGGCGGTCTTGACCTTGGTGCCCAGGCCTTGCGCCAGCGCCTTGGCCACACTGATGCCCTGGCCATAACGCCCCAGTGCGTAGGCCTGCCAGTACCAGGCGTTGGCGTTCTTGGGGTCCTCGGCCTGCTGGGCCTCGGCCCGCTCGGCGATCTCCAGGAACATCTCCAGCTTCACCGCCTCCTTCTTTTCCAGGTAGTTGGCGTAGATGCCTTGCGCCTTGTTGGCCACCGTGAGGCCCGCGCCGCCCGCCGCCAGGCCTGCGTCGTAGGCGGCCCTGAATTCGCCGGCATGGAAGTGGATCCAGGCCTGCACCACGTCGGCGTCCTTGGGGAAGGGCTCGGCGTCGCCCGCATGCAGGCGGGCCCAGTGTTTCTTCAGCGCGGCCGGGGTGTACACGAACGCACTGTTGTCGTGGGGGAAGGCGGTCCACTTGGCCATGGCTTGTCTCCTATTGGTATTGACCGGCGAGCTTGAACAGGTGTTCCTTGGAGGCGGGCTCCAGATAGGGTAGCAGCAGGCTCAGCGCATGGAAGGCGCCACGCAGCAGTGCGGTGCCGGCACGGTCGGGCTCCAGCGCGTGGCGCGGGTCGCGCACGTATTCGTAGCTGAGCCAGTAGCTGACCACCACCACCATCGCGTTGGCCGTGGGGGCGGCCTCGCGCAGGTCCATCTTCAGCGCGCCACCCAGGTGCAGGCCCGACAGCACGTGGCGCATGGCCTGCTCCTTGGCGGCCAGCAGGGCCTGGAAGTGCGTCTCCAGCTTGCGGTTCTTGAACAGCAGGTCGTTCAGGTCGCGGTACAGGAAGCGGTGCTTCCAGATCAGCTCGAACAGCATGTGGAAGAACAGCCAGGCGTCTTCCACGTGGCGTACGTTGTCGGCCGCGGCCAGCAGCTCGTTCAGCTCGGTCTCGTAGCGGCCGAACAGCGCGTTGACCAGCTCGTCCTTGGCCGGGTAGTGGTAGTACAGGTTGCCCGGGCTGATCTTCAGTTCGGCCGAGATCAGCGTCGTCGACACATTGGGTTCGCCAAAACGGTTGAAGAGGTCCAGCGTGACCTCCAGGATGCGCTCGGCGGTGCGGCGGGGGCGTTTGGCAGTCGGCATTGCGGGGCATTCTGGCAGTGATCGGCACCGAAATAGGGCCAACTTTTAGAATCGCGCCCCATGCCAAATCAGACCTCCCCACCGGCCATCTCGTTCGAGAACGTCAAGAAAACCTACCGGGGAGGGAAGCTGAAGGCGCTGGATGGCGTCAGCTTCGACATCCAGCCCGGCGAGTTCTTCGGCCTGCTGGGCCCCAACGGCGCCGGCAAGACGACGCTGATCAGCGTGCTGGCCGGCCTGGCCCGCGCCACCGAGGGCCGTGTGCGCGTGATGGGCCATGAGGTCGTCGACGACTACGCCGCCGCGCGCAAGGCACTGGGCGTGGTGCCGCAGGAGCTGGTGTTCGACCCCTTCTTCAGCGTGCGCGAGACGCTGCGCATCCAGAGCGGCTACTTCGGCGTCAAGAACAACGACGCCTGGATCGACGAGCTGCTGGAGAACCTGGGCCTGGCCGACAAGGCGCACGCCAACATGCGCCAGCTGTCCGGCGGCATGAAGCGCCGCGTGCTGGTGGCGCAGGCGCTGGTGCACCGCCCGCCGGTCATCGTGCTGGACGAGCCGACCGCCGGCGTCGACGTGGAGCTGCGCCAGACGCTGTGGCAGTTCATCGCCCGGCTGAACAAGGAAGGCCACACGGTGCTGCTGACCACGCACTACCTGGAAGAGGCCGAGGCGCTGTGCCAGCGCATCGCGATGCTGAAGCTGGGCCGCATCGTCGCGCTGGACCGCACCTCGCAGCTGCTGGCCGGCACGGCGTCGACGATGCTGCGCTTCAAGACCGACGCGGCGCTGCCGCCCGACATCGCCGCGCGTGCCCGCGTGACGGGCCGCATCGTGCAGGTGACGGCACATGACGCCGCCGAGGTGGAAGCCACGCTGGCCGCGCTGCGCGCCGCCGGCGTGCCCGTGGAAGACCTGGAGATCGGCCGCGCCGACCTGGAAGACGTGTTCATCGAAATCATGCAGGGAGCGCAGGCATGAACGGCGCATCCACCCTGTTCTACAAGGAAGTGCTGCGCTTCTGGAAGGTCGGCGCCCAGACGGTCGGTGCGCCGGTGCTGACCGCGCTGATGTACCTGCTGGTGTTCGGCCACACGCTGGAAGACCACGTGAAGGTCTACGACACGGTGGGCTACACGCAGTTCCTGATCCCCGGCCTGGTGATGATGAGCGTGCTGCAGAACGCGTTCGCGAACAGCTCGTCCAGCCTCATCCAGAGCAAGATCACCGGCAACCTGGTGTTCCTGCTGCTGACGCCGCTTTCTCCCTTGGCCTGGTTCGCCGCCTACGTCGGTGCGGCCATCGTGCGCGGCCTGGCGGTGGGCGTGGGCGTGCTGGCGGTGACGTCATGGTTCGCGCCGCCGGGGCTGCACAACATCGGCTGGGTGCTGGCCTTCACGGTGCTGGGCGCGGGGTTGATGGGCTCTCTGGGCCTGATCGCCGGGCTGTGGGCCGAGAAGTTCGACCAGATGGCGGCGTTCCAGAACTTCATCATCATGCCGATGACCTTTTTGTCGGGGGTCTTCTACTCGGTGCACTCGCTGCCGGCCTTCTGGCAGGGCGTCAGCCACCTGAACCCGTTCTTCTACATGATCGACGGCTTCCGCCGCGGCTTCTTCGGCGTCAGCGACGTGTCGCCGTGGCTGAGCCTGGGCATCGTGGCCAGTGCCTTCGCGGTGACGGCCGGCGTCGCCTTGTCGCTGTTGAAGCGCGGCTACAAGATCCGGTCCTGAACCGGCTGGCACAGCGCCTGCGCCAGCCATTCGGCAGGCAGTGCCCAGTCCGCGTCCGCAGCGATCGCCTCGCGCAGGAAGGCGGCCTGGGCCGGCGTCCACACCGGCGCCTCCGGCAGCGCGCAGCCCTGGGCTGCGGGCCGGTGACGGGTGATGAAGGCGTCGATGGCCTCGGGTGTGGAGGCCAGGCCGAGCTGGTCGAAAAGTTCCTGGAGGCGGTGGTGGCCGGCGTGCATGGCAAGCGCTCAGTGTCGGCCGGACTCGAACAGGAGCCGCACGCGCGCGACAGTCAGGATGTGGCGGTGTGCGGTGGCGATGTCTTTCATGGCGTGGCTCCGGCGAGGGTCAGGAGGTGGTGCACGGCGGGCGGCTCGGGCGCGCGATGTATGCGGCGCAGCTGGGCCTGCAGCACGGCGGCGGCATGGCTGGCGCGGTGGTGCTGGCGCAGGTGCTCCTGCCAGGACGGCAGCAGGAACCACTCGACGAGCTGGGTCGGGTCGGCCGTGTCCTCGGTCAGGCCCCAGCCGCTGGCGCCGTCGCCGCGCCGGTGCAGCGACAGCTGCCGCAGCAGCGCCAGCGCAGCGGGTCGGTCGGCGGCGTCGATGCGATAGGTAACGAGCACCAGCACCGGGCCGCGGTCGGCGGCGACGGGCGCGGCCAGCGCCGGTTCGGGCCAGTGGTGGGCGGGGTCC
>DASWWC010000271.1:0-3156 GCA_036401055.1 Roseateles sp.
GGTGATGCGCGCGAGTTCGCCGTGCTGCTGCCGGTGCCGGACGCTGCATCCGGTGCGCAGAAGCTGGAGAAGATCGGCCTGCTGACCTACGAGGAAGGTGGCAAGGTACTGGTCGACAGCGTCACCTTCGGCAGTCCGGCCGCCGAGGCGGGTCTGGAATTCGACCAGGAGATCCTCACGGTGCGCGCACCGACCGAGCGCTGGCCGAAGGAGCTGATGTGGCTGCCGGGCTTGCTGCTGTTCGGCCTGGTGGTCTGGCTGCAGCGCCGCCGTCAGACGCGCTGAGCGAAGCGCTTGCCGGCATCGCCTGACCCCAGCCATGCGTGAGCATGGCTGGGGTTTTTTGTTGGGAAGTGGTCTTTCTGGAGGAGGGCGGGCTGACAGACCGCAGATCAGCCAGCCCGGCTGATAGGCAGAGCCGTGCGGTCAGCGCGGGGTGTAGTAGCCCACGCCGAGCAGCACGTCGTCGACCCGCTGGATCAGCGTGCGCTTGTGCTCCACGGCATTGGTCACCGGGTTGCGCCAGACGTATTCCACCGTGCCGGTGCCGTCCTTGCGGGCCAGCTCGATCATCTCGCGGAACAGCGGCTTGCCGGCGGCGTCGTTCACCGCGCGCACGTCGACGCCGACCAGGTTCGGCGAACCGCCGCTGGCGCGGTACTTGCCGTCTTCCAGGCCGATGACGAACACATACTCGTCGTTGACGAAGAATTCGCCGTTGCGCTCGTTGAACTGGCGATAGGCCGTCTCGCCGCCGACTTCGCGCAGTCGTGCCACCGCCTTGTCCAGCAGCGCCTGGGCCTGTTCCGCCGTCGCGCGCGGGATGTAGTAGCCGACGCAGAGGATGTTCTCGCCGACCTTGCGGAACTGGCTGAGCTTGTTCTCCACCTTGTTGTCGGCCGGGTTCAGCCAGTGGTAGGCCACCGCGCCGCTGTCGTCACGCTTGGCCGCTTCGAGGATGTCGTTGATGAAGGGCTTGCCGCTGGCGTCCTTCAGGTCGCGCACGTTCAGCCCGACCAGGCTGGCCGAGGTGCCGGCGCTGGCGCGCATGGTGCCGTCGGTGCCGAGCACGAAGATGTAGTACTGGCCCTTGGCGAAGGCGCCATCTCGGTCGTTGAACGCGGCCAGCGCCTGTTCCGGGCCGTTGGCCTGCAGGTAGAGCGCGGCGTTGTCGAGCAGCGCCTTGGCCTGCTTGGCCTGTGCGCGCTCCAGCGAGCCGACGGCCGTCGCCGGTGCAGCGGGCGTGGCGGCATGCGCCAGCGGCATGACACCCAGGGCGGCAGTGAGAGACAGCATGAGCAGAGTGTGCGTGCGATTCATGGGTGACTCCTGGCGGGTAATGGACGGTATTCGATCGCCCCATCGCACCCCATCCTAGGGTTCGTCGGCGGAAATGATATTGGTCGTCGGAACAGGAAGTGGCAGGCGAAAGGAGTAGAAACCCCCCGCCGCCGATGCCTTGCGACGCCATGCCGCGGCGCCCGGCCGGCTCGCCACTCGCGCGGGTGGCCTGTAACCTTGCCCGCTCGACCTTGCTGTGGTGCGCGCATGCTCAACCTCTACCACGCCCCCGATCTGGAAACCCTCGGCGAACTGGCCACCACGCTGCTCGCCCAGCCGCTGGCCGACCCTTTCGCCCCGGCGCGGATCGTGGTGCCCAGCCAGGGCATGGGCCGCTGGCTGACCCTGGAGCTGGCGCGCAAGCAGGGCATCGCCATGCAGCTCGACCTGCAGCTGCCGGCCGCCTTCGTCTGGGATCTCAGCCGCACGGTGCTCGGCAGCCTGCCGGAGCAGTCGGCGTTCGCCCCGTCGACGCTCACCTGGCGGCTGTACGGCTGGCTGAGCGAGCCGGCCAATCTGCAGCTGACGCCGCGTCTGGCGCAGTACCTGGACGGTGGCGACGAGCGTCGGCGGCTGAGCCTGGCGGCGAAGATCGCCGACACCTTCGACCAGTACCTGCTCTACCGCGACGACTGGCTGGCCGCCTGGGAGCGCGGCGAAACCCTCGACCTCGGGGCCGATGAAAGCTGGCAGGCGCTGCTCTGGCGCGAACTGACCAAGAACGGCCACCCGCACCGCGCCCGTCTGCTCGGCGACCTGCTGCAGCGGCTGTACCGCGACGAGCCGCTGGCGGGACTGCCCGAACGGCTGCTGGTGTTCGGCATCAGCAGCCTGCCGCCGCATCACCTGCGCGTGCTCGACGGCCTGGCGCGGCACATCGACGTGGTGGTCTGCGCGCTCAACCCGAGCCGCGAGGCCTGGGGCGAAATCCGCGATATCCGCGAGCTGGCGCGCCAGCCCGACAGCGGCGCCGAAGACTGGTATCTGGACGTCGGCCACCCGCTGCTGGCCAGCCTCGGCAAGCAGGGCCGCGACTTCTTCGATGCGCTGTTCGCCCTCGACGGCGCAGAATTCGGCCTGTACTCCGAGGACGCGGACCTGCGTGACGACAGCCTGCTGCACGCGCTGCAGCAGGACATCCTGCGCCTGCGCACGCGCCGGCCGGAGGAGCGCATGGCGCTGGCCGCCGACGACCGTTCGCTGGAAGTGCACGTTGCGCATTCACCGCTGCGCGAGGTGGAAATCCTCCATGACCAGCTGCTGGCGCGCTTTGCCGCCGACCCGGCGCTGAGCCCCGATCAGGTGGTGGTGCTGACGCCGGATATCGAGCGTTACGCGCCGTTCATCGAGGCGGTATTCGCCGCCCGCGAGGGCGTGCCGCGCATTCCCTACAGCCTGGCCGACCGCAGCCTGCGCGCCGAGGTGCCGCTGATCGAGGCGTTCCTGCAGTTGCTGCTGCTGGCGCAGAGCCGCTTTACCGCCGAGGAAGTCCTCGCCTGGCTGGAGCAGTCGGCCATCGCCCGTCGCGCCGGTATCGACAACGAAGACCTGCCGCTGCTGCGCGACTGGTTGCGTGACGCCGGCGTGCGCTGGGGCCGCGATGCCGGCCAGCGCGCCGCGCTCGGCCTGCCCGACGAGGCCGCGTTCACCTGGCGCCAGGGGCTGGATCGCCTGCTGCTGGGTTTTGCCGCGCCGCCGCAACTGGCCGGCGACGCCGCGCCGCTGCTCGGCGAGCACTGGCCGCTGGATGCCCTGGAAGGCGCGCGCGGCCAGCTGCTCGGGCGGCTGGTGGCATTCGTCGAGCGCCTCGGCGAG
>DASWWC010000272.1:0-3014 GCA_036401055.1 Roseateles sp.
AAGCGCGTCGCACAGGCGCTGGGCGGGCTGGCCAGCGTCGAGCTGCCCGAGGCCGCGCGCGCCCGTGCGGCGGCCTTCCTGATCAGCCAGGCCGAAAGCTCCACGCTGCACCTGCCCGACCTGCGCAGCCGCGCGCAGGACTTCGAGCCGCTGTCGCGCGACCGCTTCCTGGCCGGCGCGCTGTTGCCCGCCGCCTGGGTGCAGCAGGCCCGGCGCGTGCGGCGCTGGTTTGCGCTGCGCGCGGCCGAGCTGCTGCGCGACGTGGACGTGCTGATCGCGCCCGCCACACCGGTCGTCGCGCCCGAGATCGGCACCGAGTGGCTGGACATCAACGGCCGCCGCCTGCCCGCGCGGCCCAGCCTCGGGCTGCTGACCCAGCCCATCTCCTGCATCGGCTTGCCGGTGTGCGCGGCGCCGGTGTGGGGCGCGCATGCCGCGCTGCCGATAGGCGTGCAGATCATTGCCGCGCCTTGGCGCGAAGACCATGCGCTGCGCGTCGCCCACGCGCTGGAGCAGATGGGCGTGTTCGCAGCGCCCGTCGCGGAGCTGCCATGACGGACATCAACCTCCCCGACGTGCTGGCCGAGGTGCAGGCCGTGTTCGACCAGTACGAGGACGCGCTGGTGAACAACAAGGTCGACGTGCTCGACGCGCTGTTCTGGAACTCGCCGCACACGGTGCGCTACGGCGCGACCGAGAACCTGGTGGGCTATGCGCAGATCCAGGCCTTCCGCGCCGCGCGCTCGCCCGCCGGGCTGGCGCGCATGCTGGGCCGCACCGTCATCACGACCTATGGCCGCGACTTCGCCACCGCAATGACCGAGTTCCAGCGCGCCGGCAGCACCGCCGTGGGCCGCCAGAGCCAGACCTGGGTGCGCATGGCCGACGGCTGGAAGGTCGTCGCCGCGCACGTGAGCCTGCTGGCGGCATGAGGGCCGTCGCCACGCCGCCTACGATGGGGGCCATGTCCACCCCCGTCGATGTCGCTGCCCGGCCCAACCTGGCCGAGCAGGTCTATGCCCAGCTCAAGGCCGAGCTCAACGACTTCCAGCTCGTGCCCGGCGACCGCTTCTCCGAGGCCGAGCTGGGCCAGCGCCTGGGCGTGAGCCGCACACCCGTGCGCGAGGCGCTGTTCCGGCTGCGCAACGAGGGCTTCCTGGACGTGGAGGCCAAGTCCGGCTGGTCGGTACGGCCCATCGACTTCGGCCGGCTGGAGCAGCTCTACGACCTGCGCATCATCCTGGAGCTGGCCGCAGTGGCGCGGCTGTGCGCCCACACCGGCACGCCGCCGGCCGAGCTTGAGTCGCTGAAGTCCATCTGGCTGGTGCCAGCCGCCGAGCGCCTGACCGACGGCCGCGAGGTGGGCCGGCTGGACGAGGCCTTCCACGCCACGCTGGTGCGCGCCGCCGGCAATGCAGAGATGGCCCGCGTGCACTGGGATGTGACCGAGCGCATCCGCATCATCCGGCACCTGGACTTCACGCGCGGCGAGCGCGTCGAGGCCACCTACACCGAGCACGGCAAGATCCTGCGCGCCGTCATGCAGCGCAAGGTGGACCAGGCCCAGTTGCT
The DNA here is from genome assembly GCA_036401055.1 of Roseateles sp. Classification (GTDB taxonomy): domain Bacteria; phylum Pseudomonadota; class Gammaproteobacteria; order Burkholderiales; family Burkholderiaceae_C; genus Pelomonas. Next base: position 1,573 of record DASWWC010000272.1, read on the forward strand.
GCTGAAGACGCACGTCGAGCAGAGCAAGGCCGAGGTGCGCAAGATCACCTTGGCCACGCTGCACGAGGCGCGCGAGCGCTCGGCGGCAGGCAAGACGGCCCCGGCCGCCCGCTGAGCGGTGTGAGGCTGGGCGAGGGCTGAAAAGCTCAAGCTGCTGAGTGATGCGTGGCAGGTGCGTGCAATTCGCACGGCAGCCGCCACCATGGCGGCCCCGCCGCGTGGCAGAGAATCCGGTGACAAGCCTTGCCAGGCCCCACGGGCTGGTGCAGGGCACCCGGCGCCGCCGGCCGCCATCACGAGTCGTTGCAGCATGAAGTCCCGAGAACCCGGTCCCGGCACCCTCCCGGCGCACGCCGCCGTCGATCCCTTGCAGCAAGGCCTGGCCCTGTTCCACGCCACGCCGCCGGACTACGCGCGCGCGCTGGGCTGGTTCCGCGCCGCGGCCGACGGCGGGGACCGCGACGGCCTGGCCATGCTGGGCCTGTGCCAACTCGAAGGCCTGGGCCTGCCGCCCGACCCGGTGCGGGCGCGGGCGCTGCTGGAGCGCGCGGCGGCCAAGGGCAGCGCCATCGGGCGCTTCCAGTTCGGCCGCGTGCTGATGACCGGCCGAGGCGGCCCGGTGGACGAAAGCCGCGGCCTGTCGGCCTACATCGCGGCGGCCGCGCTGGGCCATGCCGAGGCCAGCTTCAACCTCGCCAACTGCCTGAGCGCCGGCGTGGGCTGCCTGCCCGACCGGCTGGCGGCCAAGGCGCTGTACCTGCGCGCCCGCCAGCTGGGCTGCGCGCTGCGCCCCCACGGCGTGCGCGTGCGGCAGCGCGAGCTGAAGGCCGTGCGGGCGCTGGCCCAGCGCTTTGCCGACCCCAGCCGGCTGGTCTTCCTGATCCAGGAGCGCCAGCAGGAGCTACAGCTGCTGCAGTCGCTGGCCAGCACGCGCCCCCGGCGCGGCCGCACCGCCAGCAAGCCCCAGGCCTGGCAACTGGCCGCCAGCGTGATGGCCGCGGTGGCCGGCACTCTGGGCCAGTACCTGCGCCCGCCGTCGCGCGACGCCGGCCCGACGACGCTGACCTTCTGACGCCCTAGGATGGCGGCATGACCGCGCGCCCTATCCGCCTGCCCTCGCTCGACGCGCTGCTCGCCTTCGACGCCGTGGCCCGCTGCGGCAGCTTCGAGGCCGCGGCGGCCGAGCTGGCGCTGAGCGCCAGCGCCGTCGCCAAGCGCGTGGCCGGGCTGGAGGAGCGGCTGGACCAGCCGCTGTTCCTGCGCCAGCCCCCGCGGGCCTTGAGCCTGACGCCCGCCGGCCACGAGTACCTGCCCCAGGTGCGCCAGGCGCTGGCGCTGCTGCAGGCCATGCCGCTGCACCAGCGCGCCGGGCCGCGGCGCGAGCGGCTGCGCGTCAGCTCCACGCCCACCTTCGCGCGCCAGCTCATCGTGCCCGCGCTGCC
>DASWWC010000273.1:0-7041 GCA_036401055.1 Roseateles sp.
CACCCAGCCCGCCTTCGACGCGCTGGGCCTCAAGCTCGAGATGGTCACGCTGCAGAACGTCTCGCTGCCCGAGGACCTGCAGAAGATCCTCGACCAGAAGATCGGCATGGGCATGATCGGCCAGAACATGGGCCAGTTCATGCAGTACCAGACGGCACAGGCGATCCCCAAGCTGGCCGAAGGCGTGGGCCAGGGCGGTGGCGGCGTGGCCGGCGACGCGATGGGCCTGGGCGCCGGCCTGGCGCTGGGCCAGACCATGGCGCAGCAGCTGCAGCAGGGTCTGACCGGTGCCAATCAGGGCGCCCAGCCGGCCGCGCCCTTGGCCATCTCCGGCAGCGCCTGTGCCGCCTGGTACTGCATGAACTGGCCCATGTTCTGGCCGATGATGCCCATGCCGATGCGCTGGTCCAGGATCTTCTGCAGTTCCTCGGGCAGCGACACGTTCTGCATCGTCACCGAGATCAGCTCCAGGCCGAGGGCCGCGAAGGACGGCGCGGTGGCCTCCTTCAGCGCGGCCGCGAACTCGACCTGGTTGGCGGCCAGGTCCAGGAAGGGCGTGCCGCTGCCGGCCACGGCGTCGCTGATGTGTTGCAGCATCAGGCCGCGCAGCTGGCCTTCCAGGTCGGCCACGGTGTAGCGCTCGCGCGTGCCGGAGATCTGGCTGTGGAAGACCTTGGGGTCGGCCACGCGGTAGGCGTAGTTGCCGAAGGCGCGCAGGCGCACCGCACCGAAGTCCTTGTCCCGGATGGCGACCGGCTGGCTGGTGCCCCAGCGCTGGTCGATCTGCTGGCGGGTGCTGAAGAAGTAGACGTCGCTCTTGAAGGGGGACTCGAACAGCTTGTCCCAGTTCTTCAGATAGGTCAGCACCGGCAGCGTCTGCGTCGTCAGCTTGTGCGTGCCGGGGCCGAACACGTCGGCGACCTGGCCTTCATTGACGAACACGGCGACCTGGGATTCGCGCACGACGAGCTGGCCGCCGTTCTGGATTTCCATGCCGGCCATGGGGAAACGCCACGACAGCGTGCCATCGCCGTCCTCCGTCCACTGGATGACGTCGATGAACTGTTTCTTGATGAAATCCATCAGAGCCATGTCTTGGGTCCTGCCTGCAGTCTTGCGAAAGAATTGGCGCACAGTATGAGGCGCCGGAACGGCGCCGCGTAACCCAAACAGGTGAATCTCACCGCGCGCCGAGGTGAGAATCCGTGCATGACCAGAGTGTGCATCCAGACGCAGGACTTTGACCTGAGTGCCGAGGCCGCCCGGCTCAGGGCCGGGGACGGGGGAGTGGGCGCCGTGGCGGCCTTCGTGGGGACGGTCCGGGAGTTTGGCAGCGGTGCGGCCGTCAGCCGCATGGAGCTGGAGCACTACCCGGGCATGACCGAGGCGGCCATAGAGGCCATGGTGGATGAGGCCTTCGCCCGCTTTGACATCCGGGGCGTCAAGGTCATCCACCGTGTGGGCGAACTGCAGGCGGGCGACCAGATCGTGCTCGTGCTGGTCAGCAGTGCACACCGCGGCCAGTCCTTCCAGGCCTGCGAGTTCCTGATGGACTACCTGAAGACCCAGGCCCCGTTCTGGAAGAAGGAGCACACGGCGGACGGTGCCCATTGGGTGGACGCCCGCGTGGCCGACGACCAGGCGCTGGCGCGCTGGGGCATCGCGGGGAGCAATGCGTCTTGAATGCCCTGGCGGTTTCCGTGGGCGCGGCGCTGGGCGCGCTGACGCGCTGGCAGGTTGGCCTGCTGTTCAACACCCGCTGGAGCGGTTTTCCGCTGGGCACCTTGCTGGTCAACCTGGTGGGCGGTCTGCTGATCGGCATGGCGCTGGAGTGGTTCGGCCGCCAGCCCAACGACCTGCTGAAGTTGCTGCTGGTCACCGGCTTCCTGGGCGGGCTGACGACGTTCTCGGCCTTCTCGGGCGAGTCGCTGGCGCTGCTGAAGCATGGCGAGCTGGGCATGGCGCTGGCCCACACGCTGGCCCATGTGGTCGGGTCGCTGCTGGCGGCCTGGCTGGGCATGAAACTCGTGCAGGCCTTGATCTGACGCAACTTGAAAAGCGTCGATAGGCGCCCACTTGGCAACGCAACCGGAGGATCAATCCATGCGTGCCGACAAGTTCACCACCCGTTTCCAGGAAGCCCTGGGCGAGGCCCAGAGCCTGGCCATCGCCCGCGACAACCCCTACATCGAGCCCGCCCATGTGCTGGCTGCCATGCTGGCCCAGGACGACGGCCCGCGCGCGCTGCTGCAGCGGGCCGGCGTCAACGTCAACGGGCTGAAGACGGCGCTGGACGGCTTGATGGCCGGCCTGCCGCAAGTCAGCGGCGCCGGCCAGACGGTGCAGGCCGGGCGCGACCTCGTCAGCCTGCTGCAGGCCGCCGAGAAGGAGGCCGGCAAGCGCGGTGACCAGTTCATCGCCAGCGAGATGTTCCTGCTGGCCCTCAGCGACGCCAAGACCGATCTGGCCGGCGTCGTGCGCGGCCATGGCCTGACGCGCAAGGCGCTGGAAGCCGCCATCGAGGCGGTGCGCGGCGGCCAGACGGTGGACAACGCCGAGGCCGAGGGCCAGCGCGAGGCGCTGAAGAAGTACACGCTGGACCTGACCGAGCGCGCCCGCCAGGGCAAGCTGGACCCGGTCATCGGCCGCGACGAGGAGATCCGCCGCGCCATCCAGGTGCTGCAGCGCCGCAGCAAGAACAATCCCGTGCTCATCGGCGAGCCGGGCGTCGGCAAGACGGCCATCGTCGAAGGCCTGGCGCAGCGCATCGTCAACGGCGAGGTGCCCGATTCGCTGAAGAACAAGCGCGTGCTGGTGCTGGACATGGCCCTGCTGCTGGCCGGCGCCAAGTACCGCGGTGACTTCGAGGAGCGCCTGAAGGGCGTGCTGAAGGAAGTGGCCCAGGACGAAGGCCAGACCATCCTCTTCATCGACGAGATCCACACCATGGTGGGCGCCGGCAAGGCCGAGGGCGCCATCGACGCCGGCAACATGCTCAAGCCCGCGCTCGCCCGCGGCGAGCTGCACTGCATCGGCGCGACGACGCTGGACGAGTACCGCAAGTACGTCGAAAAGGACGCCGCGCTGGAGCGGCGCTTCCAGAAGGTGCTGGTCGACGAGCCCAGCGTGGAGGCGACGATTGCCATCCTGCGCGGGCTGCAGGAGAAGTACGAGGTGCACCATGGCGTGGAGATCACCGACCCGGCCATCGTCGCCGCGGCCGAGCTGAGCCACCGCTACATCACCGACCGCTTCCTGCCCGACAAGGCCATCGACCTCATCGACGAGGCCGCCGCCAAGATCAAGATCGAGATCGACTCCAAGCCCGAGGCCATGGACCGGCTGGACCGCCGCATGATCCAGCTCAAGATCGAGCGGGAGGCCGTGCGCAAGGAGAAGGATGAGGGCTCGCAGAAGCGCTTCGCGCTCATCGAAGAGGAACTGCTGAAGCTGCAGCGCGAGTACGACGACCTGGAAGAAATCTGGACCGCCGAGAAGGCGCAGGCCCAGGGCTCGGCCCACGTCAAGGAAGAGATCGACCGCATCCGCCAGCAGATCGAGGACTGGAAGCGCAAGGGCGACTTCAACAAGGTCGCCGAGCTGCAGTACGGCCGCCTGCCCGAGCTGGAGAAGCAGCTCAAGGAAGCGCAGGCCAAGGAGGCCGGCAAGGCCGGCAACCCAAACAAGCCGCAGCTGCTGCGCACGCTGGTCGGCGCCGAGGAGATTGCCGAGGTCGTGGCGCGCGCCACGGGCATTCCAGTCTCCAAGCTGATGCAGGGCGAGCGCGAGAAGCTGCTGCAGATGGAAGGCAAGCTGCACGAGCGCGTGGTGGGCCAGGAGGAAGCCATCCAGGCCGTGTCCGACGCCATCCGCCGTTCACGCGCGGGTCTGTCCGACCCCAACCGGCCGCTGGGCAGCTTCTTGTTCCTGGGCCCCACGGGCGTGGGCAAGACCGAGCTGTGCAAGGCGCTGGCAGGCTTTTTGTTCGACAGCGAAGACCACATGGTGCGCATCGACATGAGCGAGTTCATGGAGAAGCATTCCGTGAGCCGCCTGATCGGCGCGCCTCCGGGCTACGTGGGCTACGAGGAAGGCGGCACGCTGACCGAGGCCGTGCGCCGCAAGCCCTATTCCGTGCTGCTGCTGGACGAGGTCGAAAAGGCGCACCCGGACGTGTTCAACGTGCTGCTGCAGGTGCTGGACGACGGGCGGCTCACCGACGGCCAGGGCCGCACGGTGGACTTCAAGAACACCGTCATCGTCATGACCTCCAACCTCGGCAGCCAGCACATCATGGCGCTGGCGGGGCAGGGCGAGGACGTCATCCGCGACGCCGTGTGGGCCGAGGTCAAGAGCCACTTCCGGCCCGAGTTCCTGAACCGCATCGACGAGACCGTCATCTTCCACGCGCTGGGCGCAGCCCACATCAAGTCCATCGCCAAGATCCAGCTGCGCCAGTTGGAAGCGCGGCTGGACAAGATGGAGATGAAGCTGGACGTGTCCGAGGCCGCGCTGGACGAGCTGGCCAAGGTGGGCTTCGACCCGGTCTTCGGCGCCCGGCCGCTGAAGCGCGCCATCCAGCAGCGGGTGGAGAACCCGCTGTCCAGGCTCATCCTGGAGGGCAAGTTCGGGCCCAAGGACGTGATCCCGGTGAACGTGGCGGACGGGGAGTTCTCGTTCGGGCGGGTGGTGCACTGACCCGCGGCAGGCAGCGGCCGTCTCAGACGGTCGTTGCCGCGTCCTTGCCGGCGTTCAGCTCCACCCGGTTGCGGCCCGCCTCCTTGGCACGGTAGAGCGCCGCGTCCGCGCGCCGGAAGGCGCGGTGCGTGGGCGCGCCGGGCGGCACCAGCGTCACGCCGAAGCTGGCCGTGATGCCGAAGCGGCCCCTAGGGTCCACCGTACCATCAGCGAGGGCGGCGCGCAGCTTCTCGGCCAGCGCGGCGGCCTCGTCGATGTGGCGGCAGCGGCAGACGATGAGGAACTCCTCGCCGCCCCAGCGGCCGACGATGTCGGCATTGCGCAGGTTGGCCGACACGATGGCGGCCACGCGGCGCAGCACCTCGTCGCCGGCGGCATGGCCCCAGCGGTCGTTGATGTGCTTGAAGTGGTCGATGTCCAGCAGCACCAGGCCCAGGGTCTCGCCTTGTTCTTCCAGGTCGCCCAGCGCCGCCTCCAGGCCGCGGCGGTTCAGCACGCCGGTCAGCTCGTCAATGGTGGCCAGGCGGCGCAGTTGCTCCTGCTCCAGGCGCAATTGGCGGGTGCGCGCGGTCAGCGCGTCGATCTCGCGCTGCTGGAGGCTGTCGCGCTGGCGCAGTTCGTGCCAGCGCCACAGGGTCATCAGGCTGGCGCCCAGCAGCCAGAAGCACAGGATGCCGAGGTAGAGGCGGTCGCGGCTGACCCACTCGCCTTTCAGCGTCAGGCTGTTCAGCACCAGGTCCTGCGGGTGGCCGCTGAGGTCGGCCGGCAGGTCCACGGTGAACGAGGTCACGTTCTCCAGGCTGGGCCGGTTGTACTCGCGCGCCAGGTCGAACTGCTGCACCCACCACTCGGGCACGGTCAGCTCGCTCATCTCGATGTCCACCGGCCGCGCCACGTCACGCTGGCGCAGGTTGACCGACTGCATGCGCGCGCTGTTGCCGTCCTCGGGCTTGGAAAAACGGGGGTCGAAGTTGCGCAGCGCCAGCCGCACAAAGGGCGAGCTGCCTTTGTACTGCAGCTCCATGCGCACGGTGTCGAAGTGGCTGAGGTCCAGGCCCCGGCCGTTCTCGGCGTCGCCCAGCATGAAGGTCAGGCCGCAGCCCTGGCGGCCGTCGATGCCGCGGTAGTCGCAGCGCCAGTGCCGGCGATCGATGTCCACCCAGCGCACCGGGGCTTCGTCCTGCCCCTCGGCTGCCTGCCAGGCGCCGACCAGGAAGAAATTGCTGGCCACGCCCGGCTGGGTCAGCTCCAGCGTGCGCTGCGGCAACCAAGCCTGGCCCACCAGCGCCGCCACGGTGATGGCGATGCCGGCGGCGAGGAATCCGGGTTTGCTGGGGGCGTGTCGCATCGGCCAGGGGTGTTCGGCGGGCAAATGAAGACTTTAGTGGCGCCAGCCGCGCCCAGGGCGGCGAGATGGCCCGGTTCGTGGCGGATTGCCGCCGTCGTCACCAGCGTGAGCGGTGGTCCTCGGTGACGCCCAGCAGGTCCTGCACCTCGCGCGCCGCCGCCGCGGGGCTGCCGCGCACCCAGCCCGAGAAGCGGCCTACCGGCTGCACGTAGTGGCTGGCCGCGAAGCCCAGGTCGCGGTCCTTCTGGCGCAGGCCCTCGGGCGTGAAGATCAGGTCCAGCAGCCCGTCGTCCGTGCACACCCGCCAGGGCTGCATCGGCCGTGCGGCGTCGAACTCGAAGCGCGCCGCGCCCAGCGCCACGGGCCGGCCGTCCAGCCACAGCAGGTTTTCCCGGTCGCCGAAATAGCCTTGCTGCAGGTTGAAGCCCAGGCTCGGGCCGTGGGCGCTGGCCCAGCGCCAGGCGGTGTCGCGGGCCAGCAGGCCGTTGGATGCGTCCACCGCCGCGAACGCGCCGTCCAGCGTGAAGCGCCGCCCGCCGGCCTCGGCCCAGCCCTGGACGGGCAGGGCGGTGGTCTTCTGCGTGGCATGCGCCAGCCCGCCGGCAATGGGCCCGATGGCCAGCAGCGGCGGCGCCATTGCGGCCAGCTCCAGCCGGGCGTGCAGGCGCAGGGCGCGGGTGTCGACCTGCAGCTCCAGGCTGTCGTCGGTCCGGTGCTGCAGGTTGAGGCGGGCAGCGGGGCCGCGGAACCAGGCGTGGGCGCCGGTCAGCGGTTCGTCCGACACGCGCGCCTGCAGGCCGGGCAGGCCGTCCTGGCTCCAGTCGGCGCGCAGGCGGCGCTCGCCGCGGTCGAACAGGTAGGCGAAGGCGGTGGCCGTCCAGCCCAGGTCCACGATGGCCACACCGACGAACAGCTCGTCGTTGCCCAGGCCCACGTAGTGCCAGCGCTTGTGGTGCAGCCGCCGCCACAGCCAGCCCGGCCGCGGGCGCAGCGGC
>DASWWC010000274.1:0-9375 GCA_036401055.1 Roseateles sp.
AGCTCGTTGCGGCCATGGCGGGCCTGGCGCTGCGCCACGTCGGCCTGCGACAGCCCGCGCTGCGGGTCCACGCCCAACGCCGCGGCAACGGCGGCGCCGTCGAGCAGCGACGGCTGGAGGGTCGGATCCTGGGTGCCCTGCATGGCGACTTCCTCGATCAGCCGCCGAGCGCGTTCATGAAATGAGCGATGCCGGCGACGCGGTCGACCGGCACCACGAAGGCGATGCCGCGGCCAGTCGCGTCCAGCTCGGCCGCCTGGACGATGGCGTCGAGGATGGCCGGCGCGCGGTCAGCGGGCACCAGCGTCAGCAGCACCTCCTTCTCGGGCTCGATGGCCACGCCGAAGATCTTCTCGTGCTCGTTGATGCCGGCGCCACGAGCCGCCAGCACCGTGCCGCCGCGCGCGCCGGCTTCCACCGACGCCTTCAGCGCCAGACTGCCCCAGCCCTTGCGAACGATGCTGACGATGAGGGACATGGTGGGTTCGGTCATGGTGATTCAGCGCGGATAGCGCCGCTCTTTGAAACGGATCAACAAGCCCAGCGACGTGAGCGAGACCATGGGCGCCAGCGCAATCAGCGACACCAGGCCGAGGCCCTCGACCAGCGGGTCGGCCCCGTCGGTGGCGGCCGCGGCGCCCAGTGCCAGGGCCAGCAGGAAGCTGTTGGCCAGCGGACCGGTGGCGACGCCGCCGGCATCGGCGGCGATGGCGACGAAGTCGTTCCGGCTGACGATCATGATCGCCACGACCAGCAGATAGCCGGGCAGCAGCAGGTAAAGCAGCGGCAGGTCACGTCCCACCCGGAACATGCCCGCGCCCACGGCGATGGCGACGCCGATGCACACAGACACCAGCACCCAGCTGCGGCGGATGGCGCCGCTGGACGCCTCCTCCACCTCGGTGGCCAGGATGCGCACCGCCGGCTCGCCCCAGGTCGTGACGAAACCCAGCAGAAAGCCGATGGCCACCACCGGCCAGGGCGACTGCAACGCGCCCAACGCCACGCCGACGGCACGCCCGTAGGGCAGGAAGGCGATGCTGACACCCAGAAGGAAGAGGAACAGGCCGGCTGCAGCGAGCGCCGTACCGATGAGGATGCGCTTGACCTCGTCGCCCGGTAGCTTCAGCACGAAGACCTGGAAGACGAGGAAGAAGAGTGCCAGCGGCAGCACCGCCAGCAGCACGCTGGTGGCGGTGTCGCCAATGAGGGCGAAGCTCAGCGCGACGTCCATCAGCCCTGCCCCAGGCTCAGCAGCAAGATGACGACCACCGGCCCGGCCGAGGCCAGGCCCAGCAGGCCGAAGCCGTCGGCCTGCGCCGAGCGGCCGGCCAGCACCGATGACAGGCCCAGCGCCAGGGCCAGCAGCACCGGCGCCGTGAGGACGCCGGTGGTGACGCTGCCGGCGTCGTAGGCCAGCGGCACGAAGCCCGGCGGTGCCCACCAGGACAGCAGCAGCATCAACCCGTAGGTGCCCGCCAGCAGCCACTTGAACGGCACGCCGACGACGATGCGCAGCAGCGCCAGCGCGGCGAACAGCCCCACGCCCGCGGCGATGGCATAGCTCAGCGGCCGCCCGGGCAGGGCGCCGTCCGTGGCCTGCTGGACCTGCTCAGCCAGGATCAGCACGTCGGGCTCGGCGATGGTGACCACGAAGCCCAGCCCGAAGGCCACGGCGACGATCAGCCACAGCGAGCGCCGGCGCGGCAGCTCGGCGCCGATGAAGCGGCCCATGGGCAGCACGCCCAGGTCGATGCCGACGAACAGCAGCACCATGCCCGCAACGACCAGTGCCGAGCCCAGCAGGAACTGCAGGAACAATGCCAGCGGCGCGTGGACCAGCAAGAGCTGGAGGGCGCAGACGACGCCCACCAGCGGCGCGATGGCGCGTAGCACTTCGGGCAGGCGCTGCAGGATCAGCCTGAGCATGCCCCGTCCTCCCGCAGCAGGCGCCCCGCATGGCGCGCGGCGATCCATTCCTCGTTGGTGGGCTCGACGCCGACGCGCACGGCACTGACGCCCGACGAGATCACGGCCGCGTCGGCTGCGTTGGCCGTCTCGTCCAGCTGCAGGCCCAGCCAGGCCAGGCCGGCGCAGACGCGCGTGCGGATGAAGGCGCAGTGCTCGCCGACGCCGGCGGTGAAGACCAGCAGGTCCAGCCCACCAAGCACCGCAGTCAACGCACCGATTTCGCGCACGATGCGGCGCACGTACAGGTCCAGCGCCAGCCGGGCGCGCTCACCAGTCTCGCCCGCGTCTCCCTCATGCGTGACGAGGCGGCGCGGCTCGGACGACAGGCCCGAAACGCCGAGCAGCCCCGATTGCCGGTACAGCAGCTCGCCGATCTCGGCCAGCGACCGCTTCTCGATCTCCATCAGATAGAGCAGGGCGCCGGGGTCGATGGCGCCGGTGCGCGTGCCCATCATCAAGCCGTCCAGCGCCGAGAAGCCCATGGTGGTGGCGACGCTCTGCAGGTCCTGCATCGCGCACAGGCTGGCGCCGGAGCCGAGGTGGGCGACGATGCAGCGCTGGTGCGCCAGAGCGCCATGGCGCTCTGGCAGGGCCGCCGCCATGTACTCGTAGGACAGGCCGTGGAAGCCGTAGCGACGCAGGCCGCGCTGGTAGGCCGAATAGGGCAGCGGCAGCACCTGCTCGACCAGCGGCACCGTGTGGTGGAAGCCAGTGTCGAAGCAGGCAATCTGCGGCAGGTCGGGCCGCTCCCGCAGCAGGATCTCGATGGCCTCCAGCGCGAAGGGCTGATGCAGCGGCGCCAGCGGCACCAGCGCACGCAGCTCGGCCAGCAGCGGTGCATCCACCCGCACCGGATCGAAGTGCCGCGCGCCGCCGTGCACCACGCGATGCGCGACGGCGGCAACCGGGCGGCCGTCCAGCCACCGCTGTACCTCGTCACGGATGATCTGCAGCGCCGCGGCATAGGGATGCCCGTGGCCGAGCTCCACCGGCCGCACCGGCACCGTGCTGGCGCCGAAGTCCGGATGGTCGCCGCCGATGCCCTGCACCTTGCCGTTCCAGACTGGCTGGCGCGCCTCCCCCGCCGCGTCGAACAGGCCGAACTTGATGCTCGAGGAGCCGCAGTTCAGCACGACGATGAAGGCGCTCATGGCGGATTGCTCCGGAAGTGATGGGCCAGCAGCACGGCGATGGCGCAGGAGGCGATGCGCGTCTCGCGGCTGTCGGCGCGGCTGGTCAGCACGATGGGCAGCTTGGCGCCGAGCACGATGCCGGCGGTGGCAGCGTCGCCCATGTACTCCAGCTGTTTGGCGAGCATGTTGCCGCTCTCCAGGTCGGGCACGACCAGCACGTCGGCCTGGCCGGCGACCGGCGAGGTGATGCCCTTGACACGCGCGGCGGCGGCCGACACGGCGTTGTCAAAGGCCAGCGGTCCGTCCAGCACGGCGCCGGCGATCTGCCCGCGCTCCGCCATCTTGCACAGCGCGGCGGCATCCAGCGTGGCTGGCATGGCGGGGTTCACCGTCTCGACGGCGGCCAGGATGGCCACGCGCGGCTCGGCCACGCCGATGGCATGCGCGAGCGTCACGGCGTTGCGCACGATGTCGGCCTTGTGCTCCAGCGTGGGCGCGATGTTGATGGCTGCGTCCGTGATGATGAAGGGGCGCGGGTATGCCGGCGTCTGCATCAGGAAGCAGTGCGACAGCCGGCGCTTGGTGCGCAGCCCCGCGGCGGGCGCCAGCACGGCGCTGACCAGCTCGTCGGTGTGCAGGCTGCCCTTCATCAGCGCCTGTACTTCGCCCTGGCCCGCCAGCTCGGCGGCCCGCTCGGCGGCGGCGTGGCTGTGCGGCACATCCTCGATCTCGACACCCGCCAGGTTCAGGCCGGCCTCGAGCGCCACGGCCTCCAGCCGGGCGCGCGGCCCCACCAGCAGCGGCACGATCAGGCCGGCTGCGCGCGCGTCGAGCGCGCCCGCGAGGCTGAGCACGTCGCAGGGATGCACGACGGCCACGCGGATGGGACCGATCGGCTGAACATGCTGCAGCAGCCGGCGCAGGCCGCCGTCGGTGCGCAGTCGCACCTCGGGCAGCATGGTGGCAGGACGTTCGATCTTCTCCGTGGGTGCCAGCACGCTGGCCTCCCCGTCGATGACGGCCTGGCCGTCCTGATTCACGCAGCAGCAGGCCAGCGTGACGCGGCGCCGGGCCTCGTCCTTGGCGCTGACGGTCACCGTGACGGTCAGGCGGTCGCCCACGCGCACGGGGGCACGAAAGTGCAGTGTCTGACCCAGGTACACGGTGCCCGGTCCCGGCAACTGCGTGCCCAGCAGCGCCGAGATCAGCGCGCCTCCCCACATACCGTGGGCGATTACCCCATGGAACTGAGTGGCCGCGGCGTACTCGGCATCCAGGTGGGCGGGGTTGACGTCGCCGGACATCACCGCGAAAAGCTGGATGTCCTCCTGCGTGAGCTGGCGCTCGAGGCTGGCGCTGTCGCCCACCGCGATTTCGTCGAAGGTGTGGTTGCGCAGCATCTGCAGCGCGGGGGCCTCGGTCACGGGACGTTCCTTTCCATGGGATTCAGGCCTCAAGCCATCTGCGCGATGGTCTTGCGAAAGCGCTGCAGCGACAGCGCGAACAACGCCGCGCCAATCGCCCCAAGCGCCGCGAACTGCGGCCACACCACCTCCAGCCCCGCGCCGCGGAACAGGATGGCCTGGCCCAGCTGCACGAAGTGCGTGGTGGGTGCGGCCAGCATGATGGTCTGCACCAGCTCGGGCATGCTCTCACGCGGCGTGCTGCCACCCGACAGCAGCTCCAGCGGCATGATGGTCAGCATCATCAGCATGCCGAACTGCGGCATGTTGCGGGCCAGCGTCGCCATGTAGATGCCCATGGACGTGGTCGCGAACAGGCACAGCGCCGCGCCGGTGAAGAACAGCGGCAGCGAGCCGGCCACCGGAACGTGCAGCAGGCCCTGCACCACCACGGTGATCGAGAACCACCCCGCCAGCAGCACCACCAGCCCCATGGACCAGACCTTGGCCAGCATGATCTCGGCCGGCGTGACCGGCATCACCAGCAGGTGCTCGATGGTGCCATGCTCGCGCTCGCGGATCAGGGCCGCACCGGCCAGGACGATGGACAGCATGGTGATGTGGTTGATGACTTGCACCAGGCTGCCGAACCAGCTCTTGTCGAGCGCCGGATTGAAGCGCGTGCGCAGTGCCAGCTCCACCGGCGGCGTGGCCGCGCCGCGGTAGCGCTGCGCGAACTCTGTGACCTCCCCCATGACGATCTGCTGCACGTAGCCGCTGCCGCTGAAAGCCTGGCTCATGCGCGTGGCGTCGACGTTGAGCTGGGCCTGGGGTGCGCGGCCGGCCAGCAGGTCGCGCTGGAAGTTGCGCGGGATCACCAGCACGAAGGTGTAGTCGCCCGCGTCCATGCCGGCGTCCATCTGCGACCAGTCGATCATCCGTGGCGGCGCGAACTGCGGCGCGTAGAAGGCCGAGGCGATGCGCTGCGACAGCGGCGAGCGGTCCTCGTCGACGATGGCGATGACGGCCTTGTTCAGCGTCTCGGGCATGGCCCGGGCGGCGCTGTAAACGCCCAGCGTGAATACATAGGCGATCAGCACCAGCATCATGGGGTCGCGCCAAAGGCTCCACAGCTCCTTGACGCCCAGACGGTAGACGTTGATCAGGGTCTGGCGCATGTCAGTGCTCCTGCTTCCTGAGCAGCAGAACGGCCGTGCCGATGATCACCGGCACGGCCGCCAGCATGGGCCACAGCGCCGAGCCGAGGTCGGCGAAGCCCAGCGCCTTGTTGAACACGCCGCGGCTGATCGTGATCATGTGCGAGGCCGGGTAGATCTCGCCGACCCAGCGTGCCGCGCCCTGCAGTGACGACACCGGGTCGATCATGCCTGCGTACTGCGTGGCGGGGATCATGGTGCCGATCATCGCGAAGAACATCGCGGCGATCTGGCTGCGGGTGACGCTGGAGGCCAGCAGCCCCATGCCGGTGGCGCAGAAGCTGAAGATCAGCGCCGCCAGGGCCAGCAGCGGGAAGCTGCCCGTGAGGGGCACGCCGAACACGGCCACCGCCATCCCCGTCATCAGCAGGAAGTTCAGCATCGCCAGCGCCACGTAGGGCAGCTGCTTGCCGAGCACGAACTCGCTGCGCGTGACCGGCGTGACGTAGAGGTTGATGATGGCGCCGGTCTCCTTCTCCCGCACCACGGCCAGCGCAGTCAGCATGGCCGGCAGCATCAGCAGCAGCATGGGCAGGATGGCCGGCACCATGGCCGGCATGCTCTTCACGTCCGGGTTGTAGCGAAAGCGCGTCTGCAGGCCGGGCTGGCCCGAGACCACCCCGCCGGCCCGCTCGGCCAACCAGTACTGGTGGATGCCCTGCACATAGCCCGACACGGTCTCGGCGCGCATGGGCATCGCGCCGTCGATCCAAGCGCCGATCTGCACATCCCTGCCGCGCTGCAGGTCGCGGCCGAAGCCGGCCGGAATCTCCACAGCCAGGCTCAGCTCGCCGCTGCGCAGGCGCCGGTCCAGCTCGGCGTCGCTGGCAATGGGCGGCTGCTCGATGAAGTAGCGGGAACCGGCCAGACTCTGCGTGTAGCTCTGGCTCTGCGTGGACTGGTCGCGGTCCAGCACGGCGTAGCGCAGGTCCTGCACGTCCATGTTGATGCCGAAACCGATGACGACCATCAGGATCAGCGAGCCGGCCAGTGCCAGCGTCGCCCGAACCGGGTCGCGCTGCAGCTCCAGCGACTCGCGCCACAGGTAGCTGTAGAGGCGCTGAAGGCTGAAGCGGCTGGGCCGCGCTGGCGGCTCAACGGGCGCCGCCAGCGCGGGCTCGGCTGGGGTCGCGGCCTCCGCAATGCCGCCACCGGCCTCGAGGAGGTAGCCGATGAAGGCCTCCTCCAGCGTTGCTGCGCCGCGCTTGGCCACCAGTCGCGCCGGTGCGTCGCTGTCGAGCACCCGACCCGCATGCATCATGGACATGCGGTCGCAGCGCTCGGCCTCGTTCATGAAGTGGGTGGAGATGAAGATGGTCACCTTGTCGCGCCGGGACAGCACGACGAGCAGCCGCCAGAAGGCGTCGCGCGCGACCGGATCCACGCCCGAGGTCGGTTCGTCCAGGATCAGCAGCTCGGGCTTGTGCACCATCGCCACGGCCAGCGACAGGCGCTGGCGCATGCCCAGCGGCAGGCTCTCGGGCAGGCTGGCCTGCACCTGCTCCAGGCCAAAGCGCTGCTCCATCTCGGCCACGCGTGCCGGGATCTCGCCGGCCGGTACCTGGAACAGCCGCGCGTGCAACTCCAGGTTCTGCCGCACCGTCAGCTCTGCGTACAGCGAGAAGGCCTGCGACATATAGCCGACGCGGCGGCGCGTGGCGATGTCGCGCGGATCCACCTCGTTGCCGAACAGCCAGGCCCTCCCCTCGCTGGCCGGCAGCAGGCCGGTCAGCATCTTCATCGTCGTGGTCTTGCCGCAGCCGTTGGAGCCGAGAAAGCCGAAGATCTCGCCGCGGCGGATGCGGAAGCTCACGCGGTCCACGGCGACGAAGTCGCCGAAGCGCATGGTCAGGTCCTGCGCCTCGATGGCGATGTCGTCACCGTCCGCGGCCAGCGGCGGAATGACCACCGGCGCATGGCCGCGCTTCTTCTCCTCGGGCAGCAACGCGACGAACGCGGCCTCCAGCGACCCGGTGCCAGTGCGCTGCAGCAGCTCGGCGGGCGTGCCGGTGGCCAGCACGCGGCCATCGTCCATGGCCACCAGCCAGTCGAAGCCCTGGGCCTCGTCCATGTAGGCGGTGGCGACGAGCACGCTCATGCCGGGACGCTGGTGGCGGATGCGCGCGATCAGGCTCCAGAACTGCGCACGCGCCAGCGGGTCCACGCCGGTCGTGGGCTCGTCGAGGATCAGCAGGTCGGGATCGTGGATCAGCGCGCAGCACAGACCCAGCTTCTGCTTCATGCCCCCCGACAGCTTGCCGGCCGGCCGCGACAGGAAGTCATGCAGTCCGGTGGCACGCGTCAGCTCGTCGATGCGGCGGCGGCGTTCGGCGACGTCGTGGCCGAACAGGCGCGCGAAGAACTGCAGGTTTTCCTCCACCGACAGCGTGGGATAGAGGTTCTTGCCCAGGCCCTGCGGCATGTAGGCGATGCGCGGGCAGGCGTCGTCACGGTGGCGTTTGCGGGCCATGTCGCCGCCCAGCACCTCGACGCGGCCCTGCTGCACGGCGCGCGCGCCGCTGACCAGCGACAGCAGGCTGGACTTGCCGACGCCGTCCGGCCCGATCAGGCCCACCATGCGACCGGCGGGGATGTCCAGCGTGATGCCGGCCAGCGCCTGCTGTCGGCCGTAGTGCTGCTGCAGCGCCTGCAGTCGCACCACCGGCGCGCCGACCGCGTCAGCGCGCGTCATCGCCGGGCCGGCAACGCGAGGTGGGCCGGCCACTCACGTGCCGGGTCCAACCGCACCCAGGCCGAGCCGGGCAGCCCGGTCTTGACCTGCTCCATGTGCTCGCGCAGCAGTTCGCGATCGACCTTGGCGCGCACACGGAACATCAGCTTCTGGCGTTCACTGCTGGTCTCCACCGTCTTGGGCGTGAACTGCGCGTTGCTGGCGATGTAGGAGACCTTGGCCGGGATCACGTACTGCGGCGCCGCATCCAGCACGATGCGCACTTCGGTGCCCATGGCCACGCGCCCAGCCACCTCGGTGGGCAGGAAGAAGGTCATGGAGACGTCGCTCAGGTCGATCAGGTTCAACACGCGGCCGCCGGCGCCCAGCACCTCGCCGGGCTGGGCGACACGGAACTGCACACGGCCGTCGCGGGGCGCCTTGAGCTGGGCATCGTCGAGTTCGGCCTGGATGCGCTGCAGCGTCGCGTCCACGGCCTCGACCTGGGACTGTGCGCTGGTGACCTGGGCGCGCGCCGCGGTGATGGCAGCGTCAGCGGAGATGGCCTGGGCCTGGGTGGCGGCGAGCGCGGCCTCGGCGCCGCGAACGCGTGCGCGGTCATCGTCCAGTGTCTGGGCCGAGGCCGCGCCGTCCTTGGCCAACGCCTCGGAGCGAGCCAGCCGGCGCCGCGCGGCGTCCAGCTCGGCCTCGGACTGGCGCACGCGCGCCAGCAATGCGGCCTTGTCGCTCTGGCGCATGGCAACCTGGGCCTGCGCGCTGGCCACGGCCGTCAGCGTCTGCTGGCGCTGCGCCTGGGCCTCGCGACGCTGCGCGTCCAGCGTCTGCACCTGCATGGTGGCCAGCAGCTGGCCGGCCTTCACGAAGGCACCTTCGTCGACCAGGATGTCACCCACACGGCCGGCCTGCTTGGTGGCGATGTCGATCTCCGTGGCCTCGATGCGACCATTGCTGGCGAGGAA
>DASWWC010000275.1:0-2684 GCA_036401055.1 Roseateles sp.
TCGGCCAGCACGAGGCGCGGGCGACGCATCAGTGCCCGCGCCAGCGCCACGCGCTGGGCCTGGCCCACGCTGAGCTGGTGCGGCCGGCGGTGCGCCAGTTCGGCCACATCCAGCGCCGCCAGCAACTCGGCCGCGCGCCCGGGGTCGGCGCCCTGCCCCGCCGCCAGGGCCGGCAGCGCGAGGTTCTCCGCCACGCTCAGGGCTTCGCTCAGGTGCAGGCGCTGTGGCACGACGCCCAGCGTCGCACCGCGCCAGGCGTCCAGCGCCCGGGGACTCAGGGATGCCAGCGCCGTGCCGGCCACGTTCAGTTCGCCTTGCTGCACGCGCAGCAGGCCCGCCAGCAACGCCAGCAGCGTCGACTTGCCCGAGCCCGAGGCGCCGCGCAGCAGCAGGTGCTGCCCCGCGCCGAGCGCGAAGTCAGCGTATCGGATGGGCTTCTCGGCGCCCGCGTAGTGATGGGCCAGCCCCTGCCAGGCCAGCATCACTTGACCAGTTGCTTGAAGGTGGCGAGGAACTTGTCCACCTTGCCCGCGACGACAAAGGCGCAGTAACCCTGCTCCGGGTTGCGGGCGTAGTAATGCTGGTGATAGGCCTCGGCCGGGTGGTAGTTGGCCTCGGGCAGCAACTCGGTGACGATGCGGCCGGCGTGGTGCTCGTTGGCCTCCTTAAGCACCTCGGCCGCGAGCTCGCGCTGGGCCTCGGTGTGCCAGTAGATGCCGGAGCGGTACTGGGTGCCGACATCGGCGCCCTGGCGGTTCAAGGTCGTCGGGTCGTGGATGGTGAAGAAAACCTCCAGCAACTGGCGCAACGAGACTTCCGCGGGGTCGAAGCTGATGCGCACGACCTCTGCGTGACCGGTGTGGCCGCTGCAGACCTGCTCGTAGTTCGGATGGGGCGCCTGGCCATTGCTGTAGCCGTTCTCGACGTGGTGCACGCCGCGCACGCGCTCGAAGACGGCCTCCAGGCACCAGAAGCAGCCGCCGGCCAGGGTGATGCGTTCGAGATTCGTAGCAGGCATGAGAAGGGCTTTCAGTGAGCGCCGAGGGACAACTCGACATGGGGGCGCCAGGTTTCGTCGCAACCCTCCTCGCAGAGCTTGGGGGCGGCCAGGAAGACGCGGGCGTTGGGCGCGCCGCGGGCCAGCAGCGCGTCCCGCACGGCCGTGGCGCGCGCGACGGCCAGCTGCCGCAGCGACTCGTCGTCGACGACATAGCTGCCCATGAGCAGGCCGCGCATCTGCTCGGGCGGCAGGTCCTTGGGCAGCCCGATGAGGTTCTTGGGCTTGTTGGGCAGCTTGCTGGCCTGGTACAGGCGCTTGAGCGCGGCGTCCGGCGACGGGTTGGCGAGCAGCGCGTTCTCGGCCTTGAGCGCCTGGGTCAGTCGCTGTTCGCGCAGGGCCTGGCTTTCCGCGGCGATGCCGGCCCAGCCGGTCAGCGTGAGCTGCACGCCGGGCTTGTCCTGCAGCAGCTTGGCGATGCGATCGAGCTGGTCGATGGCCGACAGCTCGGTGCTGGCCGGCAGGAAGGCGATCCGGGCCTCCTCTGGGTTGTCGCTGCCGCTGAACAGCGCGAAGGGTGAGGTCAGCGCCTTGCCGATGAGATTGAGGATGAGCTTCCAGACCAGGCCGCCCACGCTGAACTCGGGGTCGTTCAGCGAGCCACTGACGGGCAGGTTCACGTCAATGACGCCGTCGCGATCCTTCAACAGCGCGACGGCGAAACGCACCGGCAGCGTCGTCGCGTCGGGGCTGTCGACCTTGTCGCCAAAGGTCAGCTGATTGAGGATGATCTGGTTGCTGGCGACGAGCTGGCCGCCGGGCTCGACCTTGTAGCGCAGCTTGGTGGACAGCTTGCCCCGCTCGATCGCATAGCCCGCATACTTGCCGGCGTAGGGCGACAGCGGCGCGAGCTCGATGTCGGTGGCGTTGGCTGCCACGTCCATGGCCAGCGGTGCGCCGGGCTTGAGCTGGCCGTCGATCTCCAGCAGGCCCGTGCCGGCCACCTTGCCGCGCACGGTCAGCGGCGCCATCTGCGGGCTGGTGGAGGAAAAGGCCCCCAGCGAGCCCTGCAGCTCTGTCAGGCGGGCGCTGTAGTTGGGGCGCACGAAGCGGTCGTTGAAGTCGACGGTGCCGCGGTTGACGCGGATGCGCTCGGCGGCGAACTCTGGCGCGGGCGCGGAGGCCGCGGCCGCCGGCGCGGAAGCCGCCGCTTCGGCCGGGCGGATGTCGCGCAGGTTGAAGCGGCCCTGTTCGTTGACGATGAGCCGGGCATAGGCGTCGTCGAGCTGAGCCTCCTTCACCGCCAGCCGCGGGGGCGCGCCCGGCGTCAGTGCGAGCTTGAGGCCGTCGAGCTGCAGCATCTGCCAGCTCAGCAGGTCTTCGCCGACGACGCGCTCGCCCTCCACCGATCGCGCCTGCAGCAGGGACAGCGGGCCGACGCGCACATCGCCATCGGCGGTGGCTGCCCAGTCGCCACCGGCCTGCTGGCTGGCGGTGACCGCAGTCCGCAGGCCCAGTTCGGCGCGTTGCAGATGCAGCCCCCAGGCCGGATCCAGGTACGCATTGAACAGCTGAAGCGGCAGCGCCTTGGCCTGCAGGCTGCCCTGGGCCGACAGCGGCGCCAGGCCGATGCGGCCACTCCACTGCAGGCTGCCGGCGCTGGCCGCCACCGGCTGGTCGTTGGCGC
>DASWWC010000276.1:0-41724 GCA_036401055.1 Roseateles sp.
TGCCCGGCGCGCCGCCCACCACCAGCACCTGGCCATGGCTGCCCTTGTGGCTGGTCGGGCCGCGCGCCGGTGGTGCGGCGGCGCCGAGCAGGTCGGCCGTGGGTGGCTCGTCGGGCGCCATGCCCAGGTCGTCGAACCAGAGGCGGCCGCAGTGCGCCCGTCCTTCGCCGGTGAAGAGGCCGGGCTTCAGCGTCAGCAGCGCCAGCGTGTGGTCGGCGCGGACGGCGTGCCCGCCGGCGGCCTGGCCGGTGTCGGCCAGCAGGCCGCTGGGCAGGTCCACGGCCAGGATGGGGGCACCGCAGGCCTGCATCGCGGCCATGGTGGCCTGCATGTCGGGGGAGGGCGCGCGGTTCAGGCCCAGGCCCAGCAGCGCGTCGATGACGAGCGACGGCTGCTGCGGCACGTCGTGGCCGACATGGGCCGGGAGGCCCGCTGCGCCCAGGTGGCGTGCGGCAATACGCCCATCGCCGCCGTTGTTGCCGGGGCCGCAGACCACCCAGACCGGTCCGGCGGCGCGCCGCAGCGCCAGGGCCAGCTTGGCCACCGCCAGGCCGGCGCGCTCCATCAGGTCGGGCGTGTGGACGAGGGCGCGCGTCTCGATGCGCCGGCTGGCGGCGACGTCGAACAGCGGCAGCGTGGCGGTGGTGGGCAGCAGCGCGTGCATGCCCGCAAGCTTAGGCCAGCCGCTGCGGACTCAGCGGCCCGATGTCCAGCGTGGGTGCCAGGCCGCCGATCTGCTGCGCCAGCGCCTGGGCCGCGCCGCAAGCCAGGCCCCAGCCCAGGCCGCCGGGGGAGAGGTTCAGCCACAGGCCCGGCTTGCCGCTGGCGCCCAGCAGCGGCAGGCCGTCCGGCGCCAGTGCACGGCGGCTCTGGCCCTGCTGGACCTGCTGGTGCTGCACCGAGCCGGCGAACCAATGCTGCAGGCCGCGATGCAAGGCCTCGAAGTCGGGGGCATGGCGACCGCGGGCGCCGGTGACGGCCAGGCCGCCGCTGACCCGGATGCGCTGGCCCGTGCGGGTCACGGTCAGGCCGCGGTCGAGGTCCACCCATGCGGCCCTGGGGCCCAGGTCGGGGTGGGCTTCGAGCAGGCGCAGCGGAGCCGTGACCGAGGTTTCGTGCTGGGCCGCCAGCGGCAGGCGCCGGCCCAGCAGGGCGGGGGCGTCCAGGCCGTTGCACAGCACGACGGCGTCGAAGTGTTCGTCCTGGGGGCCGGGCGCGTGGGGTTGGGTGTCGCCGGCCTCGCGCTCGCCGGTGCGGGTGGGCGCTTCGGCGGGCGGCGTGTACTCGTGGCGCAGTGTCAGGCCGGCGCCATCGGCCGTGATGGTGCGCACGGTGGTGTGGAAGCGAAAGCCCACGCCCAGTCGGCGAGCCTGGTGGCGCAGTTGTTGTGCGAACAGGCGCGCATTGCCGGCGCCACCGCCCAGTGCGAGCGCGCCGGCCAGAGGGGCGTCGTCGTTCAGTCCCGGTTCGCGCTGCCGCGCGGCAGCCGCGTCCAGCAGCTCGACCTGCAGGCCGAGCGCCCTCCAGGCTTCCAGCCGGGATTCGATGGCGGTCAGGCGCTTGGCGTCGACCAATGCGACGAGCAGGCCCTGGCTGGCCTCATCGTCGAGGCCCAGCGTCTGGCGCAGCTCGGCGGTGCGGGCCAGGCTCAGTTGGCTCAGTGCGGCCAGCGTGGCGGCGGCCTCACCCCCCTCGCGGCCGGCGCGCCAGCGGCGCCAGCGCCAGGACAGCGGTGCGGCGTCCGTGGCCTCTATCAGGCCGGGAGCAAAGGGTGAGAGCAGGGCGCTGCCAGCAAAGCTGGCCTGTTCGGCCACGCTGCCACCGCGCTCGAAGACCTGCACCCGGCAGCCCAGCGCCGCCAGCTCATAGGCCGTCGTCACACCGGCCAGGCCCGCGCCCACAACGGCGACGTGACGGCTCACCGAGGCACCCGTGGGGTGGGCGCCGGCTGGGGGGTGATGCAGGCAGGCGCGCAGCGGCGTCGGCAAGAGGAGGCCATGGATTGTGTATACTCTGCGGGTTTTGCCGGAGGGCTCAGCGCAATCACGCGCTGGTCAGGCCCGGCAAGACGGTTGTGAGGAAGGCGGCTGAGAGTTCGGCGCCCTTCGTTGCAATCAATCGCAAACCGGCCACATCAAGGTGTTGCGGCTTGCGGTGTTCAGGAAACGGTTGTTTCCAGGCGCTGCAACGCAATTCGGGCCGGATTTTAGACCCAACCTTCGAGGAAGACCCATGTCTGTCACGATGCGCGAGATGCTGGAAGCCGGCGTCCATTTCGGCCACCAAACCCGCTTCTGGAACCCCAAGATGGCCCCGTATATCTACGGCCATCGCAACAAGATCCACATCATCAACCTGGAAAAGACGCTGCCCGCGTTCCAGGACGCGATGAAGTTCGTCCGCTCGCTGGCGGCCAAGCGCGGCACGATCCTGATGATCGGCACGAAGCGCCAAGCCCGTGAGTTCATCGCCGCCGAAGCGCAGCGCGCCGGCATGCCCTACGTCGACTCGCGTTGGCTGGGCGGCATGATGACCAACTTCAAGACGGTCAAGACCTCGCTGAAGAACCTGAAGGACATGCAGGCCCAGGTCGAGGCTGGCACCCAGCCCGCGATCAAGAAGGAAGCCCTGCTGTTCCAGCGCGACATCGCCAAGCTGGAAAAGAACATCGGCGGCATCCAGGACATGACCGCGCTGCCCGACGCCATCTTCGTCATCGACGTCGGCTATCACAAGATTGCCGTTGCCGAAGCCAAGAAGCTGGGCATTCCCGTCATCGGCGTGGTTGACACCAACCACTCGCCCGAAGGCATCGACTACGTCATCCCCGGCAACGACGATTCGGCCAAGGCTGTGGCGCTGTACGCCCGCGCCGTCGCCGACGCCGTGCTGGAAGGCAAGGCCAACGCCACGAACGAAGTGCTGGCTGCGGTTGCCCCCGCCGGCGACGAGTTCGTCGAGGTCTCCGAAGAGGCGTAAGCCCTTCCGACCCTGCATCTGAAAGGGGCCGCGAGGCCCCTTTTGCCAACCGAAATCTGGAGAGAACAATGGCTGCAATCACTGCAAGCATGGTGGGCGAACTGCGTGCCCGCACCGATGCCCCGATGATGGAGTGCAAGAAGGCGCTGACCGAGGCCGACGGCGATCTGGCCCGTGCGGAAGAGATCCTGCGCGTCAAGCTGGGCAACAAGGCCGGCAAGGCGGCCTCGCGCATCACCGCCGAAGGCATCGTCGCCTCGGCTGTGGTCGGCGGCAATGGCGCGCTGATCGAAGTGAACTGCGAGACCGACTTCGTCTCGAAGAACGACGCCTTCCTGGCCTTCGTCAACGCACTGGCCGGCCTGGTGGCCGAGCACAACCCGGCCGACGTGGCTGCACTGTCGGCCCTGCCGCTGTCGCAGGAAGGCTTCGGCCCGACGGTGGAAGACGTGCGCAAGGGCCTGATCGGCAAGATCGGCGAGAACATGACGATCCGCCGCTTCCAGCGCTACACCGGCAGCAAGCTGGCCACCTATCTGCATGGCACCCGCATCGGCGTGGTCGTCGAGTTCGAAGGTGACGAAGTTGCCGCCAAGGACGTCGCCATGCACATCGCCGCCATGAAGCCGGCTGCGCTGTCGGGCGCCGACGTGTCGGCCGAACTGGTCGAGAAGGAGCGCAAGATCGCCACCGAGAAGGCTGCCGAATCCGGCAAGCCGGCCGACATCGTCGCCAAGATGGTCGAAGGCTCGGTGCAGAAGTTCCTGAAGGAAGTCTCGCTGCTGGACCAGGTCTTCGTGAAGGCCGCCGATGGCAAGCAGACCGTGGGTGCGCACCTGAAGTCGGTCAACACGACGGTCAAGGGCTTCACGCTCTACGTCGTGGGTGAGGGCATCGAGAAGAAGGTCGACGACTTCGCGGCCGAAGTGGCGGCCCAGGTCGCTGCTGCAAAGGGTCAGTAAAGACTCTTGCCAATCGAAAGGGCGCCCGGAATACCACCGAGGCGCCCTTTAAACTTCCGGGCCACAGAGGCCCCCGAATTTCTGAGGACACCATGCCCGCGTACAAGCGCATCCTGCTCAAACTCTCCGGCGAAGCCCTGATGGGCGACGACGCCTACGGCATCAACCGCGCGACCATTGTGCGCATGGTGCAGGAGGTCCGCGAGGTCACGCAGATGGGCGTGGAGGTGGCGGTCGTCATCGGCGGCGGCAACATCTTCCGCGGCGTGGCGGGTGGCTCGGTCGGCATGGACCGCGCGACCGCCGACTACATGGGCATGCTGGCGACGGTGATGAACTCGCTGGCCCTGGCCGACACGATGCGTCAGGAGGGCATGATCGCCCGCGTGATGTCGGCCATCGGCATCGAGCAGGTCGTCGAACCCTATGTGCGCCCCAAGGCGCTGCAGTACCTCGAAGAGGGCAAGGTCGTCGTCTTCGCCGCCGGCACCGGCAATCCCTTCTTCACGACCGACACGGCCGCCGCGCTGCGCGGCGCCGAGATCGGCGCCGAGATCGTGCTGAAGGCCACCAAGGTCGACGGCGTCTACACGGCCGACCCCAAGAAGGACCCGAGCGCCACGCGCTATGCGCGCATCAGCTTCGACGAGGCCATCACGCGCAACCTGCAGGTCATGGACGGGGCCGCCTTTGCGCTGTGCCGCGACCAGAAGCTGCCGATCAAGGTGTTCTCCATCTTCAAGACCGGTGCGCTGAAGCGCGTCGTGCAGGGCGAGGACGAGGGCACCTTGGTCCACGTTTAAGCGAACGAGAGACACAGATCATGAGCACTGCTGACATCAAGAAGAACGCCGAAGCCAAGATGGCCAAGTCGGTCGAGGCGCTGAAGAACGAACTGCACAAGATCCGTACCGGCCGTGCGCACCCTGGCATCCTGGACCAGGTCAGCGTCGACTACTACGGCTCGATGGTGCCCATCTCGCAGGTGGCCAACGTGACCTTGCTGGATGCTCGCACCATCTCCGTCCAGCCCTGGGAAAAGGGCATGGGCGCCAAGATCGAGAAGGCCATTCGCGAGAGCGACCTGGGCCTGAACCCGGCCGCCCAGGGCGACCTGATCCGTGTGCCGATGCCGCCGCTGACCGAAGAGCGTCGCAAGGACCTGACCAAGGTCGTGCGCAACACCGGCGAGGACGCCAAGGTGGCCGTGCGCAACCTGCGCCGTGATGCCAACGAGCAGGCCAAGAAGCTGTTGAAGGACAAGGAAATCGGCGAGGACGACGAGCGTCGCAGCCTCGACGAGGTGCAAAAGCTCACCGACCGCGTGATCAACGAGATCGACAAGCTGATCTCGGCCAAGGAAGCCGAGATCCTCGCGGTTTGAGCGCGATCGTCAGCGTGACGCAAGACCGTCCGGCGCCGCCGCGCCACGTCGCCATCGTCATGGATGGCAACGGCCGCTGGGCCAAGAAGCGCTTTCTGCCGCGCTTCTTCGGCCACAAGGCCGGTGTGGACTCCTTGGTCAAGATCGTCCAGGCCTGCATAGACCGCGACATCGAGCACCTGACCGTGTTTGCGTTCTCCAGCGAGAACTGGAAGCGTCCCAGCGACGAGGTGTCCGGCCTGATGGGCCTGGTGCTGGCGGCCGTGAGCCGCTACCTGGCCAAGATGGGCGCGATGGGCGTGCGCATCCGCATCGTTGGCGACCGCGAGGCCGTGTCCGACAAGCTGCGCAACGCCTGGAACGAGGCCGAGACCACGACCGCCCACAACAGCAAGCTGACGTTGAACGTCGCCTTCAACTACGGCGGCCGCTGGGACATCGTGCAGGCCTGCAAGAAGGCTATCGCCGCCGGCGTGCCGGCCGCCGAGCTGACCGAGGCGAAGCTGTCGGAGTTCATGGCCATGGCCCATGCGCCCGATCCCGACCTGTTCATTCGCACCGGTGGCGAGGTGCGGATCAGCAACTTCCTGCTGTGGCAGGCGGCGTACACCGAATTCGTGTTCTCCGACTGCCTGTGGCCGGAGTTCGGCGAGCGTGAACTGGATGCAGCCATCGCGTCCTTCCATGCGCGTGACCGCCGCTTTGGCGGCGTCAAGGACGCGCCCGTCGCGGCCTGAGGCCGCAAGTTCTCGCCATGCTGAAGACCCGCGTCATCACCGCCGTCGTGCTGCTGGCCGTCCTGCTGCCGGCGCTGTTCGCCACCACGCCCTGGCCCTTCGCCGGGCTCACCGTACTGATGATGGGCGCGGCCGGCTGGGAATGGGCGCGGCTCAACGGCCTGCCCGGCGGCGGCGCCATCGCGGCCGGCGTCGCGCTGGCACTGGCCTGCGTCTGGACGCTGCTGCTCGGCGGCCTGGATGCGCCGTCTCCCTGGATCTGGTGGCTGGCCACCGGTGTCTGGGTGCTGGGCGGCGCCCATGCGCTGCGCGTCGGTCCCACCGGGTGGCCGCTGCTGGCCCGCGGCGGCCGGCTCGCGCTGGGCGCGCTGCTGCTGTGGGGCGCCTGGCTGGCCATCGTCCAGGCCAAGATACTGGGCATCAATTTCATCCTGTCGGTGTTCTGCCTGGTCTGGATGGCCGACATCGCGGCCTACTTCTGCGGCCGGGCCTTCGGCAAGCGCAAGCTGGCGCCCGCCATCAGCCCCGGCAAGAGCTGGGAGGGCGTGTGGGGCGGCATGGCCGGCGTCATCCTGCTGGGCTTCGTGTGGGTGCATGTCATCGACGTGCGGCTGGCCGTCGACTCGCCCAGCCTCTACACGCTGCTGGTGCAGCGCCATGGCATCGTGTCCCTGCTGGCTCTGGTCTTCCTCGGCGCGATGAGCGTCGTCGGCGACCTGTTCGAATCCCTGGTCAAGCGGGCCGCCGGCGCCAAGGACAGCAGCCAGCTGCTGCCCGGCCACGGCGGCGTGCTGGACCGCATCGATGCGCTGCTGCCGGTGTTTCCGCTGGCGCTGGCGCTGATCAGACTATGAATCGTCAACGCGTCTGCGTCCTCGGCTCGACCGGCTCCATCGGTGTCAACACGCTGGACGTCATCTCGCGCCATCCCGAGCGCTATGACGTCGTCGCGCTGAGCGCGATGAGCCGTGTCGACGAGCTGCTGGCCCAGTGCATCCAGTGGAAGCCGCGCTTCGCCGTCATGCCCGAGCGCGAGGCCGCTGCCCGACTGCGCGAGCGCCTTCGGGAAGCCGGCAGCCGCACCGAGGTGCTGGACGGTGCCGCAGCGCTGGCCGAGATTGCCGCCCACCCCGAGGTCGACACCGTCATGGCCGCCATCGTCGGCGCCGCCGGCCTGGCGCCGGCCATCGCGGCGGCGCGTGCCGGCAAACGCCTGCTGCTGGCCAACAAGGAGGCCATCGTCGTCGGTGGCGCGCTGTTCATGCAGGCGGTGGAGCAGGGCGGTGCCACGCTGCTGCCCATCGACAGCGAGCACTCGGCCATCTTCCAGTGCCTGCCTGAAGACCGCACGACCTGGCACGAGCGCCTTGACCACATCGTGCTGACCGCCTCGGGCGGTCCATTCCGCAGCCGCGACCCCAAGACGCTGGCCGACGTGACGCCAGAGCAGGCCTGCGCCCACCCGAACTGGGTCATGGGTCGCAAGATCTCGGTCGACTCCGCGACCATGATGAACAAGGCGCTGGAGGTCATCGAGGCCCGCTGGCTGTTCAACCTCGCGCCGGACCAGATCAAGGTGCTGATCCATCCGCAGAGCATCATCCACTCGATGGTGGTCTGTCGCGACCAGTCCGTGCTGGCCCAATTGGGCACGCCCGACATGCGCGTGCCCATCGCCTACGGACTGTCCTTCCCCGAGCGCATCACCTCGGGCGCCAGCCGGCTGGACCTGCTGACCACGCCCAGCCTCACGTTCGAGGAGGCCGACGCGATCCGCTTCCCCGGCCTGCACCTGTCCTGGCAGGCGCTGAAGGGGCCGGAGGGCAGCACCACGGTGCTGAACGCGGCCAACGAGGTCGCGGTCGATGCCTTCCTGAACGGCCGTCTGCGCTTCGACCGCATCCATGCGATCAACGCGCAATGTCTGGCCGATGTCCGGCCCGATGACTGCGGCAGCATCGAGGCGCTGCTGGCGCTCGACGCGCGCACGCGCGCCCACGCACTCGAACTGCTGTGACCACGCTGCTCGCCTTCCTGGCCGCGCTGGCCCTGCTGATTGCCGTCCACGAGTGGGGCCACTACCGCGTCGCGCGTGCCTGCGGCGTCAAGGTGCTGCGCTTCTCCATCGGCTTCGGCCGCGTGCTGTGGCGCCGCGTCGGCCGCGACGGCACCGAGTTCACGCTGAGTGCGCTGCCGCTGGGCGGCTATGTGCGCATGCTGGACGAGCGCGACGGCCCGGTCGCGCCGCACGAGCGCGAGCAGGCCTTCAACCAGCGCCCGTTGCGTCAGCGTGCCGCCATCGTCGCGGCCGGGCCGGCCGCCAACTGGGTGCTGGCCGTGCTGCTGCTGGCGGCCGTGGCGTGGCTGGGCAGCGAGGTGCCCAAGGCGCAGATGGGTACGCCGCCGGCCGGCTCGCTGGCCGAGCGCGCCGGGCTGCGTGCGGGCGACTGGGTACGCTCCGTGTCGACCGACGGTCAGACCTGGGACGACGTGCAGGCCCTGCCCGACCTGCTGGCGGCCGTGGCCCAGGCCCAGGCGCTGGGTGAACCCTTGCACCTGACCGTCAGCGACGCGAACGGCCACGGATCGCGCAGCCTGAAGCTCGACACCGAGAAGCTCGCCGGCCGGGCGCCGGATGCCCATCTGTTCGGCGACATCGGCCTGGCACCCTGGTCCGATCCCATGATCCGGCAGGTCGCCCCCGGTGGCGCCGGCGCCAGCGCCGGGCTGCAGGTCGACGACCGCGTGCTGTCCATCGACGGCCAGCATGTGCCTGATGCGGGCTTCCTGCGCGACGCCATCCGTCGCGCCCGCGATGGCGACCAGCCGCGCACGATGGCCTGGCGGGTGGAGCGGGCCGGGCAGGTCGTCGAGCTGCAGGCCACGCCGCGCCTGCTCGACGAAGGCGGCCGGCGCGTCGCGCGGCTGGAGATCGGCGTCGGCACGCCGCCCGAGCGCGTGTTCGTCAGCCACGGGTTCATCGACGGCCTGTGGCTCGGCGTGCAGCAGAGCTGGGACATGGCGGTGACGACCGTGCGCCTGATCGGGAAGATCCTCACGGGCCAGGCGTCGCCGCGCAACCTCAGCGGCCCGCTGACCATCGCCGACTACGCCGGCCAGTCGGCCCAGGCGGGCCTGTCGCCGTACCTCGACTTCCTGGCCAAGATCTCGCTGAGCCTGGCCGTGCTGAACCTGCTGCCGCTGCCGATGCTCGACGGCGGGCACCTCATGTATCATCTTTTCGAGGGTCTGAGTGGCCGCCCCGTCTCCGAATGGTGGCAACGGCAACTGCAGCGCGCTGGCGCGCTGATCCTGATGCTGATGATGGCCTTGGCCCTTTCCAACGACGTCTCCCGCCTGGCGGGTTGGCACTGAAACTCCCCGGTCCCCATGTCCTTTTCTTTGCGTTCGGGAGCGTCGCTGCGCCCCTCATTCCTGGCTTTGGCTCTGTTGGGGATGTTCCAGTCGGGACTGGCCTGGGCCGTCGATCCCTTCGTGCTGAAGGACATCCGCGTCGAGGGCCTGCAGCGCACCGACCCGGGCACGGTGTTCGCGTCGCTGCCCTTCCGCATCGGCGATACCTACAACGACGAGAAGGGTGCGGCCGCGCTGCGTGCGCTGTTCGCCACCGGCCTGTTCAAGGACGTGCGCATCAGCATCGAGGGTGATGCGGTCGTCGTCATCATCGACGAGCGCCCCATCATCGCCAACGTGAACTTCGTCGGCCTGAAGGAGTTCGACACCGAGGCGCTGTCCAAGTCGCTGAAGGACGTGGGCATCGGCGAGGGCAAGCCCTTCGACAAGGCGCTGGCCGACCGTGCCGAGCAGGAGCTGAAGCGCCAGTACCTGACCCGCAGCCTCTACGGCGCCGAGGTCACGACGACCATCACCCCGATCGAGCGCAACCGCGTCAACGTCAGCTTCAACGTGACCGAGGGCGAGCCGGCCAAGATCGCCGAGATCCGCATCCTGGGCACCAAGGTGTTCTCCGAGAGCACGCTGCTGGGCCTGCTGGAGCAGACCAGCAGTGGCTGGCTGACCTGGTACACCAAGACTGACCGCTACTCGCGCGCCAAGCTGAACGCGGACCTGGAAACGATCCGCAGCCACTACCTGAACCGCGGCTACCTGGAAGTGGCGGTCACGTCCACGCAGGTCACGATCTCGCCGGACAAGCAGAGCATCAGCATCGCCGTCACCATCAGCGAGGGCCAGCCCTACACGGTCACCGGCGTGAAGCTGGAAGGCGATTACCTGGGCCGCGAGGAGGACTTCAAGCACCTCGTGTTCATGAAGCCCGGCGAGGCCTACAACGGCGAAGCCGTGGCAGCCACCACGCGTGCCTTCAGCGATCTGTTCGGCACCTACGGCTATGCCTTCGCGCGCGTCGACAGCCGCCCGGACATCGACCGCGCGACCGGCCAGGTGGTGGTCACGCTGATCGCCGAGCCGCAGCGCCGCGTCTACGTTCGCAAGGTCATCCTGTCCGGCAACTCGCGCACCCGCGACGAGGTCATCCGCCGCGAGTTCCGCCAGTTCGAGTCGGCCTGGTACGACGGCCAGAAGATCAAGGCCTCGCGCGACCGCGTCGAGCGCCTGGGCTACTTCAAGGACAAGGAAGTCAACATCGACACCCAGGAGGTGCCGGGCGCGCAGGACCAGGTGGATGTCATCCTGACCGTCGTCGAGCGCCCCACCGGCGCCATCACGGTGGGTGCGGGCTATTCCAGCCAGACCAAGCTGTCCTTCTCCGGCTCCATCCGCCAGGACAACGTGTTCGGCTCCGGCAACTACCTGGGCATCGACGTTGCCACCGCGCGCACGGGCCGGCAGTTCCAGATCTCCACGGTGGACCCGTACTTCACGGTGGACGGCGTGTCGCGCGCCATCGACGTGTTCTACCGCACCACCAAGCCCATCAACACGCTGGGCGAGGAATACGAGTACGTCACCAAGGGCGGCGCCGTCCGCTTCGGCGTGCCCTTCTCGGAAGTCGACACCGTCTTCTTCGGCGTCGGCTACGAGCAGACCGACATCACGACCTCCAAGGGCCTGCCCAACAGCTATCTGTTGTTCGTGAACCAGTTCGGCCAGCGCAGCAACTCCATCCCGCTGACCATCGGCTGGCAGCGTGACAGCCGCGACAGCGTCATCACGCCGATGCGCGGCATCTACCAGCGCGTCAACTTCGAGCTGAGCCCGCTGGGCGACGCGCAGTTCGCGCGCCTGAACCTGCAGTACCAGCGCTATTTCGAGATCACCAACAAGATCACGCTGGGCGTCAACAGCGAACTGGGCTGGGGCGAGGGCCTGGGCGGCAAGCCCTATCCCATCTTCAAGAACTTCTACGGCGGCGGCCTGGGTTCGGTGCGCGTGTTCGAGGCCGGCTCGCTGGGCCCGGTGGACAACACCGGCTCCTACAGCGGCGGCAACCGCCGCTTCAACCTGAACGCCGAGCTGTACCTGCCCGTGCCGGGCAGCGGCAACGACAAGAGCTTCCGCATCTTCCTGTTCGGCGACGCCGGCAATGTGTGGGGCTCGCACGAGAAACTGAAGTTCGACAGCATTCGCGCGTCGGTCGGTCTGGGCCTGTCCTGGATCTCGCCGATGGGTCCGCTGCGGCTCAGCTACGGCAAACCTATCCGCAAGGAACGCACGGATAGAATCGAGAAATTCCAATTCCAGATCGGGACTGCATTCTGATATGAGCAAGCTCTTGCAATCGGTGGCTCTGGCCGCTTCGATGATGGTGGCCACGTCGGCCGTGCAAGCCCAGGAACTGAAGATCGGCTTCGTCAACAGTGAGCGTGTGCTGCGCGAGGCCAACCTGGCCAAGGCCGCACAGATCAAGTTGGAAGCGGAGTTCGGCAAGCGCGAGAAGGATTTGCGCGATCTGGAAACCAAGCTGCGCGGCGCCGCCGAGAAGCTCGAGAAGGACGCTCCCACGCTGTCCGAAGCCGAGCGTGGCCGTCGCCAGCGCGATGTGGTCGAGCAGGAGCGCGATCTGCAGCGCAAGCGCCGTGAATGGCAGGAAGACCTGACCCAGCGCAAGAACGAGGAACTGTCGGCCGTGGTCGACAAGGCCAACAAGGTCATCAAGCAGATCTTCGACGCCGAGAAGTACGACCTGATCCTGCAGGACGCCATCCACTTCAGCGCGCGTGTGGACATCACCAAGAAGGTGATCGACACGCTGAACGCGCAGAAGTAAGCGCCGCTCCCATGAGCCCGACGCCTGTCGCGCTCTCCGAACTGATCGCCGCCTTGGGCGGCGATTTGCTTGGTGGGTCCGATCTGCACATCGCCGGCATTGCGCCGCTGGACGAAGCTGACGAGCGCAGCATCGCCTTCCTGGCCAACCCGCGCTACCAGGCCCAGCTCGCGACGACGCGGGCCGCCTGCGTCATCGTGGCGCCGGCACTGGCCGAAGCGGCGTCGGCGCGGGGCGCGGCCATCGTCACGCCCGACCCCTACCTGTACTTCGCACGCCTGACGCAGTGGTGGGCGAAGCGCATGCGCCCCGCCGCCCAGGCCGGCGTGCACCCGACGGCCGTCGTGTCGCCGGACGCGAGGCTGGGCCAGGGGGTCGAGATCGGCCCGCTGGCCGTCATCGAGGCCGGTGCCGTCATCGGTGACCAGGCGCGCATCGGCGCGCACTGCGTCGTCGAGCGCGATGCGATCGTCGGCGCGGGCACGCGCCTGGCGCCGCGCGTCGTGCTGGGCTACGGCTGCCGCATCGGCGCCCGCGGCCTGGTGCACAGCGGCGTCGTCATCGGCGCGGACGGCTTCGGCTTTGCGCCGAGCAAGCAGGGCTTCGTGAAGATCGAGCAGCTCGGCAATGTGACCATCGGCGATGACGTCGAGATCGGCGCCAACACCTGCATCGACCGCGGTGCACTCGCCGACACCGTCATCGAGGACGGCGTGAAGCTGGACAACCTGATCCAGATCGCCCACAACGTCCGCATTGGCCGCAACACGGCGATGGCGGGCTGCGGTGCCATTGCGGGTTCGACGACGGTGGGCGCCAACTGCACCATCGGTGGAGCGGCCAACATCATCGGCCACCTGAACATCGTGGACGGCGTGCACATCACGGCCTGCACGCTGGTGACGCGGGACATCACGCAGCCGGGCGCCTACAGCGGCGCCTATCCCTTCGAAGAAAATTCGAGCTGGCAGAAGAACGCGGCCACGCTGCGCCAGCTCCACAGCCTGAGAGAGCGTGTGCGCGCGCTGGAAAAGAAATGACCGAGACCACGACGACAGCGACCCCGACCACGATGGACATCCACGACATCCTCAAGCGCCTGCCGCACCGCTACCCCATCCTGCTGGTGGACCGCGTCGTCGAGCTGGTCAAGGGCGAGCGCATCCGCGCGATCAAGAACGTCTCGATCAACGAGCCTTTCTTCCTCGGCCACTTCCCGCACCGCCCGGTCATGCCCGGCGTGCTTATCCTCGAAGCGCTGGCCCAGGCCGCGACGCTGCTGGCCATCGAGAGCGTGGGCATCACGCTGGACGAGAAGTCGGTCGTCTACTTTGCCGGCATCGACGGCGCCCGCTTCAAGCGCCCCGTCGAGCCGGGCGACCAGCTGGTGCTGGCGGTGACGCTGGGCCGCGCCAAGGCCGGCATCTACAAGTTCAGCGCGCGTGCGCTGGTGGGCGACCAACTGGCCGCCGAGGCCGAGCTGATGTGCACCATGCGCCGCATCGAGGCTTGAAGGGAGGCGCGATGGCCATCCACCCCACCGCCATCGTCGACCCCGGCGCGCAGCTGGACAGCAGCGTCGAGGTCGGCGCCTACACGCTGATCGGCCCGCACGTGAAGATCGCGGCCGGCACCAAGGTCGGCCCGCACTGCGTCATCGAGGGTCACACGACCATCGGCCGCGACAACACGTTCTTCCAGTTCAGCTCCATTGGCGCGGCCAACCAGGACAAGAAGTACGCCGGCGAGCCCACCACCTTGGTCATCGGCGACCGCAACACCATCCGCGAGTTCTGCACGCTGAACGTCGGCACGGTCCAGGATCGCGGCGAGACGACGCTGGGCAACGACAACTGGATCATGGCCTACTGCCACCTGGCGCATGACGTTGTCATCGGCAACGAGTGCGTGCTGGCCAACAACGCCACGCTGGCCGGCCATGTGCACGTGGGCGACCACGTCACCATCGGCGGTCTGACCGGCATCCTGCAACGCATGCGCATCGGCGACCACGCGATGATCGGCTTCCAGGCCCATGTCGCGCAGGACGTGCCGCCGTTCATGACGGTGGACGGCAACCCGCTGGCCGCGCGCGCCGTCAACGTCGTGGGCCTGAAGCGCCGCGACTTCAGCACCGAGCGCATCGGCGTCATCCGGCAGATCTACAAGCTGCTGTACCGCAGCGGGCACACGCTGGACGAGGCGAAGGCGGCGATCACGGCGCTGCGCGGTACGGAGGGCGGCGCTGCCGATGGCGACATTGACAACATGTTGACCTTCCTCGCCGCGTCCACGCGCGGCATTGTTCGGTAACTGATGTCGACCGCGCCCCGCCTCGGCATGGTGGCCGGCGAGGCCAGTGGCGACCTGCTCGCCGGCCTGCTGCTGCAAGGCCTGCGCGCGCGCTGGCCCGCGCTGAAGTCCGAAGGCATCGGTGGCCCGAAGATGATCGCCCAGGGCTTTGAGACCTGGTGGCCGCACAGCAAGCTGTCCATCTTCGGCTATGTTGATGCGCTGCTGAACATTCGCGAGCTGCTGTCCATCCGCAAGCAGCTCGGCACGCGCCTCATCGCCAACCGGCCCGACGTCTTCATCGGCGTGGACGCGCCCGACTTCAACTTCGGGCTGGAGACGCGGCTGCGCGAGGCGGGCATCAAGACCGTCCACTTCGTCTGCCCGTCCATCTGGGCCTGGCGGCCCGAGCGTGTCCAGAAGATCAAGGCCGCGGCCGACCACGTGCTGTGCCTGTTCCCGTTCGAGCCCGAAATCCTGCACAAAGCCGGCATCGGCGCGACCTTCGTCGGCCACCCGCTGGCCGACGCGATTCCCATGGAGCCGCCGCGCGCCGCAGCGCGCGAGGCGCTGAAGCTGTCGGAGGGCGACACCGTCATCGCGCTGCTGCCGGGCAGCCGCAAGAGCGAGATCAACTACATCGCGCCGGCGCTGATCGGCGCGGCCAGGCTGCTGGCCCGGCCGGGCCGGCGCTTCGTGATGCCCGTCGTGCCGGGCCTGCGCGGTCTCGTCGAGCCCATGCTGCAGGGCGCCGACATCCAGCTGGTCGACGGCCAGTCCCACGCCGTGCTGGCCGCCTGCGACCTGACGCTGGTGGCCAGCGGCACGGCGACGCTGGAGGCGGCGCTGTTCAAGCGACCCATGGTCATCGCCTATCGCATGAATGCGCTGAACTGGTGGCGCATGAAGGGCAAGGGCCTGCTGCCCTGGGTAGGGCTGCCTAACATCCTGGCGCGTGAGTTCCTCGTGCCTGAGCTGATCCAGCACGACTGCACGCCCGAGAACCTGGCCCGCGAGGCCGAGGGTCTGCTGGCCGACGCGCCGCGCCGCGCCGCGCTGCATCAGCGCTTTGTCCAACTCCACGAGCTGCTGCGCCAAGACACCGCGCAGCGCGCCAGCGATGCCATCGCGACGCTCATCGCTGCCTGAGCAGGTGGCGCTCGACTGGACGCCGCCCGGCCTCGTCGCCGGCGTGGACGAGGCCGGCCGCGGGCCGCTGGCCGGGCCGGTGTTTGCCGCGGCCGTCATCCTCGACGACCTGCAGCCCATCGCCGGCCTGGCCGACTCCAAGGTGCTGACCGCGGCGAAGCGCGCCCGGCTCTACGACGAGGTCCGCGCCAAGGCGCTGTGCTTCTGCATCGCGCAGGCCAGCACCGAAGAGATCGACCGGATCAACATCCTGCAGGCCACGATGCTGGCCATGCAGCGCGCGGTCAACGGCCTGCGGCTGAAGCCGACGCTGGTGCGCGTGGACGGCAACCGCCTGCCGGTGCTGCCCATGGCCGCCGAGGCCATCGTGAAGGGCGATGCCAAGGTGCAGGCCATCTCGGCCGCGTCCATTCTCGCCAAGGTCGCGCGGGACCTGTTCTGCGAGCAGATGCACCAGAGCCATCCGCAGTACGGCTTCGCCACGCACAAGGGCTATGGCACGGCCGAGCACCTGGCGGCGCTGAAGGAACACGGCGCCAGCCCCTGGCACCGCCGCAGCTTTGCGCCGGTGCGGGAGAACCTGCGATGAGCACGCAGATCCTGCACATCACCTCGCGCGACAACCCCGCCCTCGTGCGGCTGCGCAAGCTGGGGCTCGACGCCGGCGGCTACCGCAAGACCGGCAGTGTCTGGATCGAGGGTGATCACCTGCTGCGCGCGGCGCTGCAGCGTGGCTGGCGGCCGGCGCTGGTCGTGCTGACCGAAGGTGCGATGCAGGACCCGGTGCTGTCGGCGCTCGCCGAGGCCGCGCCACGGGCGCTGGTCGTGCCTGCCGCGCTGTTCAAGGGCCTGAGCGGTCTGGAGTCGCCCGCGCAGATCGGTGCCGAGCTGACGCTGCCGGCATCGCCCGCCATCGACGCCAACGCCGCCAGCGTCGTGCTGGACCGCCTGCAGGACGCCGGCAACGTCGGCGCCATCCTGCGCAGCGCGGCGGCCTTCGGCGTGCGCCAGGTGCTGGCGCTGAAGGGCACGTCCGCGCTGTGGTCGCCCAAGGTGCTGCGGGCGGGGCAGGGCGCGCATTTCGGGCTGCGCCTGGTCGAAGGCCTGGGTGCGGACGACCTGGCCGCGCTGGCCGTGCCCATGATCGCCACCAGTTCGCACACGGAACACGTGCTGCACCGCGTGAGCCTGCCCTCGCCCTGTGCCTGGGTCATGGGCCACGAGGGCCAGGGCGTGTCGCCCGCGTTGATGGCGCGCTGTGCGCTGACCGTGGGCATCCCGCAGCCGGGTGGCGAGGAGTCGCTGAACGTGGCCGCCGCGGCGGCGATCTGCCTGTACGAGAGCGAGCGCCAGAGGCGCTGATCCGCCCGCCCGCGGGGGGGCATCCCCCAAAGAAGATGCGAATGACTTGCAATTGAGAATTGTTCTCATTAAAGTCGCGCCATGCTTGTTGACCCCGACCCGCGCAAGATCCCGGCCGATGCGCCGGCCGCCCGCCCGGACCTCGACCACCTCCGCCGCGTGGACAGCGCCACGCTGCTGGGCTCCGCCGGCGAGGTGCTCATCGTCCATCAGCAGCAGGTCTACCGCCTGCGCGTGACCAGCCTGGGCAAATTGATCCTGACCAAGTAGCGCCTCTTTCTTTCGATACTCGCGCCAGCCAGCCCGCTGCCAGCCCGCGCTCTTTGTGCCTGAGCCCCGCCCGCTCAGCGCTGGAGATCTCATCAAATGGCTGAAGCCTGTTGCGCCGCGCACGCGGCCCTGCCGCCCACCACCGGCTCGCGCCGCCGCCGCCTCTGGGAGCTGGGCAGCCATGCGCACTGCCCCGTCATCGGCGTCTGCGTGCCACTGGAGCGGGTGCGTCAGCTCGCGAAGAAGCTGCTGGTGCTGCAGGGCGACGAGGACGACTACACGCTGCATTGCAGCCTGGTGACGGCGGCTGCGCGTCGCAACGCGGTGGCCGAGGCCTTGCAGAAGGATCTGGAGCAGCGCTTCGTGCTGGATCTGCGCCAGGCCGCTCAGGCCAAGTGCCGCGAGTCACTGATGGCCTGGTGGCGGGGCCGCGTGGCGCAGGGCGAGAACATGGCCGGCGCGCTGTGGGCGACGCTCACGCATGCGCGCTGCGACGAGTGGCTGGAGATGCGCGTGCTGGGCCAGGTCCACATGCTGCAGCACCAGGTGGGCGCCGCGCAGCGCGTGGACATGGTCCGCCACCGCGAGCTGGCCGCCGAGCATCAGGCGCTGTCGCGTGACTACGCCGCAGTGCAGCAGCGCGTGACCGGCTGGAGCCTGGAGCGAGCCCGCGAGCAGCAGGCCTGGGAGCAGGAACGCATGCAGCAGCGCGCCGCGCTGATCGCGCTGCAGACGCAACTGGCGCAGGCGCAGGAGCAGCTGCAGCACTGGCAGGCGGCACGGCCCGACCTGCCCGAGCGTGAGGCGCTGCGGGAGCGCCTGGCCGAGCAGGTGGAGCGCAACCAGGCGCTGCAGCGCGAGCTCAACCGGCTGGCGTCACGCCTGCCGGTGGTGGCCGAGGCCGCGCCGGAGACCGAGCGGGCCGTGCTGGCCGCGCCCGAGCCGGTGAAGCTGGAGCACCGCGTGGTGCTGTGCGTGGGCGGTCGCGGTGGCAGCGTGCCGCAGTACCGTCAGGCGGTGGAGGGTTGCGGCGCGCAGTTCCTGCACCACGACGGCGGCAGCGAGCACAAGCCCGCGCAGCTGGAGCCGCAGCTGGCGGCCGCCGACCTGGTCATCTGCCAGACCGGCTGCATCAGCCACGACGCCTACTGGCGCGTCAAGGACCACTGCAAGCGCCATGGCAAGCGCTGCGTGTTCGTCGAGACGCCCAGCCGCAGCGCCTTCGAGCGCGCGCTGGCGCAGGCGGCGATCGTCGAGGGGGCCTGAGGCCCCTCGACGCGCTTCAGAGCTTGTAGCTCAGCGACAGGCTGGTGTTGCGCGGCGGCGTGTAGATGGCGCCATAGGCCAGGCCGCCGATGGCCTTCTTGTCGAACAGGTTGCTGACGTTCAGGCGCAGCGTGGTGCGGTCGTTCAGGTCGTAGGCGGCGAAGGCGTCGGCCTTGAAGTAGGCGTCCTGCCGGGCGCTGCCGACCTTGTAGACGTCGGAC
Source organism: Roseateles sp. (assembly GCA_036401055.1). Classification (GTDB taxonomy): domain Bacteria; phylum Pseudomonadota; class Gammaproteobacteria; order Burkholderiales; family Burkholderiaceae_C; genus Pelomonas. The sequence continues at coordinate 18,834 of DASWWC010000276.1, forward strand.
TGCCAGCGGCCGGCCACGCCGAGGTTCAGCGCCGGCAGCATGGGCAGGCGGCTCGACAGGTTGAAGTTCAGCGTGTTGCGCGGCACCCATTCGTAGATGTCCTTGCCGTCCGGGCCGGTCAGCATCAGGCGCGTGTAGCCCACGGTGAGCTTGGCGTCCTTGCCCAGGCGGCCGGTCGCCTCGACCTCGAAGCCCTTGGACTTCACGTCCATGGGCGTGTACCAGTACTGGCCGCCCGCGGTCATGCCGCCGTAGGTCGCCAGGCCTTGCTGCTTGGCCGTGAAGACGGCCAGCGTGGTCAGCAGCGACTTGTTCAGCCACTCGGCCTTCAGGCCTGCTTCCGTGTTGATGCCCTTGACGGGCGCGAGCAGGTTGCCATCGGCGTCGGCCTGCTCCTGCGGCAGGAAGATGTCGGAGTACGACACATAGCCCAGCAGGTCGGGTGTGAGCTCGTAGGTCAGGCCCAGGTAGGGACTGACCTCCTCGGTCTTGGGGTCCAGCAACTTGCCGCCGTTGCCGTAGCGCGGCTGGCCGCCGCGGAGGTGGCGCATCGCGTTCGCGCCGGCGATGAGGTTCAGCGAGTCGGTCAGCGAGAGGCGCGACGCGACGTACAGCCGGGTCAGCGTCTGCTCGCCGCTGACGCAGGCAGTGCGCTGGCCCCAGGCGGGCTCGGGGATCACGTCGCCGCCATAGGGCAGGGCGGGCAGTGCGGGCATGGCCGGCGTCGCGCTGCAGTCGCCATTGGCGACATAGGTGTCGGTCGCCACGTCCTCGCTGGAGCGGTTCACGCCGACCAGCAGGCTGTGCTTGCGGCCGAACGCGCTGAACTGGCCGCTGAGGTTGACGTCCAGCACCTGGTGTTCGGTGTCGGTCTCGCTGCGGTAGGGCCAGCCCACCAGGCCGGTGTTGTCCGGCTTCAGCGCGCCGTAGGCGTAGAACAGCTTGGTGGATTCGTCGCCGTGGCGCCGGTTGTAGGTGGCCTTGGCCTCCCAGTCGTCGGACAGCCGGTGCGCGTACTCGACAAAGCCGCTGAAGGACTTGGTGTTCCAGTAGGTCCACGTCTGCGAGGTGGACGAGCCCACCGGCAGGTCGGCCTGGGTGCCGTCCGTGCGCAGCAGCGTCAGCGAGCCCCACATGGGCGAGTCCTGCCGGCTGTCGATGGCGGTCAGGCCCACGGTCAGTACGCCGTTGTCGCCGATCTGGCCGTCCACCACGCCGTAGACCGTCGTGCGCCGGTCCTTCAGGTCGCGCAGGTACGAGTCCTTGTCCTCGCGGGCCACGATGAGCCGGCCGGCCCAGGTGCCGTCGGCGCTCAGCACCTTGTTGTAGTCCAGCGCGGCGCGCTTCTTGTTCCAGGAACCGAAGCTCAGGTTGAGCTCGCCGCCGTCCTGGTTGGTGGGGCGCTTGCGCACGTAGTTGATGGTGCCGGACGAGTTGCCCACGCCGGTCAGCAGGCCGTTGGCGCCGCGAATCAGCTCGATCTTCTCGAACAGGAAGGTGTCCTCCCGCCCCACCACGGTGCCCCAGGAGTTGGTCATGCCCAGGCCGTCCAGCTGGGTCAGCTGGATCTCGAAGCCGCGCGCGTTGAAGGTCGCGCGGTTGGTCTCGTACTGCTCGACGTTGATGCCGGTGGCCAGGCCCAGCGCCTCGTTGCTGCCCGTCAGGCCGAAGTTGGCGAGGTCTTCCTTGTCCAGCGTGCTGATGGTCTGCGGCGTCTCCTTCAGCTCAAGGGCCAGCCCGGTGGCGCCCTTGGAGATGCGGTTGGCGCGCTTGCCGGTGACGACGACGGACTCGATCTGCTGCGTGGGCGCCTGCGTCTGAGCGTGGGCTTCGCCCAGCAGGGCGCAGGTGGCGGCGACGGCGATGGCCGTCAGGGGGAAGGACTTGTTCATGAGGACGGGGTAGGCGGGGTAGCGATCGGCTCGCGAGGGCCGGTGGCGTGCGCTTTGGTGGGAGTGAGGGTTGGTAGGCATTTTAGACATCAAATGCGAATCAATCTCATTTGCGAATTTGATATGGCGCAGGGCAGCCGCTCGTTGTCGCGGGGGGCGACGGTGCTGCGGCTTCGCGGTCGCGGCCGGCCTGCGTTGCCGGCTGGAGAAGCGGCTCCCGCACGACGCCGGGGCTTCGAGGCCTGGCAATTGCTTGGGGCCCTCCGGGTCGGGCTAGCATTTGCGGGAACCCCCGCTGGCGGCAGCCCGACCGCCCCCGCAGACTGGGGCAGAACAACACTGGGACACCCCATGGCCATCGCACCTTCGCCGCACCAGCTGTCCCGCCGCGCCATCGCCCTCGTCCTGGCGGGCGGCCGCGGTTCCCGGCTCAAGCAGCTCACCGACGCCCGCGCCAAGCCGGCCGTCTATTTCGGCGGCAAGTTCCGCATCATCGATTTCGCGCTGAGCAACTGCGTCAACAGCGGCATCCGCCGCATCGGCGTGGTCACGCAGTACAAGAGCCACTCGCTGCTGCGCCACATCCAGCGCGGCTGGAGCTTCCTGCGCGCCGAGCTGAACGAGACCGTGGACCTCATGCCGGCCCAGCAGCGCGTCGACGAGGAGAGCTGGTATCGCGGCACGGCCGACGCCGTCTACCAGAACCTGGACATCATCCAGAGCACGGGCGCCGAGTACATCGTCGTGCTGGCCGGCGACCACATCTACAAGATGGACTACTCGTCCATGCTGGTGGACCATGTCAACACCGGCGCCGGCTGCACGGTGGGCTGCATCGAGGTGCCCAAGGCCGAGGCCAGCGCCTTCGGCGTGATGGCCGTCAATGCCGAGCGCCACATCACGGCCTTCCAGGAAAAGCCCGCCAATCCCCCCTGCATGCCCGGCAGCGACGGCACCTGCCTGGCCAGCATGGGCATCTACATCTTCAACGCCGACTACCTCTACCGCCTGCTGGCCGAGGACCTGACCGACCCCGCCTCCAGCCACGACTTCGGCAAGGACGTGATCCCCAAGGTCGTCGCCGAACAGCGCGCCGTGGCCCACCCCTTCGGCATGAGCTGCATCCGCAATCCCAACGGCGCGCCGCCCTACTGGCGCGATGTCGGCACGCTGGACGCGTTCTGGGCCGCCAACCTCGACCTTGCCTCCATCAGCCCCGAACTGGATATCTACGACACCGACTGGCCCATCTGGACCTACCAGCGCCAACTGCCGCCGGCCAAGTTCATCCCCGACCACAACGGCATGCACGGCATGACGGTCAACACCATGGTCAGCGGGGGCTGCATCGTGTCGGGCTCGCACGTCGTGCAGACGGTGCTGTTCAACAACGTTCGCATCCGCTCCTTCTGCAACATCCACCAGAGCGTGCTGTTGCCGGGGGTGGAGGTAGGGCGGCACTGCCGGCTGACCAAGGTCATCATCGACCGCGGCTGCGAGATTCCGGACGGCCTGGTGGTCGGCGAGGACGCCAAGCTGGATGCGCAACGCTTCGAGCGCACCGAGAACGGCGTCGTGCTCATCACCAAGCAGATGCTGGCCCGTCTGTGACCCAGGTTCTGCAGGTCAGCGCGGAACTGTTCCCGCTGCTGAAGACCGGCGGCCTGGCCGACGTGGCGGGCGCGCTGCCTGCGGCATTGGCTGCGGCGGGCGCCGAGCCGCGGCTGCTGGTGCCGGGCTTCCCGGCCATCCGCGAATCGCTGACCCAGGAATGCGCGGTCGCGCCCGTCGCGCTGCCCTGGAGCGAGGGCCGCGCGGCGCTGCTGCGCGGCCGGCTGCCGGGCTTCGCGATGCCGGTCTACGTGCTGGACGCGCCGGGCCTGTTCGACCGCCCCGGCAACCCCTATGCCGACGCGGCCGGCGTGGCCTATGCCGACAACCACCGCCGCTTCGCGTTGCTGGGCCTGGCCGCGGCACGGCTGGCCGAGGGCGTGGATGCGAGCTGGCGGCCCGACATCGTCCACGCGCACGACTGGCACGCCGGCCTGGCCTGCGCCCACATCGCCGCCAGCCGCTCGCGCCGTCGCACCGAAGCGCGCACGGTGTTCACTGTGCACAACCTGGCCTACCAGGGCCTGTTCCCGGCCGACCGCTTCAGCGACCTGGGCCTGCCGCCTGCGCATTACGCGGTGGAGGGTGTCGAGTTCTATGGCCAGGTCAGCTTCATGAAGGCCGGCCTGCATTTCGCCGACGCGATCACCACCGTCAGCCCCGGCTATGCGCGCGAGATCCAGACGCCCGAGCAGGGTTGCGGCCTGGACGGCCTGCTGCGCCACCGCGCCGACGCACTGCAGGGCATCCTGAACGGCGTGGACTACGGCCTGTGGTCGCCGGTGCGCGACCGCAGCCTCGCCCGGCCCTTCGACGCGGACCGGCCCGAAGGCAAGGCCGACTGCAAGGCCGCGCTGCAGCGCGAATGCGGGCTGGACGTGAAGCCCGAGGCGCCGCTGTTCGGCATCGTCAGCCGGCTGACCGAGCAGAAGGGCCTGCCGCTGGTGCTGCAGGCGCTGGACGACCTGCTCGATGCCGGCGGCCAGCTGGTCGTGCTCGGCAGCGGCGATGCGCGCCTCGAAGCCGAGTTCGCGGCCGCGGCCGCCAGGCGCCCCGGCCAGGTCGCGCACCGCACCGGCATGGACGAAGGCCTGGCCCACCGCATCTATGCCGGCAGCGACGTGGTGCTGGTGCCCAGCCGCTTCGAGCCCTGCGGGCTGACCCAGCTTTACGGCCTCAGCTACGGCGCGCTGCCGCTGGTGCACCGCGTGGGTGGTCTCGCCGACACGGTGGTGGACACCACGCTGGAGGACCTTGCCGCCGGCACGGCGACGGGCTTCGTCTTCAACGCCTTCACGCCCGACGCCTACCGCCGCGCGCTGCGGCGTGCGTTCGCGCTGTGGAGCCGGCCGCAATACTGGGCCCGCGTGCGCGACGCGGCGATGCGGCAGCGCTTCGGCTGGGACGAGGCCGCGCGACGCTACGTCGAGGTCTACGACGGCCTGCTACAGCGCTAGCGCGATGACGCCGGCGCCGATCAGCGCCGCCCCGGCCAGCCGCCAGCCACGCTCGCCCTCGCCGAGCAGTTGTCCGCCCAGCAGCGCCGCGATCAGCATGGACACCTCGCGTGCCGGCGCCACGCGCGACAGCGGCGCCTCCTTCACCGCCAGCAGCACCAGCACATAGGCCGCCGGCCCCAGCACGGCGACGGCGAGGATGCCCCGCCACGAGCGCTGCACTTCAGGCCAGAACGTGTGCGTCTGCCGCAGCGTGACGGGCAGCTGCATGAGCACGCGCAGCACATTGCCGAAGTAGTCCAGCAGCAGCGGCGACATTGCCAGCACCTTGACCGCGTAGCCGTCCAGCACCGTGTAGCCGGCGATCAGCGCACCGGTGGCGGCTCCCCACCAGATGCCGAGTCGGCGCCGCCTTGCGGCCTCGGCGTCGTGCGACACGCCGCGGCCGATGAGGCGCGGGCCCATCGTGATGACCAGGATGCCGCCCACCACGCCGGCCAGCCCCAGCGTGCCGTACACACCGAGGTGCTCGCCCAGCAGCACCACGGCGGCGATGGCCGACAGCAGCGGCCCGCTGCCGCGCGCCACCGGGTAGACGACGGTCAGGTCGCTGTGCCGGTAGCCGGCGATCAGGCAGTTGAAGTACAGCAGGTGCACGACCGCGCTGGCCCCGATGAAGCCCCAGTTCAGCAGCGTCCAGCCTGGCACCTCGTCCAGCCCTATCCACAGCACGGTGGGCAGCCAGAACACGACGACGCCGACCGCACAGGTCAGCACGAAATGCGGCCCGCCGCCCCACTTCTTGGCGGCGAGGTTCCAGAGCGCGTGGAGGAGGGCGGCGGTGAGGACGAGGGCGAGCGCCGAGGCGGGCATCGGATCAGTAGACCAATCGATCTGGCCGGATGTCGCGCAGGATGGTCGTCGCGATCTCTTCGATGCTCTTGTGCGTGGACGACAGCCACGAGATGCCCTCGCGCTTCATCATGGCCTCGGCCTCGTTGACCTCGTAGCGGCAGTTCAGCGTGTCGGCGTACCGGCTGCCGGGGCGGCGCTCGTTGCGGATGCTGCTGAGCCGCTCGGGGTCGATGGTCAGGCCGAAGCACTTGCGCTTGTGCGGCAGCAGCGGCGCGGGCAGCTTGCGGCGCTCGAAGTCCTCGGGGATCAGCGGGTAGTTGGCGGCCTTGATGCCGTGCTGCATGGCCAGGTAGAGCGAGGTGGGCGTCTTGCCCGAGCGCGATACGCCCACCAGGATCACGTCGGCCACGTCCAGGTTCTTGGCCGACTGGCCGTCGTCGTGCGCCAGCGAGAAGTTGATGGCCTCGATGCGGTCGTGGTACTCCTGGCTCTGCGCCACATCAGAGAAGCGGCCCACGCGGTGGTTGCTCTTGATGCCGAACTCGTCCTCAAGCGGCTCGATGAAGGTGCCGAACATGTCCATCACGCGGCCCTGGCAGTGCTCACGCACGATCTTCAGCACCTCGCGGTCCACGAGCGTGGCGAACACGATGGGGCGCTGGCCCTCGCGGATGGCGGCCTCGTTGATCTCGGCGACCACGGCCTGCGCCTTGTCGGCGGTGTCGACGAAGGGCCGGCGCACGTGGCGGGCCTTGATCGAGAACTGCGCCAGGATGGAGTTGCCGAAGGTCTCCGCCGTGATGCCGGTGCCGTCAGAGACGAAGTAAACGGTTCTGGCGTTCATGGCTACGGCTCGCGAAGTTCAAGGCGAGCCCATGATAGCCAGCGCCTCAGACCTCGCCCTTGAGCCGGCCGATGAAGTCCCGCATGACGGCCTGTTCGGTCTCGGGCAGCAGGCCCACGCGCAGCAGCGATTCGCGCTCCAGTTCGCGCAGCCGCCACTCCAGCTCGCCGATGACGCTGACCAGCTCGGCCTGCAGGTCGGCATCGCGCTGCTCGGACAGCACGGCCGCCAGTTCGTCCGGATGGTGGGCATTCAGCCCCGTGCTGGAGAACGCCGTCTGGATGCGCAGCAGCCGCTGCAGCCCAGCGTCCAGCACCGCGCGCAGCGCCGGGCGGGCGGCAGCGATGCGCTCCTCCATCCAGGGCCTGGCCTGACGAAAGCGTTGCAGCGCGCCGGCGATGGCGACCACGCGCGGCAGCGCTTCCTCGATGGTGTCAGGCTCCATGCGCGGGGCGATGTGCGGCACACCGGCCGCCGCCGTGGTGATGGCCTCGGTCAGCTCGCGGCTGAACTCGCCGGGGATGAGCTTGGTCGACACGCTGGCGCGTGCCAGCGCCGTCGTGCCGCTCTCGATGAAGGCCATCAGCCACTCGGCCGCAGCCAGGATCTGTCCCTCGATCGGCAAGGCCTTGCCGCTGACGCCGCGTGGGTAGCCAAAGCCGTCCAGCCGTTCGTGGTGGTGCAACACCGCGGCGGCCACCTGCTTGCCGGCGCCGGGCATGCCGCGCAGCACCCGCTCGCCGACCAGGGGGTGCGACGCCACATGCCGCCATTCCGCAGGCCCCAGCGGCGTGCCCGGGCGCAGGTAGCGTGGGTCGATGTAGAGCTCGCCGACGTCGTGCAGCAGGCCGGCCAGGGCCAGCATGCGATGGCGCTCGGTCTCGCCGGGCAGCATGCGCCGCGCCAGCGCCAGCGCCAGCATGGCCACGCCCGCGGTGTGCTTCAGGCGATCGCCCTGGTGCTCGGCATAGACCGTGAGCAGCGACTGCACGGGCACGCTGAGCTTCAGCGTCGCCAGCGTTGCCGGGGCGCCGGGGTAGAGATCGTGGGCGCACAAGGTCTTGAGCAGCGGGTGCTGCTCCAGCAGCTCCTCACCCAGCGGGCCGAAGCTCTCGGGCATGACGCCGGCGGTGACCTGGATGCAGTCCTCCAGCGGCTTGCTGAGCTTGTGCATCAGCAGACGCTCGCGCACCTTGGCGTTGATCTGCGCACCCTTGGCCAGCAGCTTGATGCCGTTCTGGCTGAGGATGTCCTCGGTGGCCTCGACCGGCCGGGACTCGGAGACACGGACCACATGGTCCAGGTAGTGCGGATTGACGTCGGCGGAGGTCTCGGCGGTCACGCGGTCATTGTGCACAGCCGGTGGCGGTTACGTGCGGGTACGAACCGCCTAGAATCTGCGGCAATTTCCTCGCAAACCGCCCTGATGTGCGCCTCCTTCCTCCCAGAAGAATCCAGAAATGGATGGAGCCGCGCCTGCCTTGAGCCTTTCAGCTCGGCGCCGGGCCTGGACGACGCGACGACACCGGTTTTTCAACCTCCCGGAGTTTTTCCATGTCCACCCTGTTCGAGGCGACCGCCCTGGTCGTACCGTTTGAGAACCTGAGGATGACCGATGTCGAGGCAGTTGGCGGCAAAAACGCCAGCCTCGGCGAAATGATCTCGCAGCTCGCCGCCAGCGGCGTGCGCGTCCCCGGCGGCTTTGCGACGACCGCGCATGCCTTCCGGCAGTTCCTCAAGCACGAGGGGCTGGACGTGCGCATCGCGGCGCGGCTGAGCTCGCTCAACACCGACGACGTCCGCGCGCTGGCCGAGGCCGGTGCCGAGATCCGCGGCTGGATCGAGAACCAGCCCTTCCCGGCCGACCTGGAAGCCGGTGTGCGCGCTGCCTATGCGCAGCTGACGGCCGACAACCCGGACGCGACCTTCGCCGTGCGCTCGTCCGCCACGGCCGAAGACCTGCCGGATGCGTCCTTCGCCGGCCAGCAGGAGACCTTCCTGAACGTGCACGGCATCGACGAGGTGCTTCACAAAATGCGCGAGGTGTTCGCGTCGCTCTACAACGACCGCGCCATCAGCTACCGCGTGCACAAGGGCTTCGCGCACGGCGACGTGGCCTTGTCGGCCGGCGTGCAGCGCATGGTGCGCAGCGACCTCGGCTCGGCCGGCGTCATGTTCACCATCGACACCGAGAGCGGCTTCCCCGACGCCGTCTTCATCACGTCCAGCTACGGCCTGGGCGAGACGGTGGTACAGGGCGCCGTGAACCCGGACGAGTTCTATGTCCACAAGCCCGCGCTGAAGGCCGGCAAGCTGGCCATCATCCGACGCAACCTGGGCTCCAAGCTGATCCGCATGGAGTTCTCGACGCCGGAAGAGAAGGCTGCCAGCGGCAAGCTCGTGAAGACCGTGGATACGGTGCCCGAGCAGCGCAATCGCTACTCGCTGAACGATGCCGAGGTGACGGAGCTGGCGAAGTACGCGCTCATCATCGAGCAGCACTACGGCCGCGCGATGGACATCGAGTGGGGCCGCGACGGCGTGGACGGCAAGCTCTACATCCTGCAGGCCCGCCCCGAGACGGTGAAGAGCCAGGCCGCCGGCCAGGTCGAGCACCATTACAAGCTCAAGGCCCACAGCGCCGTGCTGGCCGAGGGCCGCGCCATCGGCCAGAAGATCGGCACCGGGCCGGTGCGGCTGGTGGACAGCGTCGCCGAGATGGAGCGCGTGCAGCCGGGCGACGTGCTGGTCACCGACATGACCGACCCGAACTGGGAGCCGGTCATGAAGCGCGCCAGCGCCATCGTCACCAACCGCGGCGGCCGCACCTGCCACGCGGCCATCATTGCGCGCGAGCTGGGCATTCCCGCGGTGGTGGGCTGCGGCGACGCGACCGACGTGCTGAAGGATGGCCAACTGGTCACCGTGGCCTGCTCGGAGGGCGACACCGGCTACATCTACGACGGCCTGCTGGAAACCGAGGTCAGCGAGGTGCATCGCGGCGAGCTGCCGTACTGCCCCATCAAGATCATGATGAACGTCGGCAACCCGCAGCTGGCCTTCAACTTCGCGCAGATGCCCTCCGGCGGCGTGGGCCTGGCCCGGCTGGAGTTCATTATCAACAACAACATCGGTGTCCATCCGAAGGCCATCCTGGACTATCCGAACATCGACGCCGACCTGAAGAAGGCCGTCGAGTCGGTGGCCCGCGGCCACGCGTCGCCGCGCGCGTTCTACGTGGACAAGCTGGCCGAAGGCATCGCGACCATCGCCGCGGCGTTCTTCCCGCGCCCGGTCATCGTGCGCCTGAGTGACTTCAAGTCCAACGAGTACCGCAAACTCATTGGCGGCACGCGCTACGAGCCGGACGAAGAGAACCCGATGCTGGGCTTCCGCGGCGCGTCGCGCTACATCAGCGGCGAGTTCCAGGACGCGTTCGCGATGGAATGCGAGGCGCTCAAGCGCGTGCGCAAGGACATGGGCCTGACCAACGTCGAGATCATGGTGCCCTTCGTGCGCACCGTGAAGCAGGCGGCCAAGGTCGTGGACATGCTGGCCGAGAAGGGTCTGAAGCGCGCTGCAGCGGGCGGCACGGACGGCCTGCGCCTCATCATGATGTGCGAGGTGCCCAGCAACGCCATCCTGGCCGAGCAGTTCCTGGAGCATTTCGACGGCATGTCCATCGGCTCCAACGACCTGACCCAGCTCACGCTGGGCCTGGACCGCGACTCGGGCCTGGAGCAACTGGCCGGCGACTTCGACGAGCGTGACCCGGCCGTGAAGGCCATGATCTCGCGCGCCATCCGCGCTTGCCGTGCCACCGGCAAGTACATCGGCATCTGCGGCCAGGGCCCCAGCGACCATCCGGACTTCGCCGACTGGCTGGCCGAGGAGGGCATCGTGTCCATCTCTCTGAACCCGGACACGGTCATCGAGACCTGGCAGCGCCTGGCCGCCAAGTAAGCCTTCGCGCCTGACGACCAGCCCGGGTTCTCCGTAAGGGAAGCCGGGCTTTTTTGCGGCCATCATCGCGGCCGTGTTTGCCCATCGCCATCTGCACCGCCGCTACCTGCTGTTCACGCTGAGCTTCATCGGGCTCGTCGTGGGCCTGGGGCTGGCCGAGAGCCGCGGCATGCCCAAGGCCTGGATCGGCTACAGCTTCCTGGGCGCGACGGTGGCGATCTATGCCGTCATCGGCATCCTGTGCCGGGCCACCGACCCGGCCGAGTACTTCGTCGCCGGCCGCCGCGTGCCGCCGCTGTACAACGGCATGGCCGCCGCGGCCGACTGGATGAGCGCGGCCAGCTTCATCGGGCTGGTCGGCACGCTGTACGCCAGTGGCTATGGCGGCCTGGCCTATGTGCTGGGCTGGACCGGCGGCTTCGTGCTGGTGGCGCTGTGCATCGCGCCCTACCTGCGCCGCTTCGGCCAGTACACGCTGGCCGACTTCCTGGCCGAGCGCTTCGAGAGCCGCACCTTGCGCCTGGTGGGCGCGGGTGCCGCCATCCTGGTGTCCTTCGTCTACCTGGTCGCGCAGATCTACGGCGTGGGCCTGATCACAACGCGGCTGACCGGCCTGGGCTTCGAGGTGGGCGTGTTCGTGGGCTTGGGCGGCGTGCTGGTGTGCTCCTTCCTGGGCGGCATGCGGGCCGTCACGTGGACGCAGGTGGCGCAGTACCTCATCATGATCCTGGCCTATCTGGTGCCCGTGATCTGGCTCAGCGTGAAACAGACCGGCTGGCCGCTGCCGCAGCTGGTCTACGGCCAGCAGTTGCACCAGCTGGCCCAGCGTGAGCGCGAGCTGATCCACGACCCGGCCGAGCTGCAGGTGCGGGCCATCCACCAGCAGCGTGCCGACGCGGCGGCCGAACGCCTGGCCGACGTGCCGGCGGCGCTGGCCGACGCACAGGTACGCGCCGCCGCGCAGGTGGCCGCGCTGAAGGCCGAGGGCGCGCCGCTGGCTCAGATCCAGGCGGCCGAGAAGCAGCGCGCCGCGCTGCCGCGCACGGGCGCCGAGGCCGAGGAGCGCTGGCGCCGGGAGCAGGTCGGGGAGGCGCAGCTGGCCCGGCCGCTGTCGGGCCTGGTGCCGCACACCCAGCCCTTCGCCGGCAACCCCGACGGCAGTCCCGCCGAGCAGGCGCAGGCCAGCGAGTCGCGGCGCAATTTCATCGCGTTGGTGCTGTGCCTGATGGTGGGTACGGCCGGCCTGCCGCACCTGCTGACGCGCTACTACACGACCAGCTCGGTGGCCAAGGCGCGTGAGTCGGTCGCCTGGTCGCTGGTCTTCATCTGCTTGCTCTACCTGACCGCACCGGCGTTGGCGGTCATGGTCAAGACCGAGGTCTTCACGGGCCTGGTGGGCACGGCCTTCGACCAGTTGCCGGCCTGGATACGGCAGTGGCAGCGCGTCGACCCGGCGCTGCTGTCGGCGGTGGACCTGAACGGCGACGGCCGGCTGCAGTTGGGCGAGCTGCGCCTGCACCCCGATTTGGTCATGCTGGTGCTGCCCGAGCTGGGCGGGCTGCCCTACGTCATCTCGGGCATGGTCGCCGCCGGCGGGCTGGCGGCGGCGCTGTCCACGGCGGACGGCCTGCTGCTGGCCATCTCCAGTGCGCTGTCGCACGACCTCTACTACAAGACGTTGAACCCGGAAGCCTCGCGCACGCGGCGCGTGACCCTGTCCAAGGCCTTGCTGCTGGCCGCCGCGCTGGCCGCCGCGGCCGTCGCGGCCAGCCGGCCGGCGGACATCCTGGCGGTCGTCACGGCGGCGTTCTCCATCGCCGGGTCGACCTTCTTCCCGGCGCTCGTGGCCGGCGTGTTCTGGCGCCGCGCCAACCGTGCCGGCGCGCTGGCCGGGATGCTGACCGGGCTGTCGGTCTGCGTGGTCTACCTGCTGATCGCCCACCCGGGTCTGCGTGTGCTGGCGGGCCTGCCCGGCCCGGTGACGCTGATCTGGGGCATACAGCCCGCGTCGGCGGGGTTGTTCGGTGTTCCGGCCGGGGCGCTGGCGCTGGTCGTCGTGAGCCTGCTGACCGACGCGCCCGGCCCGCGCGCCCGGGAGCTGATCGACACGCTGCGCAGCCGCCCCGCGCCCTGAGGCGGCGGCCGAGCCAGGGTCGATTTGGCCATTCTGCAAGTCCGGGCTAGAATCGCGGGTTCCCCCTTGCCGTACCACGAGTAGACGCCGTGGCACGGCTTCCACAGGCCAGTGATCCCACGGGACTGGAATCCACAAGGAGTACACATGCGTCACTACGAAATCGTTCTGCTGATCCATCCGGATCAAAGCGAACAGGTTCCGGCCATGCTGGAGCGTTACAAGGGTCTCGTCACCGCCGGTGGTGGTGTCGTGCACCGTGTCGAGGACTGGGGCCGCCGCCAGCTGGCCTACCAGATCCAGAAGCTCGCCAAGGCCCACTACCTGTGCCTGAACATCGAAGCCACCAAGGAAATCCTGGGTGAACTCGAAACCGGCTTCCGCTTCAACGACGCCGTGCTGCGCCACCTCACCGTGGTTCAGGACAAGGCCATCACGACCCCCTCGGTCATGATGAAGGCTGTCGAGCGCGAAGAAGCCCGCAAGGCGCCGCAACAAGAAGCGGCCTGAGCTGACGCTCATTCGCTAGCACCAGGTTTCAGAGCAGCAACCGCCGACGTGTGAACCAGCTTTCGCTGTCGGCACAGATCCAGCAACTCGGACAAGTTCGCTACACACCCGCCGGGCTGATGGCCCTGGACGCAAGCCTCAAGGCCGAGTCCGAAGTCATCGAAGCCGGCAAGCCGCGCAAGGTCTCTCTGGAGATCAAGGCGGTCGCGGTGGGCGAGGTGGCCAAGCAGTTGCAGGCGCTGGGAATCGGTGGCGTCGCGGTCTTCCGCGGCTTCCTGACCCACCAGCGCAACGGCCGGGGCTTCGTCGCCCACGTCACGTTGATCGAACCCGTTGCTCCCGAGCCCGGCCATATTTGAATCCGGATAGATTTAACAGAGGTCCAACATGCCCCCTCTTCGTGGCAAAGGTCGCTTCTCCAAGGACAAGAAGCCCAAGCGCAACCAACAGTCGCTGCTGTTCCGCCGCAAGCGTTTCTGCCGTTTCACGGTCGCTGGCGTCGAGAAGATCGACTACAAGGACATTGACACGCTGCGCGATTTCATCGCCGAGAACGGCAAGATCACGCCCGCTCGCCTGACCGGCACGCGCGCCTTCTTCCAGCGTCAACTGACGGTGTGCATCAAGCGCGCCCGTTTCCTGGCTCTGCTGCCGTACAGCGACCAGCACAAGGTCTAAGGAGCTGACGACATGCAAGTGATCCTGCTCGAAAAAGTCGCCAACCTCGGCAACCTCGGCGATGTCGTCAAGGTCAAGGACGGCTACGCCCGCAACTTCCTGATCCCGACCAAGGCCGCCCGTCGCGCCACGGAAGCTGCGATCAAGGAATTCGAAGCCAAGCGCGCTGAACTGGAAAAGATCGCCGCCGAAAAGCTGGCCGAAGCCCAGAAGCTGGGCGAGAAGCTGGCCGGCAGCACCATCCGCATCGCCCAGAAGGCCGGTGTGGACGGCCGCCTGTTCGGTTCGGTGACCAACGCCGACATCGCCGACGCGCTGACCAAGGCCGGCACCGCCGTCGCCAAGGCCCAGGTGCGCCTGCCCAACGGTCCGCTGAAGACCGTCGGCGAGTTCCCCGTGAACGTCGTGGCCCACACGGACGTGATCGTCGAGATCACCGTTCAAGTGGTTGCCGAAGCCGAGTAAACCTCGCTTCCCCTGATGGGCGGTGACAGAAAGTCGCCGCATCATCGAATGAAGGCCGATACCCTCAGGGTTTCGGCCTTCGGTCTTTGTGGCCCGAGTTTTCCCGCGTCACCCACCGGCCGCCCCCAGTTCGTCCACAGCTTTGTCCACAGGCATGTCCGCGATCTTTCCCGCTTCCTCTTCCGCTGCGCCGCACGACGACGAGGTGGCGCGCCTGCGCGTGCCGCCCCACTCGGTCGAGGCCGAGCAGAGCGTGCTCGGCGGCCTGCTGATCGACAACTCGGCCTGGGACAAGGCGGCCGATCTGCTGACCGACAGCGACTTCTACCGCTTCGAGCACAAGCATGTGTTCGCGGCCATCGGCAAGCTCGTCAACGCGGGCAAGCCGGCCGACGTGGTCACGGTCTTCGAGGAACTGACCTCGCTGGGCCGCGCTGAGGAATGCGGCGGTCTGGCCTATCTGAACGCGCTGGCGCAGAGTGTGCCAAGTGCCGCCAACCTGCGCCGTTATGCCGAGATCGTCCGCGAGCGCGGCATCCTGCGCAAGCTGGTGGCCACCAGCGACGAGATCGCCACCGCGGCCATGAACCCTCAGGGCAAGGCCGTCACGCAGATCCTGGACGAGGCCGAAGGCAAGATCTTCAAGATCGGCGAGGAAGGCTCGCGCAGCCAGCAGGGCTTCCAGAGCATGGACAAGCTGGTCATTGCCCTGATCGACCGCGTCAACGAACTGGCCGAGGCGGGGCATCAGGATGTGACGGGCGTGCGCACCGGCTTCTACGACCTCGACAAGCAGACCGCCGGCCTGCAGCCCGGCGACCTCATCGTGCTGGCGGCGCGACCGTCCATGGGCAAGACCGCGTTCGCGGTCAACATCGCCGAGAACGTCGCCATCGACGAAGGCCTGCCGGTCGTCATCTACTCGATGGAAATGGGCGCGGCTCAGCTGGCGCTGCGGATGGTGGGCTCCATCGGTCGCATCGACCAGAGCCGTTTGCGCACCGGCCAGCTCAAGGACGATGAATGGAGCCGGCTCTCCGAGGCCGTCGACAAGCTGGGCAAGGCTGCCATCTACATCGATGAGAGCCCCGGCCTCTCGCCCAGTGAGGTGCGCGCCCGCGCCCGCCGGCAGGCGCGCATCAGCGGCCAACTGGGCCTGATCGTCATCGACTACCTGCAGCTGATGACCGGCAACGGTGGTGGCAGCGAAGAGAACCGTGCCACCGTGCTGGGCGAGATCTCGCGCGGCCTGAAGGCACTGGCCAAGGAGCTGAAGTGCCCCGTCATCGCGCTGTCGCAGCTGAACCGCTCCGTGGAGCAACGGCCCGACAAGCGGCCCATGATGTCCGACCTGCGCGAGTCAGGCGCCATCGAGCAGGACGCGGACATCATCATGTTCATCTACCGCGACGAGTACTACACCAAAGACGAGTGCAAGGAACCGGGCGTGGCCGAGATCATCATCGCCAAGCAGCGTAACGGCCCGGTGGGCACGGTGAAGCTGGCCTTCCAGCGCATGCACACCAAGTTCGAGAACCTCGCGCCGGGCTACGTGGGTGTGGAGCGGGACGAGTACTGAGCGGGCGAGGGCCTGGCGGCTCGCTGTCCGCCGGAGCAGGGGCTTGATGGACTTGAAATGCTGTATATATTTACAGTATGTCGCCCGCCCGAATCCACATTGCCGCCGCTCAGCCCGCCCTGGTGTCCGTCGACTCCATCAAGGGCCGGGGCACGGCCACGGCCATGGCGCACCGCTTCGAGGCGCAGCAGCGCGAGCAGTACGACGACGGCTGGGGTTCGTTGGACCAGCAGGCGGCCGAGGAGCAACTGCCGCCGGCCACCGAGGTCATCGAGGAGATGGCCAGGAAGATCGTCACCAGCAACCAGTCGCCGGACATCTCCTTCGATTACTCCATCAATCCGTACCGCGGCTGTGAGCATGGGTGCATCTATTGCTTTGCGCGGCCCACGCACAGCTACCTGAACCTGTCGCCAGGGCTGGACTTCGAGACGCGCATCGTTGCCAAGGTCAACGCCGCCGAGCGCCTGCGCGAGACGCTGGCCTCTCCTCGCTACGAGCCGCGTTCGCTGGTGCTGGGCACGGCCACCGATGCCTACCAGCCCGTCGAGCGAAGGCTGGGCATCACGCGGCGCATCGTCGAGGTGCTGGCCGAGTGTGGCCATCCGTTCTCGGTCGTCACCAAGAGCAGCGGCATCGAGCGTGACCTGGACCTGATCGCGCCGATGGCGGCGCGGGGGCTGGTGTCGGTCTACCTGTCGGTGACGACGCTGGACAACGACCTGGCCCGCATCCTGGAGCCGCGTGCCGCCGCGCCGGCGCGGCGGCTGCGCACCATCAAGGCGCTGGCGGAGGCGGGCGTGCCGGTGGGCGTCAGCGCCTCGCCCATCATTCCCTTCATCAACGAGCCGGAGCTGGAGCGCATCCTCGAAGCCGCCGCGGCGGCCGGCGCCAGCAGCGCGTTCAGCATCCCCGTGCGCCTGCCGTGGGAGGTGAACCCGCTGTTCCAGGACTGGCTGCAGCGGCATTTTCCCGAGCGTGCCGAGCGCGTGATGGCGCGCATTCGCGACATGCGCGGCGGCAAGGACAACGACGCGCGCTTCGGCACCCGCTTCACGGGCGAGGGCATCTGGGCCGACCTGCTGCGCGCGCGGCTGCGGCGGGCAGCGGCCCGGCTGGGTCTGCGCAGCGAACGGCGGCCGGTGCAGTTGGCGCTGTTCGAGCGACCGTGCAAGCCGTCGGCGCAGGGCAGCCTGTTCTAGCGCCGACTCACGGCCTGCAGCTGGCCAGCAGGTCCCACTCGGGCTTGTAGACATCGGCACGCGCGCCCACCCAGCCCATGACGGTGTGGAACAGGTGGTCGTGCGATGCGGGACGGTCGCGCAGGCCCGCCAGGCAGCCGGGCTTCAGCGACCCGGCCAACGCGCCACCCTCGGGCACCCACAGGATCATCGGCACGTGCGTCTGCTCGCGCGGCGCCATCGCATAGGGCATGCCGTGCAGGTACAGGCCCTTCTCGCCGAGCGACTCGCCGTGGTCGGACACGTACAGCATGCCGACGTCGAAGGCCTGTTGCTGCTGCAGCCAGGTGATGCTGCGAGCCAGCAGGCGGTCGGTGGTGACCAGCGTGTTGTCGTAGGCGTTGACGACTTGCTCGCGCGGGCATTGCTGCAGCGCGTTGCTGCGGCATTCGGGTTGGAAGGGCTTCAGGTCCGGCGGCGAGCGCTTGAAGTAGGCCGGTCCATGGCTGCCCATCTGGTGCATGACCAGCACCAGGCCACGCTTCAGCCGCTCCGGGTCCAGCGCGGCGATGCGTTTGTCCAGCGCATGCAGCAGCGCCTCGTCGAAGCACTCCTCGCCCAATTCGTCATTGCGGCACAGGCCGGCCGGCAGCGGCGCGGCGCCCTCGGGTAGCTGGCTGGTGAAGCCGTTGGGCACGCGGTCGCACAGGCCCTTGCAGCCGCTCTGGTTGTCCAGCCACAGCACGGCCAGGCCGGCGCGCTGCAGCACGTCCAGCAGGTTCTCCTGCCTGCCCTTCAGGTCCACGAAGGCCTCGCGGCCCAGCGGCGAGAACATGCAGGGCAGCGACGCCGCCGTGGCCGTGCCGCAGGACGTGACGTCGCGCAGGCTCACCAGACTGGAGCCCGGCAGCCCGGACAGCTCCGGGTTGGTGGGCCGCTGGTAGCCGTTGAGGCTGAAGTTCATGGCCCGAGCCGTCTCGCCCACCACCAACAGCAGCAGCGGTGGCTTGGTTCCGTGGGCGCGCGGCAGCAGACGGGCATCGGCGCCGATGACGGCGGGCGGCCCGGCCGGCGCGGCCTGGGTGCGCACGGTCGCAGCGGTCAGCGAGTAGACGCCGTTCAGCGGCGTGACCATGTAGCGCAGCGGCTTGTGGTTGCGCATGGTCGACGACAGCGTCGAGAACTGCAGCAGCGCCAGCAGCACCATGCCCGCGATGCCCAGCGCAAAGCCGGCCAGGTTGCCGCCCAGTCGCCGCATCGCGGGCTGGGCCGGCGCGGCGGGGCGGCGCAGCAGCCACCAGGCGGGCAGGGCGCCCAGCAGCGCCAGGCTCAGCAGCAGGCGCCAGCTCAGCAGGTCGCGCGTCTCGCGCACGTCGGTCTGCAGCATGTTCGTCACCATGGTGGGATCGAACACGATGCCGTAGCTGCCGATGAAATGCGCCAGCGCGCCGGCGCTGAACAGCAGCACGACCAGCGCGGCGGTGACCAGGCGCGGCCAGGCCAGCAGGCTCAGCACCGCGCCGGTGGCACAGACCACCATGCCGGCGAAAGCCACGACGAAACCGGCGCCGACGTCGGGCAGGGCGTGCAGCTGCCGCCACAGCGGCCAGTTGGCGAGCAGGCCCATCCACAGGGCGGCCAGCCAGGCCTGGGACAGGGGACGCGAGGTATCGGGGCGGAACCAGGCCAGCAGGCGCTTGAGCAGGGACATGGAGGCAGCGAAGCGGAGGGCGCGCGGATTCTCGCGGTGCAGACTGAAGCCCGGATGAAGCGAGTTGTCGCGAGGCTGTCAGGCCGGCTGCGGCGCGGCCGTGCGCAGCGCGACGCCGCCACCCGTGCGCGGCCGGCCCGTGCCGCTGCCCATGGGCTTCACGTACCGGCCGTGCAGGCCATCGATCTGGCCGGCCAGCGCGTCGGCATCGGCGATCTTCTCGGCATGGCGCTTGAGCACCAGGCCAGCCATGTCGATGAGCTTGGCGTTGCGGGTGGACAGGCCCTGCTGGATCAGCAGCTCCACGCCGACGCGCGCGTCGCCGCGCAGCGAATGGCGCATGGCGGTCTCGGCGACGTTGAAGATCTGCTGGTGGCAGTCGCGGAACTGCTCGGCCGCGCCCAGATGGCCTTCGGTCATGGCGACCAGGATCTCGGTGCTGGCCTTGGCCGTGCAGTGGCGCATGCCCAGTTGCTTCAGCGCGGGCATCATTTCCTCCAGCTCCACCTCCTGGCTGGACAGGCGTATCCACAGTGCCGTCAGCAGCGAGGCGGCCTCCAGGTCGAAGTTGCCGGCGTCGGCATGGCCGGTGAGTTCGCGGGCGATCACGAGCGCCTGGCCCACGCGGCGCTCCAGCAGGAAGGACAGACCGCGGAACACCAGGTCGAAGCGCTGCAGCCGGATGGAGCCCGGCGCGCGCTCCAGCGCCGCGAGCAGCGAGTCGTGCGCGTACTTGAAGCCCTTGGTGTCCTTGGCGTCGAAGCGCATCAGCCCCAGCAGCACCAGGCTCAGCATGTCGAACAGCTTGGAGCGCAGGCCCTGCGACATGGCGCGCTCCAGCATGCGCGCGGCCTCGGCGCGCTGGCCGGCGTAAAAGCCCAGCGAGCCGCAGCGCTGCAGCCGCAGCAGGCAGCCAGGCGTCAGCGAGGCGGCGGTCTGGTAGGTCTTCATGGCTTCGTGCAAGTCGCCCTGCTCCATCTGCACATGGCCCATCAGGTCGTGTGAGTCGGCGTAGTCGGGCAGCTCGCCGATCAGGTTCTCCAGCGTGCGTCGCGCCGCCTGCAGGTTGCCGCTGGCCACCTCGGTGCGCGCCACGCCCAGCCGCGCCCAGGGCACGGTCTTGGCAGCGATGATGGCCTCGTAGAGGATCTTGGCGTCGTCGAAGCGCTTCAGCCGCAGCAGCAGTTCGGCGCCGATGCGTGCGGCGTACAGCCAGTACCTGTCCTTGGCCTCGAAGCGTGCCAGGCACAGGTTGGCGGCGGTGTCGAAAGCCTCGGCCTCCACGGCCTCGAAGATGTCCTTCAGCACCCGCTTGCGCTGGCGGGCGCTGGCCAGCCGCTCGGCGAGGTTGGCGCTGGTGTAAGGCTTGATGAGGTAGGCATCCAACGCCGCTTCCGCGGCCTCGGCCACCCGGGCATAGGTGGCCTCGCTGGTCACCATGACGAAGACGGTGGAGTAGGGCAGCAGGCCCTCGCGGCGCAGTTCGTCCAACAGGTCCTGGCCCGAGGTCTCGCCGCTGTCGAAGTGGAAGTCGCACAGCACGATGTCGAAGCTCTGGTACTCCAGCATCACGCGGGCGTCCTTGACCCGAGGCGTCTGTTTGACCGTACCCACGCCCAGGTCGCGCAGCTGCGCCGACATCAGGCTGCGCGAGTTGGCATTGCTGTCGATGATCAGCGCCGTCGCTTCCTGGATGTGCGGGTCCATCAGGAACATGCGCGCTCCTTCCCGGGCGCCCGGCCGCGGATTTTGAGCAGAAGATGGGCTGACGTGATCACTTATGAGCTTCGAGACAAAAGCGGGCGGACTTTAGGGTTTCTGCTTCGTGAAGTGACCGCTGGTTTACACGCGCTCGGCGAGCCGTGCGTGACATAAGGCGCAGCCCGGCCTGCGCGCGCCGACAGGCCGGACATGAAAAAGGCCGCAGCCCGTCGTCAAACGGGGCTGCGGCCTTCTTATGAGGCGCGCGAGGGGCGCTTACTTGAACAGGTCCTTGACCCTATCCGTCCAGCTCTTGGCATTCGGCGAGTGTTTCTCGCCGCCCTTCTTCAACGACTCGTCCAGTTCCTTCAGCAGCTTGCGCTGGTGCTCGGTGAGCTTGACCGGCGTCTCCACCGCGATGTGGCAGTACAGGTCGCCGGGATAGCTGGAGCGCACGCCCTTGATGCCCTTGCCGCGCAGGCGGAAGGTCTTGCCGTGCTGGGTGCCCTCGGGCAGCTCGATCTCGGCCTTGCCGCCCAGCGTGGGCACCTCGATCGTGCCGCCCAGCGCCGCCGTGATCAGCGAGACCGGCATCGTGCAGTGCAGGTCGTCGCCGTCGCGCTCGAAGATGTCGTGCTGCTTGATGCGGATCTCGATGTAGAGATCACCCGCCGGGCCGCCGTTCACGCCGGGCTCGCCATTGCCCGCGGAGCGGATGCGCATGCCCTCGTTGATGCCGGCCGGGATCTTGACCTCCAGCGTCTTCTGCTTCTTGACCTTGCCCTGGCCGTTGCAGCTGGTGCAGGGGTCGGGAATGATCTTGCCGCTGCCGTGGCAGTGCGGGCAGGTCTGCTGGATGCTGAAGAAGCCCTGGCGCATGTGCACCGTGCCCGAGCCGCCGCAGGAGCCGCAGGTCTTGGCCGATGTGCCGGGCTTGGCGCCCGAGCCGCCGCAGGTCTCGCAGCCTTCCCAGCTGGGAATGCGGATCTGCGACTCCTTGCCGCGTGCGGCCTCCTCCAGCGTGATCTCCATCGCGTAGCTGAGGTCACTGCCGCGGTAGACCTGCTGGCCGCCGCCACCGCGGCGCTGGCCGCCCTGGCCGCCGAAGATGTCGCCGAAGATGTCGCCGAAGGCCTCGGCAAAGCCGCCGAAACCCTCCGCGCCGGGGCCGCCGCGCCCGCCGCCCATGTTGGGGTCGACGCCGGCATGGCCGTACTGGTCATAGGCCGCGCGCTTTTGCGCGTCGGACAGCATCTCGTAGGCCTCCTTGGCCTCCTTGAACTGCTCCTCGGCCTTCTTCGCCCCGTCGCCCTGGTTGCGGTCGGGGTGGTACTTCATGGCCAGCTTGCGGTAGGCCTTCTTGATGTCCTCGTCGGTCGCGTTCTTGGCGACGCCGAGGATTTCGTAGTAATCGCGCTTGGAAGCCATGGGGTCTGCTTTGAAGGGCAAAGGCCCGGTGGCGCTTTGCAGCGCCGCCGGGCCGGGTCAGCCAAGGATTACTTGCTGTCCTTGACTTCCTTGAACTCGGCATCCACGACGTTGTCGTCGGCCGGGCGCTTGGCCTCGCCTTGCGACGCGGCCTCGGGCTGCTCCGCACCGGCAGCGGCACCGGCCGCCGCCTGCGCGGCCTGCTGGTCGGCGTAGACCTTCTCGCCCAGCTTCTGGCTGGCGGTCATCAGCGCCTCGGTCTTGGCCTCGATGGCGGCCTGGTCGTCGCCCTTGATGGCTTCTTCCAGGTCCTTCACGGCGGCTTCGATCTTCTCCTTGTCGCCGGCGTCCAGCTTGTCGCCATGCTCGGCCAGCGACTTCTGCACGCTGTGCACCATGCCGTCGGCCTGGTTGCGGGCCTGCACCAGCTCGACCTTCTTCTTGTCCTCGGCCGCGTTGGCCTCGGCGTCCTTCACCATCTTCTCGATCTCGGCCTCGCTCAGGCCCGAGTTCGCCTTGATGGTGATCTTGTTTTCCTTGCCGGTGCCCTTGTCCTTGGCGCCCACGTGCAGGATGCCGTTGGCGTCGATGTCGAACGAGACCTCGATCTGCGGCGTGCCACGCGGTGCCGGCGGGATGCCTTCGAGGTTGAACTCGCCCAGCGACTTGTTGGCCTGGGCCAGCTCGCGCTCACCCTGGTAGACCTTGATGGTCACGGCCGGCTGGTTGTCTTCAGCGGTCGAGAAGGTCTGCGAGAACTTGGTCGGGATGGTCGTGTTCTTCTTGATCATCTTCGTCATCACGCCGCCCAGGGTCTCGATGCCCAGGCTCAGCGGGGTGACGTCCAGCAGCAGCACGTCCTTGCGCTCGCCGCCCAGGACC
>DASWWC010000277.1:0-2327 GCA_036401055.1 Roseateles sp.
CTCGAGAGGGCGGCCCCGGGCAGGCGCAGACCGAAGTGGGGGCTCCTCTGAGGCCGCTTCACGACGCGGATTGCGTGCGCCCCACGCCGCAGCCTCCCACCGTCTAGAGCCGCAGCGCCCGCTCCAGGAAGCCGGTCATCCCCAGCGCCTCGAACTCCCGGACTGCCCGATCGCGGGCTGCGGGCCAGTTCCCGTCCAGCCTGAGTTCCGCCTCCAGCAGCGCCGTGACGGCGGCTTCGTGGGCGGAGTTGCGCTGCTGGCCTGCGCCGCGCGCCAGGGCCAGGTAGCGCCTGGCCCGGGCGTTGTCGCCGACGCCGGCCGCCAGCCGGGCGGCGGCGCGGTAGGCCATGGCGCCACCGATCCAGTCGTGCTGGCGGCCGCGCCTCAGGGCCAGGGCCACGTGGTGGCGGGCCGCGCCGGCATCGCCCTGGGTGGACAGGATGTCGGCCAGCCAGCCATGGTTGAAGCTGCTGTACAGGCCGCCACCGCGCGGCGCCAGCCATGCGGTGGCGTCGAGGATGTGCTGGCGGGCGGCCGGGTCGGCCTCCTGCATCCAGGCCCCGTAGGCGCCGGCCGCCTGGCCCATGGCGCAAGTGAACATGCTGCGCACCTGGGCGCCGACGCGGTGGGCCACGGCCGCCGCCTCGCGGGCCTCGGCCCAGCGGCCTTGCCACAGCAGCACGGCGGCCCGCCAGCCCTGCATGCTGGCCTCGACGGCGTGGCCGCTGCCGTCGAAGGGCGCCAGGGCCTCGGCAAAGATCTCGTGGGCCTGCGCGAAAAAGCCCTGATCGCCCAGCACATAGGCGCGGCAGCACAGCGAGAAGGACAGGCCGATCTGATTGACCGCGCTCTTGCTGGCGCGGGCGCGCTGGCGCTCGATGGCCAGGTCCAGCATGGGCAGGGCGTGGGCGTAGTCGGCTGCGGCAGCCTGCAGCTGGCCGACGGTGCCGGGCAGCTGGGCCAGCAGCGCATGGTCGCCGCAGCGCTGCGCGGTGTCGACGGCGGCCTGGGCGTGACGCAGGCTGTCGCGTGTCTCGCCAAGCGCGTAGCCGACATAGGCCAGCCAGTACTCGGTGCGTGAGATGAGGCCGAGGTCGGCCGTGGCATGGGCGAGGCTGGCGGCATGCTTGAGCACGCGCAAGTCGTCCTGCGAGGCATCGAAGACGCAGGCCATGCCCAGGCGCTGCGCGATGGCGATCCAGCGACGCTGACGGGCGTCCCCGTCGGGCAGGAATTCGAGGGCCGCCAGCGCGGCGCGGAACTGCTTCTTCGCGCGGTCCAGCGCCGACACGGCGAGGGCCTGGTCGCCGGCGGACTCAGCGTGGCGGGCGGCGGAGATCCAGTCGTTGGCGGCGGCGTCGTGGTAGGCGAGCTGTTCGTGCAACTGGTCCTCGGCGCCGCCGTGCGCGCTCAGTGCGGCGCTGATGTGGCGGTGCAGGGCCTGGCGCTCGTGCAGCCCCGTGGCTTCATAGACGACGTCGCGCGTGATGCCGTGCTTGAAGCGCAGATGGCCGGTGCGCTGGTCCGGGAAGATGAAGTCCTGCGCAGCCAACGCCAGCACGTCGGGGTGGCGCTCGCCGCAGCCGGACAGGGCCTCCAGCAGCCAGACGGGGATGACGTTGCCGATGACGGCGGCCAGACGCACCAGACGGGCCTGCGCGGGCGGCAGGCGGCCGACCCGCGACTCGACAAGGGCTGCCAGCCAGGCCGCACTGGTCTGGCCTGCGGTGAACCCGCCGTAGCCGCCGCCGCTGTCGGCCGCGGCATGGCACAGCTCCTCGATGAAGAGCGGGTTGCCGCCGGCGTGGCGCTGCACCTCGGAGGCGATGAAGGGGTCGGTCTGCGGCAGCAGCTGCTGCACGGCGCGGGCGGCCTCGGTCTCGGTCAGCGGTGGCAGCTCGATGATGTCGGCGTCGCCGTCATTGGCGCCGGGCAGCGCGGCGAGGCTCGACGCCGGACGGCTCGCCGTCAGCACCAGCAGGGGCAAGCCCTGCGTCTGGGCGGCGGCGCGGAGCCGGTGCAGCAGGCGCAGCGAGGCGTCGTCGGCCCACTGCAGGTCGTCGATGCAGACCAGCTGGGGCGTGCGCCGCGCCAGCGCCAGCAGCAGGGCCAGCAGGGCGTCGGCACGCTGGGCGGGCGGGCATTGCTGGGCGGCGAAGAGCTCGGGCGGTGCGTCGGGGAGATCGCCGTCGTGCGCATCCATGGCGCGCAGCATCTGCAAAAAGGGCTGCAGTGGCTCGGCGCTGAGATAGCTCTCGCAATAGCCGCGGTGGATCTGGATGGCCTGGTCGGCGGCGCGGCGCAGGAATTCCTCGGTCAGCCGCGTC
>DASWWC010000278.1:0-4875 GCA_036401055.1 Roseateles sp.
CGTGTGTTGTGGCCGGAGCATACGCAGTGCCCGAACCGGGACAGTCGGTGGAGACGGGTTTCTGTTTTCGCACGATCGTGCTAAATTTCGGCCATGGAAACCCGCAGCGAACGCGCCGAGACCACGCTGGCCGCCATCGTCGACACGGCGCTGGCGATGGCCGCAGCCGAGGGGCTGGAGAGCCTGTCCATCGGTGAGGTGGCCAAGCGCCTGGGCCTGTCCAAGAGCGGTGTGTTCTCGCGCGTTGGTTCGCGCGAGCAACTGCAGGTGGCCGTGCTGCTGGAGTACGACCGGCGGTTCCAGCAGTCCGTCTTCGTGCCTGCCATGAGCCAGCCGCGCGGCCTGCCGCGGCTGGACGCGATCATGCGGCGCTGGCTGGCCCGCGCCGCCAACACCGACCGCACCTTGTCTTGCCTCTACACGGCCGGTGCCTTCGAGTACGACGACCGCGAAGGCCCCGTGCGCGACCAACTGGAGGATGGCGTGCTGCGGCTGCGCGCCGCGCTGCGCCGAAGCGTGCAACTGGCCATCGAGGCCGGCCATCTGCAGCCGGACCTCGACGTCGACCAGTTCGTCTTCGAGATGGACGCGCTCTTCACCGGCCTGTTGCGCGACACCCGCTTCCTGCGCGACCCGCATGTCCACGAGCGCGGCATCAGGGCCTGGGAGCGCATGCTGGCCGCCGCGAAAGCGCCGCAAGCCGCGGGTTGATTTTTTTGCCAACATATCGCACGGTCGTGCGAAATAAGGAGTGCCCATGACCACCCACAACCCCGCCGCCGCCTTCTACGCGTCGCCGGCCGCCCGCGGTGTCGCGGCGCTGCTGCGCGGCCTGCACCGCGTGTCGCCCGACCTGGGCACGCGTGTCGCGCTGGGCCTGTTCTTCACGCCCATGCCCACCAAGTGGCTGGCGCGCTCGCGGCCGGTGCCGCTGCCCTGGCGCGAGACGCGGCTGCCCTTCGAGGGTGGTCACGTCAGCGTCTGGCAACGCGGCGACCTGGAGCCCGGCGCGCCGAAGGTGCTGCTGACGCATGGCTGGGCGGGCGACGCGCAGCAGCTGCGTGCGCAGGCCGACACGCTGGCGCAGGCCGGCTTCGAGCCGGTGCTGCTGGACCTGCCGGCCCACGGCCGCAGTGGCGGCTGGCGCAGCAACCTGCTGCAGTGGGTGCGCGCGCTGTTCGCGGTGACGGCGCGCTTCGGGCCCTGGGACGGCGTGGTGGCGCATTCGCTCGGTGCGCTGGCCGTGGCCCATGCGCTGGCCCGAGGCCTGCCGGCGCGGCGCGCGGCGCTGCTCGCGCTGGCGCCGCCGCCAGCGCAGTTCCTGCGCTGGTTCGCGCAGGCCGTCGGTACGGGTGACAGTCTGGCGGCGGGCATGCGGGGCCATGTGGAGCGGCGCGAAGGCGTGTCGCTGGCGCTGTTCGAGCCTGCGTGGCTGGGCGAGCGCGTGGCCCAGCCGACGCTGATCGTGCACGACCGCGGCGACACGACGGCGCCGCTGGCGGGCAGCGAGACGCTGCTGGCCGGCCTGCCGGCGGGCCGCCTGCACGTGACCGAGGGGCTGGGCCATCGTCGCCTGCTGAGCGACCCGGCGGTCATGCAGCAGGTGCTCGCGCATCTGTCGACGACGCCGGCCTTGCGGACGGTTTGAACCGCCGGGGGACAATCCCCCGATGGCTGTCCTTTCCCTCACCAATGCCCACCTCGCGTTCGGGCACGTCGCGCTGCTCGATGGCGCCAATTTCGCGCTTGAAACCGGCGAGCGCGTCGGCCTCATCGGCCGCAACGGCACCGGCAAGTCCTCGCTGCTGAAGATCCTCGCCGGCATCGAGAAGCTCGACGACGGCCTGCTGCAGCAGCAACAAGGCCTCACCAACGTCTACGTGCCGCAGGAGCCCGAGCTGCGCGCTGACGCGACCATCTTCGACGTCGTCAGCGAGGGCGTGGCCGAGGCCAAGTCGCTGCGCGAGCGCTATGAGCGCCATGACGAGAACGATGACCTCGCCTGGGTGCAGGAGCGCATCGAGCACATCGGCGCCTGGAACTGGGAGCAGCGCGTCGACGAGACGCTGCACCGCCTGGGGCTGGATGGCACCCGCCTGGTGGGCAGCCTGTCCGGCGGCCTGAAGAAGCGCGTGGCGCTGGGCCGCGCGCTGGTGGCCCAGCCCGACGTGCTGCTGCTGGACGAGCCCACCAACCACCTGGACCTGGACGCCATCACCTGGCTGGAAGGCCTGCTGAACGACTTCAAGGGCTCGCTGCTGCTGATCACCCACGACCGCGCCTTCCTGGACAACGTCGCCAACCGCATCGTCGAGCTGGACCGCGGCCAGATGCGCGGCTACCCGGGCAACTTCGCCGCCTTCCAGGCCGCCAAGGCCTACGAGCTGGAGAACGAGGCGCTGGCCAATGCGCGCTTCGACAAGGTGCTGGCGCAGGAAGAGGTCTGGATCCGCAAGGGCGTGGAGGCGCGGCGCACGCGCTCGGTCGCGCGCATCCAGCGCCTGGAGGCCATGCGCCTGGCCCACGCCGCGCGGCGCGACGTGCAGGGCAAGGTGAGACTGGACATCGACACCGGCGGTGCCAGCGGCAAGATCGTCGCGGAGCTGGAGGACGTGTCCAAGAGCTTCGGCGAGCGCGCAATAGTGCGCAACTTCACCAGCACCATCCTGCGCGGCGACAAGGTCGGCCTCATCGGCCCCAACGGCGCCGGCAAGACGACGCTGCTGAAGATGATCCTCGGCGAGCTGCCGCCCGACAGCGGTACGGTTCGCCTGGGCTCGAAGATGACGGTCGCCTACTTCGACCAGATGCGCGACACGCTCAACCTCGACGCGACGCTGGCCGACACCATCAGCCCCGGCTCGGAGTGGATCGAGATCGGCACGCAGAAGAAGCACGTCAAGAGCTACCTCGGCGACTTCCTGTTCTCGCCGGCGCGCGCCAACTCGCCGGTGCGCACGCTGAGCGGCGGCGAGCGCAACCGCCTGCTGCTGGCCCGGCTGTTCGCGCGGCCGGCCAACGTGCTGGTGCTGGACGAGCCCACCAACGACCTCGACATCGAGACGCTGGAGCTGCTGGAAGAACTGCTGGCCGACTACGACGGCACGGTCTTCCTCGTCAGCCACGACCGGCGCTTCCTGGACAACGTGGTCACGTCCACCATCGTCTACGAGGGCGAGGCGCGCTGGCGCGAGTACGAGGGCAGCGTGCAGGACTGGCTGACGCAATCGAAGCGCGCCGCCGCGTTGCAGGCCAAGGCCGCACCGGCCGCCGCCGCGCCCACGCCGCCGCCCGCGCCGGAGCCGGCCCCGGTGGTCGCCACCAAGCGCAAGCTCAGCTACAAGGAGCAGCGCGAACTGGACGAGATCCCCAAGCAGATCGCCGCGCTGGAAGCCGAGCAGACGCAGCTGAACGCGCTGATCGCCGGCAGCGAGCTGTACACGCAGGGCGCCAAGCGCATTGCCGAGGTGACCGATCGCGCCGCTGACATCGACGCCGAGCTGCTGGCGCTGATGGAGCGCTGGGAAGTGCTGGAAGCCAAGTGAGCCCTCTGCACCACGAATGGCTGGCGCTGCAGAGCCAGCACGAGCGCTACGAAGCGCTGGCGCTGGCCGTGAAGCTGGCGGCCTTCGCGGCCTGCTTCCTGGTCTCCGACGTCACTCTGGCGCTGAGCCTGATCGCGCTGCTGTGGCTGCAGGAAGGCGTGCTGAAGACCTTCCAGGGCCGGCTGGGCGATCGGCTGCTCGTCGTCGAGGCGGCGCTGAAATCGGGCGAGGGTGTGGCGATGCAACTGCACAGCGACTGGCTGGCCAGCCGCCCGAGTGGTGCGGGCCTGCTGCTGCAATACCTGAAGAGCGCGCTGCGCCCGACCGTCGCCTTGCCGTATCCGTTGCTGATGGGGCTGGCGGCGGCGTTCTAGGCCGGCTGCAGTTTTTCCAGCGGCACGAAGCCCGGCTGGCCGCGCAGTTGCACGACGGTCTCGCCGTGGCGGTGCACCACGTGCTGGGCCACGTGCACGGTGCCCTTGTAGCGCACCTGGTCGCCGGGCTTGATGACGGGTTGCGGCGGCAGGACCGGCAGCACCGGCCGGGCCGGCGGCGGCTTGCGCGCGGCGGGCGACTGCTTGGCCAGCGCCTCCAGCGTGTCGTTCACCCGCGCCTTGAGCTGGTCGGCGGTGAAGGGCTTCTTCAGCAGGAAGCGCGCGCCATGGGCCTCGGCTTCGAACTCGTGCTCGGGCGTCACGTCGAAGCTCAACAGCGCCAGGTGCAGGCCCGGCTGCGCATCGCGCAGGCGTTGGCAGAGCTGAAGCCCGGTCAGCGGCGCCTTGGGGAACCAGTCGGTGATCAGGAATTGCGGCTTGAAGACCAAGCCCTGCGCCAGCGCCGTGTCGGTGTCGGCGCAGCACAGGATGCTGTCGGCGGAGTGGCCGCGGCCTTGCAGCAGCTGTCGCGCAAAGGTCTGCACCCCGGCCAGGGCGTCTACAACAAGAAATTTCACGGGATCGCTCATTCGGTCGGGAGCCGCTGTTTGCAGGTTCCGGGCGGCACGCATTCTGCCGGCGCCAGCAGCAAGGTCTCGCGACAAACGCCGCGTCGAGTGAGAAGTAGTTGTCAACCCGTGCCGGGTCTGCAGCCACTTCGTCAGGGCAGGGCGGGCCGCCCGCGCATCTCGTCTGCGGCCGCGCGCAGCGCGCGCCAGAAGGCCGGGTCTTGCGACGTGGCCATGTTGACGCGCATCAGCGAGCCCGGCGCGCGCGTGGCGCTGAACAGCGCGCCGGGCGCCGTCAGCCAGCCGGCGTCCAGCAGCGGCTGGGCCAGGCGCTCGCTGTCCACGCCCACGTCCAGCCAGCCGAACAGGCCGTCCGGCGGCGCCGCC
>DASWWC010000279.1:0-2813 GCA_036401055.1 Roseateles sp.
CGCCACCACCACCACCGTAGCCGCCGCCGCCCGAACGGCCACCGCCGCCGTAGCCGCCGCCACCACCGCCGTAGCCGCCGCCACCCGAACGACCGCCGCCGCCGAAGCCGCCCGGACGCTCTTCACGAGGACGTGCCTCGTTGACGACGATGGCGCGGCCTTCCAGGGCTTGGCCATTCATGCCGTTGATGGCTGCCTGAGCCTCAGCATCCGAGCCCATTTCCACGAAACCGAAACCCTTGGAGCGACCGGTTTCACGATCCATCATGACCTTTGCGGAGGTCACGGTCCCGAACTGACCGAACGCTTCTTGCAGCGATTCGTCACGCACGCTGTAGGCAAGGTTGCCCACGTAAAGCTTGTTTCCCATGGGGAAGCCCTTCTCTTCTCAAAATCAAAAAACCATGTGGAGCTTCAACCCATCGTGAACCATTCAAGCGAAGGTGCGGCGTCCAGACACAGGCAATTGATTATGGTGGCGGGGTGCCGGGATTGCGGGACGGCACTCTGACAAGTGTTGTTTTTACGATCTAGCACAAACCCTGGCGATTCCCGAGCGTCATGGCGCCGTCATCGATACCATCCCCGCCCGACCGTGAATACATGACGCCCAGTCTGCTTACCGCCCTCTCCCGCGTGCTCGCCAGCGTCGACGCGCTGCGCAACCTGCGCGCCCTCTATGCCCTGCTGGCCGGGTTCTGCTTCGCCGGCCTGCTGCTGGCCATGGCCCAGTCCGCCCTGGTGCGCGAGCAGAACCTGCTCAGCGCACTTTGGATGGGCCTGGCCCTGGCTGTCGCCTTTTTCGGGGTCAACGCCACCGGCCTGATGCTGATGGACCAGGCCCGCGGCCTGCCGGTGCGGGACCCCCAGGACGCGTTCACCGACGCCCTGCGCAGCGGCCACCGCGTGCTGCTGGCCCTGTTGGCCTGCCTGGCCCTGACAGCGCTGGCCGCCGCCGCCCTGGCCGGCCTGCTGTGGGCCACTCGCTGGCCCCTGGTGGGTGCACCGCTGCTGGCAATCGTCCTGCCGCTGGGCGTGCTGATGCTGGGCGGCATCGCCTTCGCCCTGGTGGTTCTCGTCGGGCCGCTGGCCGGGCCGGCCGTCTGGGCCGGCCAGCGCAGCACCGGCGTGCTGGCCTTCCTGCGCGGCCGCCTGCGCCACGGCCTGCCCGAAACGGCCCTGCTGATGGCGGCCGTCTACCTGCTGGCCGCGCTGGCCACGGCCGCCGTCAGCTTCGTCGTCGTCAGCGGGGGCCGCCTGGTGGCCGGCCTGGCCATCCTGGGCGCTGGGGTGGAACTACCGGCCGGACAGTTGCTGGCGGGCGTCATGGGGCTGGGTCCGCGCGGCTTCGGCGCCACCGGGGTGCCGCTGCAGGGGGGATCGCTGGGACTGGCCGCGCTGATCGGCGGCGGCGTCGTGTTCGCCATCGCGCTGGTGCTGCCGACCCTGGTCTGGCTGCGCGGCTGCTGCGCGGTCTATCTGGCGCTCACGGACGAGGAATGAGGCCGCGCATCGCCAGCCTGGTGCCCAGCGCGACCGAGACGCTGGTGGCCCTGGGCCTGGGGCCCTGCCTGGTCGCCCGCACGGGTTTCTGCATCCACCCCGCCGAGGCCGTCGCGGCGGTGCCCAAGGTGGGCGGCACAAAGGACGTGAATCTTGCCAAGCTGAAGGCGCTCGCTCCCACCCACGTCATCGTCAACGTCGACGAGAACCGGCGCGAGACAGCCGAGGCACTGCGGGCGTTCGTGCCGGAGGTCATCGTGACCCACCCGCGCCGGCCGGAAGACAACCTGGTGCTGTTCGAGCAACTGCGGACGGCCTTTGCCGGCGAGCCTGGCGTGACCGAGCGGGCTGCGGCGCTCGCCGCCGAGTTCCGCACCGCCCTCGCGCGCTGCCGCGAAGTGGCCCAGCCGCGCGAGAACGTGCTCTATCTGATCTGGCACGAGCCCTGGATGACGGTGGCCCGCGACACCTACATCTCGATGCTGCTGGCTGAAGGCGGCTGGCTCACCTGGCCGGACGTATCCGGCGGCGAGCAGGGGGCCGGGCGCTACCCCGCACTGCGCGGCGACGAGGTCTGGCTGCACCGCATCGACCGCGTGCTGCTGAGCTCCGAGCCCTATCGCTTCGGCACCGGGCACCTGTCCGACGCGCAAGCGCTGTGCCCGCGGGCGCGGGTGCAGCTCGTCGACGGCGAGCTGCTGAGCTGGTGGGGCTCACGCGGCGCGGCGGGATTGGACTATCTGCGCGAACTGACGCGAAGCGCCTGACCCACAATCGCCAGCATGGACATCTACAAGCCTCTCGTTGCGCTGCTGGCCATCGTCAATCCGGTCGGCGTGGTCCCCTTCTTCATCCATTTCACCTCCGCCTTCACGCGCCAGCAGCGGCGCCGGACCATCCTGGTCAGCGCCTGCACGGCGGGCATCGTCATCGCACTCTCGGCGCTGTTCGGGCTGAAGATCATCGAGTTCTTCAACATCTCGCTGGCCAGTTTCCAGGTCGGCGGCGGCTGCCTGCTCCTGATCAGCTCGCTGCAGATGCTCAACGCCCAGCCCGCCGAGGCGCGCAAGGAAGACGTGAGCGAGGGCAACACCAAGGCCGACGCCGGCGCCAGCATCGCCGTCGTGCCGCTGGCCATCCCGCTGCTGACCGGGCCGGCCACCATCTCCACCATGGTCATCTACGCCGACAAGACGCGGGTGTGGTGGGAGCTGGCCGTGCTGTGCGGCTACGGCGTCATCGTGGCGCTCGTGACCTTCGTCGTGTTCTCGGCCTCGGGCCGCATCGCCCGCGTGCTGGGGCAGACGGGC
>DASWWC010000280.1:0-1834 GCA_036401055.1 Roseateles sp.
GCTGCGAGCGGCCATTGCCGCCGGCCGCACGGCCGCCGCGTCGGCTACCCCGGCCACTGCCCGCGGCCTTGGCCGGCGCCAGATCGCGCGCGCCGCGCCCCACGCCGTGCGCCAGCTCGTTGAACTGGTCGTAGATCTGGATGACGCCGTCGCCGGTCTTGCCGTACTGGCCGAAGCCGCGCAGCCAGGCGCCCTTTTCGCGCAGTCGCAGCACCAGCGGCGCGAAGTCGCTGTCGGACGACACCAGCACGATGACGTCGGGCTTCTCGTTGATGGCGATGTCCATCGCATCGGCGGCCAGCGCGATGTCGGTCGAGTTCTTGCCGATGGCGAGGTTGACGATGGCGCGCAGGCCCAGGCGCTTCATGAACGCCTGGCTGTGGTGGGCTTGCTCGGCATTGCAGTAGGCGCGGCGGATGTGGGCGGTGCCGTAGTCCTTGAACACCATGTTCAGCGCCTGCTCGATGACGTCGGTGGCGACATTGTCGAAGTCGACGAGGAAGGCAACCTTCTTGTCTTGCATGCTCATGCGATCAGTTTCCAGTTCAGCGTGTCGCCGCCGCGCAGCGGCTTGAGTTGCGCCTCGCCGAAGGGCACGGCGCTGGGCAGTGTCCAGGGCTCGCGCTTGAGCGTGACGGTGCCGGTGTTGCGCGGCAGGCCATAGAAGTCCGGGCCGTGGTGGCCGGCGAAGGCGTCCAGCTTGTCCAGCGCACCGATGGCCTCGAAAGCCTCGGCATACAGCTCCAGCGCGGCGATGGCCGTGAAGCAGCCGGCACCGCAGACCGAGGCCTCCTTCAGCTGGGCCGCATGCGGCGCGCTGTCGGTGCCGAGGAAGAACTTCGGTAGACCCGAGCCGGCGGCCTTCAGCAGCGCCTGGCGGTGCTCCTCGCGCTTGAGCACGGGCAGGCAGTAGTAGTGCGGGCGCAGGCCACCGGTGAAGATGGCGTTGCGGTTGTAGAGCAGGTGCTGCGGCGTGATGGTGGCGGCGGTGAAGCGGTCGCTGTCCGTCACGTACTGCGCCGCTTCCTTGGTCGTGATGTGCTCGAACACCACCTTCAGCTCGGGCATGGCGGCGCGCAGCGGCGTCATCACGCGGTCCACGAACACGGCCTCGCGGTCGAAGATGTCGATGTCGGCGTCGGTCACCTCGCCGTGCACGAGGAACAGCAGGCCCTCGCGCTGCATGGCTTCCAGCGTCTTGTAGGTCTTGCGCAGGTCGGTCACGCCGGCGTCGCTGTTGGTCGTCGCACCCGCGGGGTAGAGCTTGAGCGCGACGACGCCGGCCTCCTTGGCGCGCTTGATCTCGTCCGACGGCGTGTTGTCCGTCAGGTACATGGTCATCAGCGGCTGGAAGTCCGAGCCTTCCGGCAGCGCGGCCAGGATGCGCTCGCGGTAGGCCGCGGCCTGGGCGGCGGTGGTGACCGGCGGGCGCAGGTTGGGCATGACGATGGCGCGGGCGAACTGGCGCGCGGTGTAGGGCAGCACGCTGGCCAGCGCCGCCTCGTCGCGCAGGTGCAAGTGCCAGTCGTCAGGACGGGTGAGGGTAAGGATGTCACTCATGGCCGCCGATTGTCGTCGCCGGAAGGATGCACACTCCGCACCTGATTCAAAGGAGGCGGCTTACCAGGGTCTGCCAATACGGCGTCAGTGGGTCGCGTTGTCACCAAAATGGCTGAGCGCAAGGCGCAAACCGGAGCCGGGTTGAACACCCGGCGAGGACTTGCAACGCTGCGCACGGCCATTTTGGTGACAACCCTTCGGGAAGGTCCGTCGCAAGGGGCCACTCGGCGTTGCATCACTTGCCCGCACACCAGTGCGGGCGGCGTGCTGCGCC
>DASWWC010000281.1:0-5573 GCA_036401055.1 Roseateles sp.
CGTCGGCGCCCCGGTGGCCGCCGTGCCGGCCGACCAGGCCGCGCTGCTGGCCGCCTTCCGCGAGGGCCTGGGCCTGCCCCACCTGCCGGCCGGCGGCCTGACGCCGGAGTTCATGCGCCTGCTGGGTCAGATCGTGCACGAGTCGGCGCGCGGCACGGTGGACCTGCTGGTCGCGCGCGCGGCGCTGAAGCGCGAGGTGCGTGCCGAGGCCACCATGATCGTCGCGCGCGAGAACAACCCGCTGAAGTTCTCGCCCACGGCCGAGGTCGCGCTGGGCCACCTGCTGGGGCCCACCGTGCGGGGCTTCATCGAGCCGCAGAAGGCCATGCGCGATGCGTTTGACGACCTGCGCGCCCACCAGCTGGCCTTCCTGGCCGGCATGCGTGCCGCGCTGGAGGGGCTGCTGCAGCGCTTCGACCCCAGCGTGCTGGAGGCGCGGCTGACGCAGAAGTCGGTGCTGTCCAGCCTGCTGCCGGCGGCGCGCAAGGCGCAGCTGTGGTCGGTGTTCCAGCAGGAGTACCAGCAGATCGCCGGCGAGCTGTCGGACGACTTCCACCAGGTCTTCGGCCGCGAGTTCCTGCGCGCCTACGAGGCGCAGCTCGACGCGCTGCAGGCCGAACAACGATAGAGATAGAGGGAGGGCCTGCAATGCACATCGAGCTGGCATTGATGTCCGAACGCGGCGGGCGCGACTACAACGAGGACGCCTGCGGCCACTGGCACTCCGAGCGCTACCTGTGCTGCGTGCTGGCCGACGGCGCCGGCGGCCATGGCGGTGGCGACATTGCGTCCAAGCTGGCCGTCAGCCATGTGCTGCAGGGCTATGCGGCCATGCCCTGCCACCACCCGCAGGCGCTGGAGCTGTTGCTGCGCGACACCAACCGCGAGCTGCTGGCGCAGCGGGCGGCCAACCCGCAGCTGCGCAACATGCACTCCACGGTGGTGGTGCTGTCCATCGACCTGCAGGACCGCACCGCGCTGTGGGGCCACTGCGGCGACTCGCGCTTCTATGCCTTCCGCGACGGCCGTCTGGCCCAGCGCACCAGCGACCACAGCTTGGTCCAGTCGCTCATCGACGGCGGCCTGCTGGACGAGGCCGGCGCGCGCGTCCACCCCAAGCGCAGCGAGCTCTACTCGGCGCTGGGCACGCAGGGCGAGGACCTGCACATCAGCGTGTCGGAGCAGCCCTGGCCGCTGCAGGGCCGCGAGGCGCTGATGCTGTGCACCGACGGTCTGTGGGAATGGGTCACCGACGAGGAGATCGCCGCTGCGCTGTCCTTCGCCGCCGAGCCCCAGGCCTGGCTGGACGACCTGGGCCAGCGCGTGCGCATCGCCGCTGCCGCCAAGCCCAACCACGACAACTTCACCGCCCTGGCCCTGTGGCTTGAGGTGGATTGAGGAGCGAGCCATGCCCCAACATTGCTGCACCGGCGCCATGATGACCTGCACCTTCGGCGTCGCGCCGAGCACGCTGAACGTGCTGCCCAAGAACAAGATGATGACCAGCAACATGGCGGCGGCCAACATCATGGACAACATCCCCATGGTCAACATCCCGCCGTTCGGCATGTGCAGCAGCCCCAGCAACCCCACGGTGGCCGCCGCCACCGCCGCCGCCTTGGGGGTGCTGACGCCCATGCCCTGCGTACCGGTGTTCCCCGCGCCGTGGACACCCGGCGCGCCCACGGTGATGCTGGGCAATATGCCGGTGCTGAACAACACGTCCAAGCTGATGTGCGCCTATGCCGGCGTGGTCAGCTTCACGATGCCGGGGCAGATGACGGAGATGGTGCCCTGAACGCAGGACGCCGCCCGAAGGCGGCGTCGACGGCACGGCCTGAAGCCCTCAGTTCAGTCGCGTCAGGCCGAACTGGCCCACGAGGTTCTTGACCTGGTAGCCCGGCACCTTGCCGATGTCGTCGTTGATCTTCTTGACGGCCTTTTTCCAGGTGTCGATCTCGGCCGTCAGCTGCTTGATCGCCGGCTGCAAGGTGCCCGTGATCTCCTTGTCGATCTTCTTCACCAGCGGCGCCTCCTTGAAGCCGGCCGTGTCGTTGGCCTTCTGGAAGGTGGTCTTCCAGATGTTGGCGCGCGCATCGGTCAGCTTTTTCAGCTTGCTCTCGGCGTCCTTCAGGGCCGCCTCCTTCTTGCCCAGCTCCTTGCCGAAGTCCTTGGCCTTGACGCCCAGGGCCTTCTCGAACTTGACGATGAGCTTGTCGACCGCCTCCTGCGCCTCGGTGGTGGTCACCAGTTCGTCGCCGGACTTCAGCGTGGCCGCGGCGCCCAGGTTGCCCTTGACCTTGCAGTTCTTGATGCCCTTGGCCTTCAACAGCTCCCAGACCTGCTTGGTGTAGTTCTGCATCGCGCCGCCCTGGGCCGTGAAGCAGCCGTCCAGGTAGATGGTGCCCGAGTAGGTCGGGGCCAGGCGCTTCTTGGGGTCCTTGTTGTCGACCAGCGCCGCCACCAGCTCCTTGGGCGTGCTGCCGGCGAAATCCTTGCCGTAGATCTGGCCGCTGGCGGTCTTGTCCTCGTCGCCGTGGGCCAGCAGGATGATGTTCACGCTGCCGTCGATCTGGCCCAGCAATTTGCCGTCGCCCTTGACGCCCAGCGCCTTGACCATGTCCTTGGCGGCCTTGTCGATGACCTTGTCGCCCTTGTCCAGGTTGTAGACCTTGGTCTCGGTCAGCAGCTTCTTCTGCTTCTCGCGGATGCCCTTGTAGTCGGCCACCAGCACGCAGCTGCGCTCGTACTTGGCCGTCTTCGGGTCGGTGACCAGGAAGATCATGTCCTTGCCCGACATGCCTGCGCGCAGCCAGGGCGTCGCGCACTTGCCGGCCACCAGGTCTTCCTTGACCTTCTTGACGATGGCCGTGGCATCGTTGGCCTTCACCACCAAGCCCTGGATGGGCTTGCCGACGAAGGCGATCAAGTCGTCGCCAATGCCCTTCACGAGCTTGCCCGCGTCGTAGTTGGCGATCGCGTTGGGGTTGGTCGCTTTGATCTCGTAGACGACGGTGCCGCTGTCGATGGATTTGGCCATGGTCGGGAGGTTTTCTGTGGACGATGAAGGGCGTGACGACCGGGCGGCCCTCACGGGGAAGAAAACGGCAGCCGCCCGCGAACGGGCCGGGCAAGGCTACTTGCGCCCGATCTCCACGCGGCGGTTCTCGTCGGCGTTGGGCTTCTTCGGGTTCTTGGGGTCCTTGGAGCCCACGCCTTCGATCTCCAGCATGGCCGTGTCGGCGCCCTTGCCCACCAGGTAGTCGCGCACCGACTCGGCCCGCTTGACGGACAGCGCCTGGTTGGCCGCCGGCGTGCCCGAGGCGTCCGCGTGGCCGATGATGCGCACCTTGCGATCGCTGTTCTTCTTGGTCTTGAGCACGTCGGCGAACACGTCCAGCTGGCGCTTCAGCAGCACCGGCAGCTCGGCCGAGCCCACCTTGAACGACGTGGCCGGCAGCGAGTACTTGATGGCCGGCTTGAAGCCCATGCACTTGAAGCCGCTGGCCTCCAACTCCTTGCACTTGTCATCGGGGAACAAGCCCTCGGCGATGGCCTCGGTCGTGGGCACAGTCTTGCCCAGGTCCACGGCGGCGGGCGCCGAGGCGGCGGCGTCGGGCGCGGGGGTCTGGGCCTGGGCAGCCAGGGCCAGGCTGCACAGGGTCAGGGCAAGAAGGGGGCGAAGCTGCTTCATGGCGGGCACTCGTGTCGGCGTGACGGTCGCGGACTGAGTGACCGCTGCGCGCAAATGGTTCCCGCCGGGAACCAAGACCGCCCCGCAGTCACTCATGGCCTGATCGCGGCCCTGAGAGTGCAGGCTGCGCTTTCTCTTGCTTGAGGCGAACCCACACATGACCTGGCGTGACCGAGTGATCTGGACCGAGGGCATGTTCCTCCAGCCGCAGCACTTCCAGCAGCACGACCGCCACTGGGAGCACCAGTGGCGCCAGCGCCTGCAGCAGTGCATGCCCTATGCCTGGGGCTTCTCGGCGCTGACGCTGGACGAGGCCTCGCTGACGCTGGGCAAGCTGGGCCTGGCCGCCGCCCAGGGCCTGCTGCCCGACGGCACCGCCTTCTCCGCGCCCGGCAGTGACGCCGCGCCGGCTGCGCTGGACATCCCCGCCGACGCCCGCAACGAGATCGTCGTGCTGGCAGTCACGCTGCAGCGCCCCGGCGTCGTCGAGACCGATGCTGAAGCAGCCGCCGGCTCCATGGGCGCGCGCTTCCTGGCCGCCGAGGTCGCCGTGGGTGACAGCAACTCCCAGCTGGACCGCGACGCCGCGCTGCAGGTCGGCCGCCTCAACCTGCGCCTGATGCTGGCCCGCGACGCCGGCGACGGCTATGCGACGCTGGGCGTAGCCCGCGTCGTCGAGCGCCGGGCCGACAACCGCGTCGTGCTGGACCCGACCTTTGTGCCGCCGCTGCTGCACGCCCCCGCCCACCCGGTGCTGGACGGCTATGTGCGCGAGCTGTGCGGGCTGCTGCACCAGCGCGGCGAGGCGCTGGCCGCCCGCCTGGCCGCCCCGGGCCGCGGCGGCGTCGGCGAGATCGCCGACTTCCTGCTGCTGGAGGCGGTCAACCGCAACCAGGCCACGTTCAACCACCTGCGCACGGTGTCCGTGCTGCACCCCGAGCGGCTGTATTCCGAATGCCTGGCGCTGGCCGGCGACCTCGCCACCTTCCGCGACAGCCGCCGTCCCACCGCGTATGCGGACTACCTGCACGACGACCTGGCCGCCACCTTCAAGCCCGTCATCGACGACCTGCGCCAGTCGCTGTCCATGGTGATGGAGCAGACCGCCATCCCGATCGAGCTGCAGGACCGCGCCTATGGCGTGCGCGTGGCGCTGATCCCGGACGTGAACCTGCAGCGCAACGCCACCTTCGTGCTGGCCGTGTCGGCCCAATTGCCGGGCGACGCGCTGCGGGCGCGCTTCCCGACGCAGGTCAAGATCGGCCCGGTCGAGCGCATCCGCGACCTCGTCAACCTGCAACTGCCCGGCGTCACGCTGCGCCCGCTGCCGGTGGCGCCGCGCCAGATCCCCTATCACGCGGGTCACAACTACTTCGAGCTGGAGACCCGCGGCAACGAGCTGTGGAAGCAGCTGGAATCCTCGGGCGGCCTGGCCTTGCACATCGCCGGCGAGTTCCCGGGTTTGGAACTTGAGTTCTGGGCCATCCGGGCCTGATCCCCTTTTTCTGATTGGCGCGCCCCATGAGCGACCCCAACAACGACGATCCCTTTGCCGCCTTCGGGCAGGACCGCACGGTCATCAAGCCCAGTGCCGGCCGCCCCATTGGCGGACTGCCCCAGCAGCCCGCAGCACGGCCGGCAGCCCCGGCGGGCCAGGCACCGGCGGGAATGCCTGCCGGGCCGGCCGGCCGGGAGGCGCCTATGGCGCTGGACGCGCTGACGACCGCCAGCCTGAACCCGCTGGTGGCCGCCGCCATGCCGCTGCTGTCGGCCGCGCCGCGCATCCGCCACAGCCCCCAGCACCCCAACCCCGCCGGGCTCAAGGAAGCGCTGGCCGAGGGCGTCCGCGGCTTCGAGGCCATGGCCCGCGCCGAAGGCC
>DASWWC010000282.1:0-4056 GCA_036401055.1 Roseateles sp.
CGTCGGCGCCCAGGTTCAGCGCGGCCGCGCGCTGAATGGCGTGGCTGGCGACAGCACCCAGGCCACCGCGCAGTTCAGCGCTAGCTGGGAGATCGACCTCTTCGGCGGCCAGCGCGCCGCGGCCGCCGCGGGCGAGGCCGAAGCCGCGGCGACGACGGCCGACTGGCATGCCGCCCGCGTCAGCCTCGCGGCAGACGTGGCGCAGGCCTATGTGCAGCTGCGCTTGGCGCAGGCGCGCGAGGAGTCCGCCGAGCTGGACACCCGGTTCGCCGAACAGATCGCTGCCTGGGGCCGCGAGCAGCGGCAGGCCGGCCTGTTGAGCGCCAGCGACGCAGCGCTGCTGAACACCGATCGCGCCGCCGCGGCCGTCAACCGAAGCCAGTGGCGGGCCGAGGCCCAGATCGCACTGCAGACGCTGGCCCTGCTTTGCGCTGAACGCGCCGACACGCTGGCAACCGAGCTGGCGCCGCCGCCCGTCTCAACCGAGGGCTTCGATCTGCGCCGCAGCCAACCCAGGACGCCCGCCTTCGACGTCAGCGCCCTGCCCGCGCAGCTGCTGGCACAGCGCCCCGACCTCACCGCCGCCCACCAGCGCTGGCTGGCAGCCGCGCAGCAGCAGCGCAGCGTGGAGGCGCAACGCTACCCGCAACTCAGCCTCGCCGCACTCGCTGGCGAGACGCGCCTGCGCGTCGGCGGCAAGAGCAGTCACGGCAGCGCCTGGTCTTTCGGCCCCAGCCTCACGCTGCCGCTCTTCGATGGCGGCGCCCTCGTGGCCGCCGGGCGGGGCGCGCAGGCCGCGGCGGACGAAGCCGCGGCGGCGCTGCAGGCGCGCTGGCTGCTCGCCGTGTCCGAGGTGGAAGAGTCCCTGCAGCGCGTGACGGCAGGCGCTGAACGCGAGCGCGAGGTAGAGGCCGTGAAGCGCGAATGGGAGGGCATCGCCCGCCGCACAGCTGCCCAGGCCCAAGCCGGCCTGCAAAGCGGCGTGCAACGCAACACCACCTTCCGCAATGCGTTGGCCGCCTACGACGCCGTGCTGGCCGTACGCGCCGAACACGCTCTGGCCTGGATTCGGCTGTACCGCAGCCTGGGCGGTGGTTGGAACGCCGACACCCTCACGAACATGAACACGAACACCGCCGACGCGCGCTGAGCACCATGAAGATCAAGAAGCTGCCCCCTGTCCTGTTGACCGCCGCGCTGACCCTCGCGCTGGCCGCCGCCTTCGTCGCCGCCCTGTCCGGTCCCGCGTTCGCCCAGACGCCAGCCGCCGGTGCCGCGCCCAAGCCGGCCCTGACCGTCAAGCGCGTGGTCGCGCAGTCGGCCACCTGGCGGCAGACCCTGTCCGGCACCGGCTCCATCGCAGCCTGGCAGGAAGTCATCGTCGGCGCCGAGATCGGGGGCCAGCGCCTGGCCGCGCTGCAGGTCGACGTGGGTGACCGCGTCAAGAAGGGCCAGTTGCTCGCCAAGCTCAGCCCCGGCACGCTGGAGGCGGACCTCGCGGCCAGCCGTGCCGCGCTGCTGGAGGCCGAGGCGTCGGCCGGCGAAGCCCGCCAAACCGCCGAGCGCGTGAAGACGCTGCAGGGTAGCGAGGCGTTGTCGCCCCAGGCCATCGACCAGGCCCTGGCCGCCGACGCCGCCGCGCAGGCCCGCGTCGCTGCGGCGCGAGCGCGCGTGCAGGCCGACACGCTGCGCCTGTCGTACACACAGATTACCGCGCCGGACGACGGCGTCATCAGCGCCCGCGTCGCCACGCCAGGCGCGCTGGTGCAGCCGGGGCAGGAACTGTTCCGCCTGCAGCGCCAGGGCCGACTGGAATGGCGCGCCGAGGTGCCAGGCGCCGAGCTGGCGCAGCTGCGCGCGGGCCAGCTCGTGCGCGTGCAGCCCAGCGGCGCACCGGCCGTGGAAGGCCGCATTCGCCGCGTCGCACCGCAGGTGGACGCGCAAACACGCAACGGCCTGGTCTACGTGGATCTGAAAGCCGCCGAGCCGCTGCGCGCGGGCCTGTTCGCACGCGGGGACTTCGTGCTCGGCGAGAGCGCCGCGCTGACGCTGCCGCAGAGCGCCGTGCTGCTGCGCGACGGCTTCAGCTACGTCTTCCGCATCGACGGCAGCAAGGTACGCCAGACCAAGGTGCAGACCGGCCGTCGCGAGGGCGAGCGCGTCGAAGTGCGCTCGGGACTGGCCGCGGGCGCCGGTGTCGTCGAGTCCGGCGTGGGCTTCCTCGCGGACGGCGACACCGTGCGCGTCGCACAGTAAGACGGAGACGCAGCGATGTTCAACGTCTCCCGCTGGTCGATCGCCAATCCGGTGCCGGCCATCATGCTCTTCATCATGCTGACCGTGGCTGGTCTCTACGGCTTCAAGCAGATGAAGATCCAGCAGTTCCCCGACGTGGAGCTGCCCACCATCGTCGTCAGCGCTTCGCTGCCCGGCACCGCGCCGGCGCAGATGGAAACCGAGGTGGCGCGCAAGATCGAGAACTCGGTCGCTTCAGCCCAGGGCGTCAAGCACATCTACACCAAGGTACAGGACGGCACGGCCACGGTCACCGTGGAGTACCGGCTGGAGAAGTCGCTGCAGGAGGCGCTCGACGACACGCGCGACGCGGTGACCCGCATCCGCGCCGACCTGCCGGCCGACCTGCGCGACCCGGTCATCTCCAAGATGAGCCTGTCGGGCATGCCCATCCTGACCTACACGGTGTCGTCGAACTCGATGGACGACGAGGCGTTGTCCTGGTTCGTCGACAACCAGGTGGCCAAGCGCCTGCTGTCGGTGCGCGGCGTGGGCTCGGTGGCGCGTGTCGGCGGCGTCAACCGGGAGCTGCGCGTGGAATTGGATCCCGCACGCCTGCTCGCCTTGGGCGTGAGCGCGGCGGAGGTGTCGCGCCAACTCAAGCAGGTGCAGCAGGAGGCCCCGGGCGGCCGCGCCCAGCTGGGCGGCGCCGAACAGTCGCTGCGAACCATCGCCACCG
Source organism: Roseateles sp. (assembly GCA_036401055.1). Classification (GTDB taxonomy): domain Bacteria; phylum Pseudomonadota; class Gammaproteobacteria; order Burkholderiales; family Burkholderiaceae_C; genus Pelomonas. Next base: position 2,975 of record DASWWC010000282.1, read on the forward strand.
TGCAGAACGCGGCCGATCTCGGCGCGATGAGCATCCCGCTGGCCGACGGCCGCCGCGTGCGGCTGGACCAGATTGCCAGCGTCATCGACACGCTGGGCGAGCTGCGCAGCGGCGCATTCCTGAACGGCAAGCCCGTCGTCGGCTTCGAGATCGTGCGCGCCAAAGGCGCCGGCGAGGTGGACGTGGCCGAGCGCATCCGTGCCGCGCTCGAAGAGCTCAAGGCCGCCCATCCGGACATCAGCGTCACCGAGGCGTTCAACTTCGTCGACCCCGTCATCGAGAATTACAACGGCAGCCTGTCGCTGCTGCTGGAAGGCGCCTTCCTGGCCGTGCTGGTGGTGTGGTTCTTCCTGCGCGACTGGCGCGCCACCCTCGTCAGCGCCGTGGCCCTTCCACTGTCGGCCATCCCGACCTTCCTCGTCATGCAATGGATGGGCTTCACGCTCAACGTCGTGACGCTGCTGTCGCTGTCGCTGGTCATCGGCGTTCTGGTCGACGACGCCATCGTCGAGATCGAGAACATCATGCGCCACCTCACGATGGGCAAGACCCCCATCGAGGCGGCGCGCGAGGCCGCCGACGAGATCGGCCTCGCGGTGATCGCCACGACCTTCACCCTGATCGCCGTCTTCCTGCCCACCGCCTTCATGAGCGGCGTCGTCGGCAAGTTCTTCGTGCAGTTCGGCTGGACGGCGTCCATCGCCGTGTTCTTCTCGCTGGTCGTCGCTCGGCTGCTGACACCCATGATGGCTGCCTACATCCTGAAGGCACCCAAGCATGTGCACAAGGAGCCCTTCTGGATGCCCGGCTATCTGAAGGCAGCGCGCTGGGCCTTCACGCATAAGGGCAAGACCATGGCCCTCACGGCCGCCTTCAGCGTGGCCGCCTGCACGCCACTGTTCATGGGCGCGATCCCGGGCGCCTTCCTGCCGCCGGACGATCTGAGCCAGACGCAGATCAGCATCGAGCTCCCGCCCGGCAGTACTTACGAGCAGACCCGTGCCGTCGCCGAGCAGGCTCGCACCACGGCCGCCGCGCATCCGCACGTCAAGCTCATCTACACGGCAGTCGGCGGCGGCAGC
>DASWWC010000283.1:0-40052 GCA_036401055.1 Roseateles sp.
CGTCGCCCGCGCCGGTCACATCCACCACGGCCACCTGCGGCGCGGGCCAGTGGCGCGTCGGCTGGCCGGGCTCGCTGAGCAGCAGGCCGCCGGCGCCCGCCGACACCAGCACGCGCTGCACGCCACGCGCATGCAGCGCCGCGAAGGCCAGTGCCGGGTCGGCATCGACTGTGGCCAGCTCGCCGGCATTCAGGATCAGCAAGTGCAGCCCCGTCAGCTGCTCGGGAAGGCGCTCCATCTTGGCCTCGGACACGGCCACGCAGACCAGCGGCGCACCGCCATCACGCGCCTCGGCCAGCAGCAGTGGCCAGGCATCGGTGGGCAGGTTGCCGTCGGCCACCACCAGCGCCGCGCTGGCGCGCAAGTCCTTGCTGGCTTGCAGGGCCCAGGGATTGAGGCGCTCCACCAGCGGCATCGCGGCCAGGCCCAGCGTGAGGCTGCCGTCGGGGTCCAGCACGGCCGTGTAGCTGTCGCTGGCCTGGCGGCGCAGCCGGATGACCGCGCTCATGTCGATACCGGCCTGCGTGGCCTGCTCCAGCAGCATGCGGCCGCCGGCGTCATCGCCCAAGGCCGCGACCAGCGCCACCGGCAGGCCCAGCCGCGCCAGGTTCTCGGCCACGTTGCGCACCACGCCACCGGGCGTCTCGTGCGCCTCGCAGGGGTTGGACGAGCCCGGCAGCGCATGGGCCAGCAGCTTGAGCTTGCGGTCGATGTTGAGGCCGCCGATGCAGACGATGGGGGCGGCAGGCGAAGTCATGCCGTCATTCTAGGAAGGCGCTACATTCGACCTCGGTGCGGCGCCACGCCGCCCACGTCGCTCGGACGGTTCCGGGCGCTTACGTACATCGTCATGACCTCTTCTTCCGCTTCCGGCGGCAAGCGCCGTTTCGCGCGCATCGACCGCCTCCCGCCCTACGTCTTCAACATCACGGCCGAGCTGAAGCTCGCGGCCCGCCGGCGTGGCGAGGACATCATCGACATGAGCATGGGCAACCCCGACGGGGCCACGCCGCCGCACATCGTCGCCAAGCTCGCCGAGGTCGCGCAGCGGCCCGACACGCACGGCTACTCGGCCAGCAAGGGCATCCCGCGACTGCGCCGCGCGATCTCGCACTGGTACCAGCGCCGCTACGGCGTGGACATCAACCCCGACACCGAAGCCATCGTCACCATCGGGTCCAAGGAAGGCCTGGCCCACCTGATGCTGGCGACTCTCGACCGCGGTGACACCGTGCTGGTGCCCGACCCCAGCTACCCCATCCACATCTACGGCGCGGTCATCGCGGGCGCCGACATCCGCGCCATTCCGGTCAGCAGCGAGGTGGACTTCTTCGCCGAGCTGGAGCGCACCATCCGCGGCAGCTATCCCAAGCCCAAGATGATGGTGTTCGGCTTCCCGTCCAACCCGACGGCGCAGTGCGTGGACCTCGGCTTCTTCGAGCGCGTCATCGCGCTGGCGAAGAAGCACGACATCCTCGTCGTGCACGACCTGGCCTACGCCGACATCGTGTTCGACGGCTACGTGGCCCCGTCCATCATGCAGGTGCCCGGCGCCAAGGACGTGGCGGTGGAGTTCTTCACGCTGAGCAAGAGCTACAACATGGCCGGCTGGCGTGTCGGCTTCATGGTCGGCAACCCCGACCTCGTCGCAGCACTCGCACGCATCAAGAGCTATCACGACTACGGCACCTTCACGCCGCTGCAGGTCGCGGCCATCGCCGCGCTGGAGGGCGACCAGCAGTGCGTGCTGGACATTGCGGCGAGCTACCAGCGCCGCCGCGACGTGCTCTACAAGGGCCTCATCGAAGCCGGCTGGCAGGTCGACTGCCCCAAGGCCAGCATGTACATCTGGGCGCGCATCCCCGAGCCCTACCGCGAGCTGGGCTCGCTGGAGTTCGCCCGCCAGCTGCTGGAGAAGGCCAAGGTCTGCGTGTCACCCGGCATCGGCTTCGGCGACCACGGCGACGGCCACGTGCGCTTCGCGCTGATCGAGAACGAATCGCGCATCCGCCAGGCCGTGCGCGGCATCAAGGCGATGTTCAAGGCGGATGGGCTGTTGAAGCCCTCACCTTGAGTCAGTACCGGCCGTGGCTGCGCCAGAGCTCCAGCCCCGCCACGGCCAGCACGTGGTCTTCCCAGCCTTCCAGGCCCGAGACCACCAGCATGCCCACCCGCCCCTGGCCGCGGATCACCAGCGGCACGGCGCCGCCCTCGGCGCGGAACAGCTCGGGGTCCAACCCCGTGTCCTTGTTGAAGTCGGCACCGCGCTCGAGGAACTGCTGGCGCACCATCCACGAGCTGTGGCCGAAGCGGCGGGCCACGTTTTTCTTCTTGTTGACCCAGTCGGCATTGCCGGCGCCCGTACCATCCATGAAGTAGACGAACAGCGGGTGGGTTTCCGTCTCGATGTGGATGGCGATGGGCCGGCCCGGAAACCATTCCAGCGCCAACGCCAGGATGGCCTGGCCGATGGCCATCGCATCCGCTGCATTCAGCCGGTCGAACACCAGCGAGTCTTCCTGGGCCGCGCAGTCGGCAACGGTGGCGGGCGCTTTCGGGATCCTGTCCATGGGGCTTCTCGGGTGGGTTCGGTGCCGGATCGTAGGACCGTACTTTCCTGAAACCCGATGAATCCGATACCCCACACACCGCTACCGAAGGCCTGCATGCTGGACCTGGACGGCACCCTGGTCGACACGCTGGGCGACTTCGTCGCCGTGCTGGGCCTGACGCTGGCAGACCTGGGCCTGCCGGCCGTGAGCCGCGAGTTCGTCGAGCACACGATCGGCCGCGGCGGCGAGCACCTGGTGCGCATGACGCTGGCCGAGGCCGGCGGCGAGCCGGGCCAGTTCGACCGTGCCTGGGCGCTGTACCAGCGCCACTACGCCGCCGTGAACGGCGAGCATGCGGCCGTCTACCCGGGGGTCGTCGAAGGGCTGGAGTGGCTGCGCTCGCAGGGCCTGCCGCTGGCGGTGCTGACCAACAAGCCCGCCGCGCCGGCCGCCGAGCTGCTCAAGCGCAAGGGGCTGGACGGCTATTTCGCCCACGTGTTCGGCGGCGACAGCTTCCCGAAGAAGAAACCCGACCCGCTGCCGCTGCTCAAGACCTGCGAGGCGCTGGGCACACCGCCGTCAGCGACGTGGATGGTCGGCGATTCGCGCAACGACGCCGAGGCCGCGCGCGCCGCGGGCTGCCCGCTGGTGCTGGTGACCTACGGCTACAACCACGGCGAGGACATCCGCGCCGTGGCGGCAAGACAGCACGTGGGCAGCCTGGACCAGATCAGTTTCGGCGACCTTTCTTGACGCCCAGCAACGCGTCCTTCAACGCGTCGTCGGCCGGCTTGTCGCCCAGCCAGATGCGCAGCAGCGACGTGAAGAACTCGGGCTCCTTGATCGGGTCGTTCATGGGTTTGCCGTTCAGCAGCACGGTGGAGCCCACGCCGGGGATGTAGTCCACCGAGAAGTTGTCGCCGCTGTTGAGCTGCTTGCGGCTGGCGAACATCTCGCTGAGCTTGAGCACGCCGTTGATGGACTTGACGAACTCGTCGCGCGGCGAATTGGCCTCCATGCCCTTGGTGAACAGCTTGCCCAGCTCGTTGCCGTCGATGTCGCGCAGCATGTGGATGCTGATGCGCTTGGGGCCGGGTGCGGCGTAGACCTCGGCCGGCGTGGCGGCCTTGGTGGTCAGGTACAGGCCGGCCGTGTAGACCTTGACGACGAACTTGTAGCGCGTGCCCGCGCCGTTGAGCTGCAGCTTCTGGCCCGCCAGGTCCAGCGCCGACTCGTACTTGACGTTGCTCACCTCGACCACCTGGGCCCAGGCGCCCCCGCTCAGGCTGCCCACGGCCAAGCAGGCCGCGACGATGAATGCGCGCATATCTCGCTCCGTTGTTCTGCCGCGATGGCGGCGTCTCCGTGAGCCGAAGTATGGCGCGGCCCGTGTGAATGCCCGCTGATACACTGGCCCGACCATGTTCATCACGCGCAAGCACATCACGGGGTCGAGCGACCGGGGAGCCTGGCCCTGGCGTCCCTGGGCCACCGCCGTTTGATGCCGCTTGGCGCGCCCTGACGCGCTCGTTACCGCGTTGCCCGTTCTCCCCCGGGCTGCACGCCAAGCCCTGAAACTGTCTTTTCAAGGTTTGACGTCGTGATCACCGAAATCGAATTCCAGAGCCTCGCCGCCGAGGGCTACAACCGCATTCCGCTCATCAGCGAAGCCTTTGCGGACCTCGAAACCCCTCTCTCCCTGTACCTCAAGCTGTGCGCCGGCTCCGGCCAGGGCCGCAACAGCTTTCTGCTGGAGTCCGTCGTCGGCGGCGAGCGCTTCGGCCGCTACTCCTTCATCGGCCTGCCGGCGCGCACGCTGATCCGCGCCACCGGCAACCAGTGCGAAGTGCTGACCGACGGCCAGATCGTCGAGACGGCTGATGCCAACCCGCTGGACTTCATCGCGGCCTACCAGGACCGCATCAAGCCAAAGATCCCCGCCGGCCTGCCGCGCTTCTGCGGTGGCCTGGCCGGCTACTTCGGCTACGAGGCCGTGCGTGCCATCGAGAAGAAGCTGGACCGCCAGCACAAGGGCGAAGGCCTGGGCACGCCGGACATCGTGCTGCTGCTGTCGGAAGAGATCGCCGTCATCGACAACCTGTCGGGGCGGCTCTACCTCATCGTCTGGGCCGACCCGCGCCAGCCCGAGGCCTACTTCCGTGCCAAGAAGCGCTTGTCCGCGCTGCGCGACAAGCTGACCTACTCGGTCAGCGTGCCCAAGGTGCACCGCACGGAGTCGCATGCGCCCATCCGCAGCTTTGCCAAGGCCGACTACCTGGCCGCCGTGCAGAAGGCCAAGGACTACATCGCCGCCGGCGACCTGATGCAGGTGCAGGTGGGCCAGCGCATCGCCAAGCCGTACAAGGCCGAGCCCATCGCGCTGTACCGCGCGCTGCGGGCGCTGAACCCCAGCCCCTACATGTACTTCTACGACCTGGGCGACTTCCAGATCGTCGGCGCCAGCCCCGAGATCCTGGTGCGTGAAGAACACGCCAGCGACGGCTCGCGCAAGGTCACCATCCGCCCGCTGGCTGGCACCCGTCCGCGTGGCGCGACGACCGAGCGCGACCTGGAACTGGAAGCCGAGCTGCAGGCCGACCCCAAGGAGCGCGCCGAGCACCTGATGCTGATCGACCTGGCGCGCAACGACATCGGCCGCATCGCGCGCACCGGCAGCGTCAAGGTCACGCAGGCCTTCGTCGTCGAGCGCTACTCGCACGTGATGCACATCGTGTCCAACGTCGAAGGCGTGCTGCGCCCCGAGGTCGGGCAGCTCGACGTGCTGAAGGCCACCTTCCCCGCCGGCACGCTGACCGGCGCGCCCAAGGTGCGTGCGATGGAACTGATCGACGAGCTGGAGCCCGTGCAGCGCGGCATCTACGGCGGCGCCTGCGGCTATCTGAGCTTTGCCGGCGACATGGACCTGGCCATCACCATCCGCACCGGCATCATCAAGAACGGCATGCTGTACGTGCAGGCGGCGGCGGGTGTCGTCGCGGACTCGGTCCCCGAGCTGGAGTGGCAAGAAACTGAGGCCAAAGCACGCGCACTCTTGCGCGCCGCCGAACTCGTCGAGGAGGGCTTCTAAATGCTGCTGATGATCGACAACTACGACAGCTTCACGTTCAACATCGTGCAGTACTTCGGCGAGCTGGGCGCCGACGTGCGGGTATTCCGCAACGACGAGATCACCGTGGCCGAGATGGCAGCCCTGAACCCCGACCACATCGTCTTCTCGCCCGGCCCCTGCACGCCGAACGAGGCGGGTGTGTGCGTCGAGGCCATCCAGCACTTCATCGGCAAGAAGCCGCTGCTAGGCGTGTGCCTGGGCCACCAGGCCATGGGCCAGGCGCTGGGCGGCAAGATCATCCGCGCCAAGACGCAGATGCACGGCAAGGCCAGCACCATCACGACCGACCAGCGCGGCGTCTACACCGGCCTGCCCAAGGACTTCTCCGTGATCCGCTACCACTCGCTGGTCATCGAGGAAGCCACCTGCCCGGCGGTGCTGGAGATCACCTCGCGCAGCGACGACGGCGAGATCATGGGCGTGCGCCACCGCGAGCTGGCCGGCACGGCCACGCCGATGGAAGGCGTTCAGTTCCACCCCGAGTCCATCCTCAGCGAGCACGGTCACGCGATGCTGCGCAACTTCCTGGAGCTGCGGCCGTGAGTGACTACGCCCCGTCTTCTAGCGCGGGCGGCCCGGCCACTGTCGACCTGCGTAGCGACACGGTCACCAAGCCCACGCCGGCCATGCTGGCGGCGATGGCCGCGGCGCCGGTCGGCGACGACGTCTTCGGCGACGACCCCACCGTCAACGCGCTGCAGCAACGCGTCGCGGCCTTGCTGGGCAAGGAAGCCGCCCTCTTCATGGCCAGCGGCACGCAGAGCAACCTGTGCGGCCTGCTGGCACATTGCGGCCGGGGCGACGAGTACATCGTCGGCCAGCTGGCCCACACCTACCGCTACGAAGGCGGCGGCGCCGCCGTGCTGGGCGGCATCCAGCCGCAGCCGCTGACCAACCAGCCCGACGGTTCGCTGAAGCTCGACGACATCGCCGCCGCCATCAAGCCCGACGACCCGCATTTCGCGCGCACGCGGCTGCTGGCGCTGGAGAACACCTGGAGCGGCAACGTGCTGCCCGCCAGCTACGTGGCAGACGCCTGCGAGCTGGCCCATTCCCGCGGGCTGAACACCCATCTTGACGGCGCCCGGCTGTTCAACGCCGCCGTGGCGTCCGGCCGCACGGTGGCCGAGCTGGCGCGGCATTTCGACTCGGTGTCCATCTGCTTCAGCAAGGGCCTGGGCGCGCCCATCGGCTCCATGCTGGTGAGCTCGCGCGAGCTGATCGGCCGCGCGCACCGCATCCGCAAGATGGTCGGCGGCGGCATGCGCCAGGTCGGCCTGCTGGCCGCTGCGGCGGACCATGCGCTGACGCATCACGTGGACCGCCTCGCCGACGACCACGCGCTGGCCAAGCGCCTGGCCGCCGGCCTAGCGGCACTGCCGGGTGTCACGGTCACGCCACCGCAGACAAATATCGTCTTCGCCCAGGTCAGCGACGGCCGCACGCCGGCGCTGCTGGAACACCTGAAGCAACGCGGCGTGCTGGCCACCGGCCTCATCGGCCTGCGCTTCGTCACGCACCTGGACATCGACGCCGCCGGCATCGATCACGCCATCGCGTCCGCCGCCGAATTTTTCAAGAGCTGAGCCATGCCGATCACCGACAACGAAGCCCTGACCCGCGTCATCGAGCACCGCGAGATCTTCCACGACGAGATGCTGACGCTGATGCGCCGCATCATGGCCGGCGAGATGTCGCCTGTCATCGCCGCGGCGCTGTTGACCGGCCTGCGCGTGAAGAAGGAAACCATCGGCGAGATCACCGCCGCCGCGCAGGTCATGCGCGAGCTGAGCAACAAGGTGCCGCTGGGCCCGCTGCCGCATCTGGTCGACGTGGTCGGCACCGGCGGCGACGGCGCGCACAGCTTCAACATCTCGACCTGCTCGATGTTCGTCGCCGCCGCCGCCGGCGCGCAGGTGGCCAAGCACGGCAACCGCAGTGTCAGCAGCAAGACCGGCAGCGCCGACGTGCTGGAGGCGCTGGGCGCCAACATCCAGCTGACGCCGCGCCAGGTGGCCGCGTCGGTCGCCGAGTGCGACATCGGCTTCATGTTCGCGCCCAACCACCACCCGGCGATGAAGAATATCGCGCCGGTGCGCCGCGAGCTGGGCGTGCGCACCATCTTCAACATCCTGGGCCCGCTGACCAACCCGGCCGGCGCCCCCAACATCCTGATGGGCGTGTTCCACCCCGACCTCGTCGGCATCCAGGTGCGCGTGCTGCAGCGCCTGGGCGCCGAGCACGCGCTGGTGGTCTACGGCAAGGACGGCATGGACGAGATCTCGCTGGGCGCGACCACGCTGGTCGGCGAGCTGAAGGACGGCGCCGTGCGCGAGTACGAGGTGCACCCCGAGGACTTCGGCTTCCAGATGGCCAGCAACCGCAGCCTGAAGGTCGAAGGCCCGGAGCAGTCGCGCCAGATGCTGCTGGCCGTGCTGGACGGCCAGGCCGGCCCGGCGCGCGACATCGTGCTGCTGAACGCCGGCGCGACGCTGTACGCGGCCAACGTGAGCGCCACGCTGGCCGACGGCATCGCCCGCGCCCGCCAGGCGCTGGACAGCGGCGCCGCGCGCGCCAAGCTGGATAACTTCGTCCAGGCCACGCAGAGGCTGGGCGCCGCGTGAGATCCACCGAGGCGCTGCTGCGCGGCATGGTCGCGGACGCGCGCGGCGCGGCCGAGCTGTGGTGCCCGCGGCTGGAGCCTCATCCGGCGGCGCTGGTCACCGGCCTTGCCGGCGCCGCCTTGGGCGTCTTCAGCCATCGCCAGGGTTCAGCGCTGCTGGGCTGGATCGCGCTGGCCCTGTGCGTGCTCGGCATGGCGCTGTACGCGACGCTGCGCCGCCACGGCATTGGCTGGCGGCTGCGGCTGGCCGCGCCCGCGCAGGCCCAACCCGTGGGCGTGGACGGCGAGGCCCGCACGCTGGACGGCTCCGGCTGGTCCGTCTACTGCGTGGGCGGCAATGGCCGGCGCACGCTGGCGCTGGAGTTCCGCCACGAGGACGGCGGCAAGCCACTGCGCGTGTTCCAGACCCGCACCGGCGCCAACCGCGCCGAACATCAACTGACCAGCCAGCTCGCCGACACGCTCAGCGCGCGGCTGCACATGGGCCGCCAAGGCCTGAGCCTGTAGAGAAGACATGGCCGATATCCTGAACCGCATCGTCGAAGTCAAATGGGAAGAGATCGCCGCAGCCAAGCTGAAGCGCTCGCTGGCCTCCCAACGCGAGGAGGCCGAAGGCCGCAAGGGTGAGCAGCGCGGCTTCGAGCGCGCGCTGCGCGCCAAGATCGCGGCGGGCCAGGCCGGCGTCATCGCCGAGATCAAGAAGGCCAGCCCCAGCAAGGGCGTGCTGCGCGCGGACTTCCAGCCCGCCGCCATCGCCGAGAGCTACGCCCGCCACGGCGCGGCCTGTCTCAGCGTGCTGACGGACGAGCGCTTCTTCCAGGGCGCCGTGCCCTACCTGCAGGCCGCCCGCGCCGCCTGCGAGCTGCCGGTCATCCGCAAGGACTTCATCGTCGACGACTACCAGGTGATGGAAGCCGGCGCGATGGGTGCCGACTGCATCCTGCTGATCGCCGCCTGCCTGGCCGATTCGCAGATGGCCGACCTCGAAGCCGCCGCCCACGCCATCGGCCTGGACGTGCTGGTGGAGGTGCACGACGGCGACGAGCTGGACCGTGCGCTGCAGCTGAAGACGCCGCTGGTGGGCATCAACAACCGCAATCTGCGCACCTTCGACGTGACGCTGGACACGACGCTGGGCCTGCTGCCGCGCGTGCCGGCGGACCGGCTGCTGGTGACCGAGAGCGGCATCCTGGGTGCCGCCGACGTGAAGCGCATGCGCGACGCCAACGTGAACGCCTTCCTCGTCGGCGAGGCCTTCATGCGCGCGCCGGACCCCGGCCAGGCGCTGGCACACTTGTTCGGATGAAGCTGCCCCTCGAACTCCCCGACACCGACTGGCGCCCCGTCGTCGAGGCCTGGGCCGCATCGCCCGTCGGGCAGAAGCTGCTGGCCTACCTGGCCGAGCGCGACGCCGCCGGCGCCACGATCTACCCGCCAGAACCGCTGCGCGCGTTGACGCTGACGCCGCTGGCCAGCACGCGCGTCGTCATCCTGGGCCAGGACCCGTACCACGGCCCCGGCCAGGCCGAGGGCCTCTCCTTCAGCGTGCCCGAGGGCGTGCCATTCCCGCCCAGCCTGCGCAACATCTTCAAGGAGATCCAGCGCGACCTCGGCAAGCCCTTCCCGCAGACAGGGAGCCTGGTGCGCTGGGCCGAGGGCGGCACGCTGCTGCTGAACGCCGTGCTGACCGTGGAGAACGGCCAGGCCGCCAGCCACGCCAACCGCGGCTGGGAGCAACTCACCGACGCGCTGATCAAGGCCGCGGCGGACGACCCCGCCCCCAAGGTCTTCATGCTGTGGGGCAGCTACGCCCAGGCCAAGGCGCCGCTGATCGAGGCGGCACGGCAGGATCACCTGGTGCTGAAGGCCAACCACCCGTCCCCGCTGTCGGCGCTGAAGCCGCCGCGGCCCTTCATCGGCTGCGGGCACTTCTCGACGGCCAAGGCCTGGCTGGAAGAACGCGGCCGAGGCGCGCCACGCAAGGCCTGAACGGCCGCGATTGTTCCGCCAGCAGCAACTCGCCGTTCTATCCAGCCGTCTTACTCATTCAGGCCCAAGTTTCTACAGTGACGATCCATAGACCCACCCGCCAAGGTGGCACCCAGGAGAGTCACGATGAACACCACCCGTTCCCTATTCACGCTGATCACCGCCGCGACGGCCGTCACGGCGTTGGCGGCGGGCCTGATGCTGGCGATCAATGCGCCGGCACCCGCCAGCGAAGAGTTCGGTCCGCCGCAGCTGACCGCCAGCGCCGCACCCGACGAAGCCTGAGCGTTCAGCTCAGTGCGCAGCGCACCTTGAGCCCCGCGGTGCTCTGCGCCCCCAGCAGCTCCACCACCCAGTCCACGAACACCCGCAGCTTGCTGCTGAGGTGGCGGTTGGGCGGGTAGACCACGTAGACCGGGATCGCGTCCACGGTCCAGTCCTCCAGCAGCCGCACCAGGCCGCCGCTCTTCAGCAGCGGCGCGGCCATGAAGCAGGTGATCTGCACGACGCCCAGGTGGGCCAGCCCCGCGTTCAGATAGGCATTGGCGTCATTGACCGCGATGACATGGTTGCCCACCACCTCCACCACCTCGTCGCCGCGCTTGAAGCTGTCGGACATGACCTTGCCACTGCGCGCCGAGAAGTAGCCCACCATGCGGTGCGGCGGCTGCGTCAGCTCCAGCGGATGGGCCGGCGTGCCGTGGCGGCGCAGGTACTCGGGCGTCGCGCAGGTCACGAAATGGAACTCGCCGATGCGTCGCGCCACCAGGCTCTGGTCGGTCAGCTCGCCGCCACGGATGACGCAGTCGATGTTGTCGCTGATCAGGTCTACCGTGCGGTCGCTGACACCCAGCTCGATCTGGATGTCCGGGTACTTGGCGTAGAAGTCCGGCAGGTGCGGAATGATCATCTCGCGCCCCACCACGCCCGGCACGTCGACCCGGATGCGGCCGCGCGGCGTCATGCGCGCCTGGTTCATGCTGCCTTCCAGCTCGTCCAGGTCGCCCAGCAGCCGCGTCGCGCGCTCGTAGTAGGCGGCGCCGTCGGGCGTCACCGTCACGCGCCGCGTGGTGCGGTTCAGCAGCTTGGTGCGCAAATGGGTTTCCAGCGTCTGAATCAGGCGCGTGACCGTGGCCTTGGGCAGGTCCAGCGAGTCGGCGGCCTTGGTGAAGGTGCCGGCCTCGACGACCCGGACATAGGCTTGCATGGCTTGGAGTCGGTCCATGGGCAGTAGCGATGCTTGGAGGGGTGGGGCGAGTTCATTGTTCCACGCAAGGGAAAAGTGAGTCGCTTTCAGGGCCGTTTATCGGCAAGCCATCAATCTCTATCGTTCGGGCCATGGACAAGATGGCCTCATCGACTTTGCGCCTCGGCCCCGCTCCGGGGCTGAATGCCTGCTTCTACGCCGCCCAGCGCCCGCTGGAAGGCGGTGACCGGGCGCTGTTGCTGTTCCTGCATGCCGGCACGTTCACGGCCGGTTCCTGCGACGCCGCCGCCGCACGCTGCGAGATGCTGGCGCAGGCCGGCGCCGACATCGTCGCGCTGGACTACCCGCTGGCGCCGGAGCACCCGTTCCCGGCCAGCCTGGTGGCCGCGTTCGAGGCCTTGCAGGCCCTCGCCGCCAAGCCGGCCAAGCTGACCGGCAGCACGCACACGGCGCTGTTCGTGGCCGGCGAGGAGGCCGGCGGCAACATCGCCGCGGCGCTGGCGCTGATGGCGCGCGACCAGCGTGCCCCGGCGCTGGCCGGCCAGCTGCTGATCTCGCCCATGATGGACCCGCAGCTGGGCAGCGCGTCCATGCGCGATGGCGAGTGCGGCGGCAGCGAATGCATCTACGCCAAGGGCTGGCAGGCCTACCTGGGTAGCACCGCCCGCGCCGACCACCCCTACGCCGCGCCGCTGAACGCCACCCGCCTGGCGGGCCTGGCGCCGGCGCTGGTGCTCAGCGTCGCAGGCCATCCGCTGAACGACGAATCACGCCGCTACGCCGCCACGCTGCGCCAGCACGGCGGCGTGGCCCGGGACCTGACGCTGCCAGCCATCGCGCCGGCCCATGCGCTGGAGCCCATCCACGAATTCCTGCGCGACGCGACCCGCCGCGCGCTGTCGCTTCCCACCTGATCCCGCTCCACCCCCAGCCAAGAGAAATAGAAATGCAGTCCACCTCCCGTCTCAACCGTCGCGTCGGCCTCGTTGCCGGCGCCGCCGCCCTCGTCGCGCTGGGCGCCATCGGCTTTGCGCAGTTCGGCAGCGGTGCCGCACAGGCCAACTCCGGCCCCGCCGCGCCGCCCGCCACGCCGGTGTCGGTCGCCCAGGTCGTCGCCCAGGACGTGGCGGCCTGGAACGAGTTCTCCGGCCGCCTGGAAGCCGTGGACCGTGTCGACGTGCGCGCCCGCGTGTCGGGCGCCGTGCGCCAGGTGCACTTCCGCGAGGGCAGCCTCGTGAAGGCCGGCGACCTGCTCGTCACCATCGACCCCGCGCCCTACCAGGCCGAGGTGGCGCGCCTGGAAGCCCAGGTGGCCGCCGCGCAGGCCCGCATGAACTACACGCAGAGCGAAGCGCAGCGCGCCAAGTCGCTGCTGGAAGACCGTGCCGTGGCCCGCCGCGAGTTCGACGAGCGCGACAACGCCGCCCGCGAAGGCGCGGCCAACCTGCGCGCCGCCCAGGCCGCGCTGCAGTCGGCCCAGCTCAACCTCGACTACACGCAGGTGCGCGCGCCGGTGGCCGGCCGTGTCGGCAAGATCGAGGTGACGACCGGCAACCTGGTGGCCGCTGGCGCCGGCGCGCCGGTGCTGACGACGCTGGTGTCCGTCAGCCCCATCTACGCCAGCTTCGACGCCGACGAGAAGATCGTCCGCGAGGCACTGGCCACGCTACCCGGCGGCGCGGCGGAGCGCCGCGGCATGGAGCGCATCCCGGTCGAGATGCTGGCTGGCAGTGACAAGGCCACCGTCGGCCGCCTGCAGTTGGTGGACAACCAGGTCGATGCCAAGAGCGGCACGCTGCGCGTGCGCGCCGTGTTCGACAACAAGGACGGCAGCCTGATCCCCGGCCAGTTCGCCAAGCTGCGCATGGGCCAGGCCAAGAACGAGGCCGCGCTGCTCGTGAACGAACGGGCTGTTGGCACCGACCAGGACAAGCGTTACGTCATCGTCGTCGGCCAGGGCAACCAGGCCGAATGGCGGCCGGTGACGCTGGGGGCCCACGTGAACGGCCTGCGCGTCGTCACCAGCGGCCTGAAGGGCGGCGAGCGCATCGTCGTCGGCGGCGTGCAACGCGTGCGACCCGGCTCGGCGCTCGCGCCCAAGGACGTCGCGATGGACGCCAAGCCGGAGCTGCAAGCTCAGCAAGGCGCCGCCAAAGCCTCCTGATCTAGCGCCCCAACCTCCGTAGCGAGCCCATGACCAGGCCGGTTTTCACCGGCCTGCGGGGACGGCTTTGCCTTCAGAAAGAAGAAAAATGAACTTCTCCAAATTCTTCATCGACCGCCCGATCTTTGCGGGCGTGCTGTCGCTGCTGATCTTCATCGGCGGCCTGCTGTCGATACGCGCGCTGCCGATCTCGGAGTACCCCGACGTCGTGCCGCCCTCGGTCGTCGTGCGCGCCCAGTACCCGGGCGCCAACCCGAAGGTGATTGCCGAGACGGTGGCCACGCCGCTGGAAGAGGCCATCAACGGCGTCGAGGACATGCTCTACATGAGCAGCCAGGCGAACACCGACGGCCTGATGACGCTGACCGTCAGCTTCAAGCTCGGCACCGACCCCGACAAGGCCCAGCAGCAGGTGCAGAACCGCGTCTCGCAGGCCGAGGCGCGGCTGCCCGAGGAGGTCAAGCGCCTGGGCGTGACGACCGTCAAGAGCAGCCCCGACCTGACCATGGTCGTGCACCTGACGTCGCCCAACGAGCGCTACGACATGACCTACCTGCGCAACTACGCGGTGCTCAACGTCAAGGACCGCCTCGCGCGCATCCAGGGCGTGGGCCAGGTGCAGCTGTTCGGCTCGGGCGACTACTCCATGCGCGTCTGGCTGGACCCGCAGAAGGTGGCCGAGCACGGCCTGTCGGCCAGCGACGTGGTGGCGGCCATCCGCGGCCAGAACGTGCAGGCCGCGGCCGGCGTGGTCGGCGCGTCGCCGGGCCTGCAGGGCATCGACCTGCAGCTGTCCGTCAACGCGCAGGGCCGGCTGCAGTCGGTCGAGGAGTTCGGCGACATCATCGTGAAGACCGGCGCCAACGGTGCCGTCACACGCCTGCGTGACCTGGGCCGCCTGGAACTGGGCGCCAGCGAATACGCGCTGCGCTCGCTACTGGACAACAAACCCGCCGTCGCGGTGCCGGTGTTCCAGGCTCCGGGCGGCAACGCGCTGGACATCTCCACCAACGTGCGCGCCACGATGGAAGCGCTGAAGGCCACCATGCCCGAGGGCGTGGACTACACCATCGTCTACGACCCGACGCAGTTCGTGCGTGCGTCCATCGAGTCCGTCATCCACACGCTGCTGGAGGCCGTCGCGCTGGTCGTGCTGGTCGTCATCCTGTTCCTGCAGACCTGGCGCGCGTCCATCATCCCGCTGCTGGCCGTGCCGGTGTCCATCGTCGGCACGTTCGCGGTGATGCACGGCTTCGGCTTCTCCATCAACGCGCTGAGCCTGTTCGGCCTGGTGCTGGCCATCGGCATCGTCGTGGACGACGCCATCGTGGTGGTCGAGAACGTGGAGCGCAACATCGCCGCGGGCCTGAGCCCACGCGAGGCGACCTACCAGGCGATGCGCGAGGTGTCCGGCCCCATCATCGCCATCGCGCTGGTGCTCGTCGCGGTGTTCGTGCCGCTGGCCTTCATCACCGGCCTGACGGGTCAGTTCTACAAGCAGTTCGCGCTGACCATCGCCATCTCGACGGTGATCTCGGCCGTCAACTCGCTCACCCTCTCGCCGGCCCTGGCCGCGATGCTGCTGAAGGACCACCACGCGCCCAAGGACGCGCTGACGCGCGGCATGGACAAGGTGCTGGGCCGCTTCTTCGCCGGCTTCAACACCCTGTTCTCGCGCGGCTCCGAGAAGTACGGCGGCGGCGTGAAGACGCTGATGTCGCGCAAGGCGCTGA
The DNA here is from genome assembly GCA_036401055.1 of Roseateles sp. Taxonomy (GTDB): domain Bacteria; phylum Pseudomonadota; class Gammaproteobacteria; order Burkholderiales; family Burkholderiaceae_C; genus Pelomonas. The sequence continues at coordinate 15,399 of DASWWC010000283.1, forward strand.
TGATGCTCATCTACCTCGCGCTGGTGGCCGCCACGATGGGCCTGTTCAAGGCCGTGCCCGGCGGCTTCGTGCCGGGGCAGGACAAGCAGTACCTGATCGGCTTCGCGCAGCTGCCCGACGGCGCCACGCTGGACCGCACCGAGGACGTCATCCGTCGCATGACCGACATCACGCTGAAGACGCCGGGCGTCGAGCACGCCGTAGCCTTCCCCGGCCTGTCGATCAACGGCTTCACCAACAGCTCCAGCTCGGGCATCGTGTTCGCCACGCTGAAGCCGTTCGACCAGCGCAAGACCAAGGACCTGTCCGCGGGCGCCATCGCGGGCTCGCTGAACGCGCAGTACGGCGCCATCGAGGACGCCTTCATCGTCATGTTCCCGCCGCCACCCGTGCAGGGCCTGGGCACGACCGGCGGCTTCAAGCTGCAGTTGCAGGACCGCGGCGGCCTGGGCTACGAGGCGCTGGACCAGGCGCTCAAGGCCTTCATGGCCAAGGCCAGCCAGGCACCCGAGCTGGCCGGGCTGTTCTCCAGCTTCCAGGTCAACGTGCCGCAGCTGTTCGCCGACCTCGATCGCACCCGTGCCCGCCAGCTCGGCGTGGCCGTGACGGACGTGTTCGACACGATGCAGATCTACCTCGGTAGCCTGTACGTGAACGACTTCAACACCTTCGGCCGCACCTACTCCGTGCGCGTACAGGCGGACGCCGCCTTCCGCGCGCGGGCCGAGGACATCGGCGCGCTGAAGGTGCGCTCGTCGTCGGGCGAGATGGTGCCGCTGTCGGCGCTGATGAAGGTCAAGCCCAGCTTCGGCCCCGAGCGCGCCATGCGCTACAACGGCTTCCTGGCCGCCGACATCAACGGCGGCGCCGCACCCGGTTTCTCGTCGGGCCAGGCCCAGGCCGTCGTGGAGCGCATCGCCGCCGAGACGCTGCCCCCGGGCATCGGCTTCGAGTGGACCGACCTGACCTACCAGGAAAAGATCGCCGGCAACTCCGCCATGTGGGTGTTCCCGCTGGCCATCCTGCTGGTGTTCCTGGTGCTGGCCGCGCAGTACGAAAGCCTGACGCTGCCCATCGCCATCCTGCTCATCGTGCCCATGGGCCTGCTGGCCGCGATGGCCGGCGTGTGGCTGGACGGCGGTGACAACAACGTGTTCACGCAGATCGGCTTGATCGTGCTCGTCGGCCTGAGCGCGAAGAACGCGATCCTGATCGTCGAGTTCGCGCGCGAGCTTGAGTTTGCTGGCCGCACGCCGGTGCAGGCAGCCCTGGAAGCGGCACGGCTGCGGCTGCGGCCCATCCTGATGACGTCGATGGCCTTCGTCATGGGTGTGCTGCCGCTGGTGCTCAGCACCGGCGCCGGCGCCGAGATGCGCCAGGCCATGGGCGTGGCGGTGTTCGCCGGAATGATCGGCGTGACCGTCTTCGGCCTGTTCCTGACGCCGCTGTTCTACGTCATCGTGCGCCGCCTGACCGGCAACGCGCCGCTGCGCCACCACGGTGGCCAGGTGGCCGCGCCGGCAGCCCCTGCTGCTTCCGTCATTGACGCCCTGCCGCAACGAGGCAAGTAATCATGAAACTTCAACTGACATCCCTCTTTGCCGCGCTGCTGCTGGCCGGCTGCGCTTCCGTCGGCAGCGTCGACCCGTCACAGCTGCCTCAGGCACCCGCGGCTTACAAGGCCACTTCGGCGAACGACGCCACCGCACTGACCGCCGCGTGGTGGCAGCCCTTTGCCGACCCGGTGCTGGACGACCTCGTCGCCCGCGCCATGGACGCCAACACCACGGTGCAGTCCGCCGCCAACCGGCTGGCCCAGGCCCGCGCGGCGCTGGGATCGGCCCAGTCGTCGCGCCTACCGCAAGTGGGCGTGTCGGCCGGCGCCAGCCGCGGTGCGGACCCCGGCGCCTCCGCCGGCACGCAGTACAGCGCGGGCCTGAACCTGGCCTACGAGCTGGACCTCGGTGGTCGCCTGCTGCACGAGCGCAATGCCGCCGCGTTGGACGTGCAGGCCCGCGAGCAGCTGCTGGCCGATGCCCGCCTGCTGGTGCAGGCCAACGTGGCGCGCGGCTATCTGGCGCTGCGCGCGCTGGACACCGAGCGCGACATCGTGCGCGAAACGGTCGCCGCCTACGGGGAGACGCTGTCGCTGACCGAGAAGCGCGCCCGCGCCGGCGACGTGGCCGACCTGGACCTGGCCCGCGTGCGCGCCGAGCTGGCCGCCAACGAAGCCGAGGCGCTGTCGCTGGACCGCCGCCGCGTGGAGCTGGAGACGGCGCTGGCCGTGCTGCTGGGCGAGCCTGCCTCCAACTTCCGCCTGGCGCCCAAGGCCTGGACCACCGCGCTGCCGGTCGTACCGGCCGGCCTGCCCAGCGAGCTGCTGCAGCGCCGCCCCGACCTGGCCGCCGCCCGCAGCCAGCTCGAAGCCGCCCAGGCCCGCGTCGGCGTGGCGCGCGCGGCGTGGTGGCCCAGCCTGTCGCTGACGGCGCAGGGCGGCGGCATCTCCAGCGAGGTGTCCGACCTGCTGAGAAGCGGCGCCAGCACCTGGGGCCTCGGCCTGCTGGGCGCGCTGCCCATCTTCGACGGTGGTCGCCGCGAGGCCGGCGTCAACGCAGCGAAGGCGCAGCTGGACGGTTCCACCATCGCCTTCCGCGAGCAGTTCCTGCTGGCGCTGAAAGACGTGGAGGACCAGCTCGGTGCGCTGTCGCTGCTGCAGGCGCAGGGCGAAGCCAGCGCGCGCGCCGTGTCGGCCGCCGGCCAGGCGCTGAAGCTGTCGGACGCGCGCTATCGCAACGGCTTCGTCAGCCAGTTGGAGCTGCTGGACGCCCGTCGCAGCGAGCTGGCGAACAAGCGCGCCGCGCTGCAGGTGCGTTCGGCGCAGTACCAGGCCACGGTCGGCCTGATCCGGGCTCTGGGCGGTGGTTGGAGCCCGGCGCCCGTCAGGATGGCGGGCGCCTGACGGCGCCGTGCTACGGCAGCGTCTTGCAGTTGGGCTTGCAGACCACCTCGTTGCGGCCCAGCAGCCGGATGGACTGAAGGCTTGCCGGGGAGCGGTGCTTGCCGCACTTGAAGCAGGAGCGGGTATGGCCGCTGCCGAGGAAGGGCGAACCGCCCACTTTCGACTGGTAGCGCAGGCCGTCTTGGCGAACCGCGGTCACGGTGTCTTTGCTCATGCTTCGTGCGGGTGAGGACGAAAGAAGGATTGACGCACACGAAACATGACAGCGCCATCTCGCTGACCCCAGGGTCCGGCCCGAAGCGCCCCAAACCGCGGGCTTCCCCTACCCGCATCCGCGGGGTCGGCCGCCAGGGACAATGGGCGCCCGTCGTCCAGAACCCCATGGCCAAGCTCTTCTTCCGTTACGCCGCGATGAACGCGGGCAAATCCACCGCACTGTTGCAGGTGGCGCACAACTACGAGGAACGCGGCCATCGCGTGCGCATCTTCACCGCGCGCCTGGATGACCGCTACGGCCGCGGCTTCGTCACGTCACGGCTGGGCCCGCAGCGCGAGGTGGAGCAGTTCGACGCCCACACCGACTTCTTCGCGCTGATGGGTGACAACCCCGCCATCGCGTGCATCCTGGTGGACGAGGCGCAGTTCCTGACCAAGCACCAGGTGCAGCAACTTCACGAACTGGCCCATCTGCGCAACCTGCCGGCCATCTGCTACGGCCTGCGCACGGACTTCCAGGGCGAGCTATTCCCCGGCTCGGCCACGCTGCTGGCGCTGGCCGACGAGATGGACGAGATGAAGACCATCTGCGACTGCGGCCGCAAGGCGACGATGAACATGCGCGTCGATGCGAACAACCGCAAGGTCACCGAGGGTGCCCAGGTCGAGATCGGCGGCAATGCGCGCTACCGGTCGGTGTGCGGCCGCTGCTTCCGCCAGGGTTGAGACGCCGGGCGGAAACGACGCCGCCCCGGGGACGGGGCGGCGCTTGAATTCAGGCCCTGCCTGAGAGGCAGGGCGGCTGCCTTACTTGGCAGCGATTTGTGCGTCCAGCTCCTTGCAGGAGGGCGAGCACACAGGCTGGGACTTGCCCAGCAGCTTCTTCGATTTCAGCATCGCGCGCGGGCGATGCTTGCCGCAGAGGAAGCACGACATCGTCGCGGCACCGAACGAAGAGGTCGCAGCGAATGGCGAGCCGGGGGCTTTGGAGCGGTAGCGCAGACCATCGGCTTCGATGGTGGTCTTGGTGGTTTCTTTGGCCACGCTGGTCCTGTCGAAGAGTTGTAAAAGGGGTGGCGCCGGGCAGGCGCGCGGGCCCCGTATTTTCCACCATGTGCGAAAACCCCGGCCTAGGGCTTTCAACACCCCTTGAATTGGGCCGGCCTTTTGCCTGCCCAGGCGGCCTGGCCCTCGGCCAGATCGGCCGAATCACGCGCCTTGACGATGTCCGCCGCCAGGCGCTGTTCGTCGAGCCGGCCGGCGGCGATCGCGTTCAGATGCTGCTTCATCGGCAGCAGGGCCAGCGGTGCCATGGCCAGCAGTTGTTCCGTCAGCGCGGCCATTGCCGCGTCCAGCGTGGCCTCGTCCACCAGCAGTTGGTCCAGGTAGCCGCAGCCCAGCAGCGCGGCCGCGTCCAGCGTGCGGCCGGCCAGCAGCACCTGCTTGGCGGTTGCCAGCCCGAGGCGGTTGACGAAGCGCTGCAAGCCGCCGGCATAGAAGTGCAGGCCGATGCGCGCGGCGGGCACGAACATCTCGACGGCCGGCCCGGCGAGCCGGAAGTCGCAGGCCAGCGCCAGGTCGGCCGCGCCGCCGTAGACGCCGCCATGCAGCCGCGCGATGGTGATGGGCCGCGCAGCCTCCAGCGCGTCAGCCAGCTCACCGAAGCGGGCGCCGGCGTCGACGGCCCCCAGCGCGCCCAGGTCGAAGCCGCTGCAGAAATGCCGCCCCTCGCCGGCCAGCACCAGCACGCGCACGGCGGTGTCTGCGTTCACGGCGTCGATGAAGCCGCGCAGCGTGTCCAGGTCCTCGACGGCCAGCCGGTTGGCCTGGCGCGGCCGGCGCAGCGTGATGCGCGCCACGCCGTCGCCGACCTCCAGCAGCGGCGACTGGCCGCTCACCGCCGCTGCCCCTGGGTTTGCCGCAGGGCCAGACGGCCGCGGCGTGTGTAGTCCTCGTTGACGCGCGTGAAGCTGGCCTGGCGCTCGGCCTCGACCAGCTCGCGCAGCGCCTGCGCCTGAGCGGGGCGCAGGCTGGCGTCGTGGTGCAGGACCAGCTCGGCCAGCAGCGCCCAGTCCACGTCCAGGTCGGCGGGCCACAGCGCCACGTCCGGCGGCAGCTCGACCAGCAGCTGGTGCAGCGCGCCGTGCAAGGTGTCCGCGCCGACCAGCACGGCCAGGTCCGGCCAGCGGCCCAGCAGCGGGGCGTCGACGCGCTGCGGCGGCCACAGCGCGCACAGCCACTGCGGCGCATGGTTCTCGACGACCACGGGCCGGCCCGGCGACTGCACGACCTCGGCGCTGGCACCGCGCACGCGTCGCGCGAAGGCGATCCAGGCCCGCGGCTGCCATTGCGGCAACACGCGGCGGTCGGTGGGCGCACGCATGAAGCGCAGGTCCAGCAACGGCGCCTCGGCGGGGGCCGGGGCAGCGGCCGGCGGCGGGCGCGGCTCGATGTCCTGCACGTCGTCGACGTCGAAGCCACGCGCCTTCATGCGGAGCTTCTTGGCAGCGTCCAGGCTGGCGCCGCCGGCCTTCAGCAGCGCGCTCAGCTCCAGGTCCTCCAGCGGCGCGGGCGCGGGCGCGCTCCAGCCGTCCAGGACATGGGTGGGGTCGAAGTCGTCGGACGAGGCCATGGCTGCTGGCGGTGATTGTCCAGGCGCCGGGCGCCGTGCCGGCCCGCCGCGGCCCCCTAGCAGCGATGGCGGCAAACCCGGCCCCGCCGGCCACCACGGCCTGACGGCGTAAGCTCGCGCACCCGCGTCGTCATCCCAAGGTCATGATTCCTACCCGCCGCCGTCTGTTGAGCCTGGCCCTCGTGGCCGCCCTGTCCGCCTGCAGCACGACCCCGCCCCCCTCGGCCGTCCCCCAGGTCCCCAAGCTGCTGGTCATGGTGGTCATCGACGGCCTGCCCATGCGCCAGGTCACCGGCTACCGCGACCAGCTCGCGCCCGACGGCTTCGCCCGCTTCCTGGACCGCGGCCGCTGGTTCGCCAACGCCCACTACGGCCACGGCCACACGGTCACGGCGGCCGGCCACGCCGTGATGCTGACCGGCGCCTATCCGCAGCGCACCGGCATCATCAGCAACGAGTGGCGCGACCCGGCCACCGGCGACCCGGTCTACAACACCGGCGACACCGCCTACCAGTACCTCGACAACCCGACCGCGCCGCTGGCCGGCACCAGCCCGCGCAATCTCAAGGTCGAGACGCTGGGCGACGTGCTGCGCACGCGCTCGCCGCAGTCCAAGGTCATCGGCATCTCGGGCAAGGACCGCGGCGCCATCCTGCCGGCCGGCCACAAGGGCACGGCCTACATGTACATGACCGAGACGGGCCGCTTCACGTCCAGCAGCTACTACATGCAGACGCTGCCGGCCTGGGTGACGGCGTTCAACGCCACCAAGCCTGCGGACGCCTTCTTCCAGAAGACCTGGGTGCCCCTGCTGCCCGAGGCCGCCTACGCCCGCTCGGTGCCGGACGGCCAGGCCTGGCAGGTTGCCAGCGGCAACGGCAACCGGCTGCCCGCCATCGTGGGCGACAAGATGGACGCGCCGGGCCCGCGCTTCTACGGCAACCTGCTGGCCTCGCCGTTCGGCGACGAGCTGACGCTGGCCTTCGCCCGCGCCGCGGTCACGAACGAGAAGCTGGGCCAGCGCGACGTGCAGGACCTGCTGTCGGTCAGCCTGTCCAGCCACGACTACATCAACCACGCCTACGGCCCCGAGTCGCGGCTGTCGCACGACCACACGCTGCACCTGGACCGCCACCTGCAGGCCTTCTTCCAGTTCCTGGACCGGACCGTGGGCGCCGGCAACTATGTGCTGGCGCTGACGGCCGACCACGGCTTCACCGACACGCCCGAATGGGCAGCCTCGCAGGGCCGCGACGCCGGCCGCTTCAACAACGCCCCGGCGCTGGCCGCCGTGAACGGCGCGCTGGCGGCGCGCTTCGGCGTGGACAAGCTGGCGCGCAGCTTCTCGGCCTCCGGCCTGCTGCTGAACGAGAAGCTGGCCGCCGAGCGCGGCCTGGACTTCGCCACCGTGCAGGCCGCCGCCCGCGACGAGCTGCTGAAGCTGCCGGGCGTGTCCGCCGTGTTCACGCGCGAGCAACTGCTGGGCAGCGACAAGAGCACGCCGCACCTGGACGCCATGCGCAAGTCCTTCGACCCGGCACGCGCCGCGCAGCTGCAGATCGTGCTGAAGCCGCACTGGATCTTCAGCTACCGCGTCGGCGGCAGCACGCACGGCAGCCCCTACGAGTACGACACGCATGTGCCGCTGCTGTTCTGGGGGCCGGGCTATGTGGGCCAGGGCGAGGTGCCGACCCGCGCCGAGGTGGCCGACCTGGCGCCCACGCTGGCCGCGGTGGCCGGACTGCCGGCGCCGGCCCAGGCACAGGGCCGGGATTTGGGCCTCAAGCCCTGAGCAGCAGTTCGGTCGCCGACTCGCCCCACTGCGCCTCGGTCAGCGCCAGCCCGCCCAGCCGCTCCACCAGCGCCGCCGCCTGCGCCGGCGCGGTGGACGGCAGCATCAGCAGCAAACGGCCGTCGTCCAGCCGCGCGCAGCCGTCCTCGCCACGGATGCGGGCCAGCAAGGTCTGAGGGTCGGCGCCGGGCGGGGTCGTCGCGACACACAACGGCCAGGCGCGCGAGTCGCTCAGCAACGACTGCAGCAGCTCCACCCCGGCCTGTGGCCCCAGCAACTGACCGGCCGGTGCGCGCGTGCCGTGCAGGCCGCTGACATCCACGCCCGTGCAGCTGCAGCCACCATCGGCCGTCGGCAGCTCCACCCACCAGAAGCGGCGGCCGTCGCGCCAGGATTGCTCATAGCCAGCCCGCAGGGCGCCCCGCCGCTCGCCGGGCGCATTCACCGGCCCCACGCCGGCGGCATCCGCCGCCTCGGCCATCTCGGCCCGCGTGGGCGCGTCCTGCGGCGCCAGCGCCCAGGCTGCACGAAACGCCGCATTGGCCAGCCGCAGCCGCCCGTCGGCATCGAACAAGGCCAGCAGCACCGGCCCGTCGGCCAGCGATTGCCACCAGAGATCGCTAGGGTTCACCCAGCGATTGGAACTCAGCGGCGCAGGATCTCGCCCGAACCGCTGACGCTTTGGCGCAACTGCGGTCGGCCCGCGTAGCTCAGGTCGCCGGAGCCGCTCAGACGCACGTCCAGCTGCTCGGTGACGCCCAGCGACACGTCGCCGGAACCGCTCAGCACCGCCTTGGCCACCCGGCCCGACAGCGCGCGCGCGTCCACGTCGCCGGAGCCGCTGACATTCCAGTTCTGCTGCTCTGCCCGGCCAGCCAGCCGCACGTCGCCCGAGCCGCTGATGTTGACGTTCAAGTCCTTCAGCTCGACCAGCCCGAAATGCACGTCGCCGGAGCCCATCACCTGGACCTGCAGCGCATCGCTCCTGAACTGCTCCACGGTCAGGTCGCCCGAGCCGTTCACCAGCACACCCTGCAGCGCGCGCGCGTCCACCCGCACCACCGGCGCCGAGCGCGTGCTGAAACCGGCATCGCGCTTCAGGCGCAGCACCAGGCTGTCGCCCTCCACCACCGTCTCGATCAGCGGCTCGACGTTGTCGTCGGCCAGCACGACGGCCTGGTCGCCGTCGGCCTGGACCAGCCTGACGTCGAAGGGCCCCTCCATGCGCAGCTTGCTGAAGGCCGGCAGCGCCCGGGTCTTCTCGACCCGCACACCCGAGCCCTTGATGCGGTGCTTGCCGCTGCCGTACTCGCTGGGGCCACTGAAGCTGGCCGACCAGCCGTCAGCTTCCTTCTTGATACGCAGCCGCCAGTCCACGTCGGCGGCCAGCGCGGTGCAGGCGGCGAAGCAGGTGGTCAGGATCAGCAGGGCGAGACGCTTCATGAGGGAACTCCGGTGCGGCGATGGCTGACCAGTGTGGCGAGCCCCGCGACGCCCGGCGCGCGGGACGCGACGGAATGCAGCCCGGCGGTCATCGGCCGTAGGATGGCCCGACCAGCAGGAGACCACCATGAAATGGGAAGGCCAGCGCGAGAGCGACAACGTCGAGGATGTCCGCGGCAGCAGCGGTGGCGGCCGGGGCCTGCCCATCGGCGGGCGCGGCCTGGGGCTGGGCGGCATCGTGGTGGCGCTGCTGGCCTCCTGGGTGCTGGGCGTCAACCCGCTGACGGTGCTGGGGCTGCTGGATGGCGGCGGCGGGGCGGCCCTGCCGCAGCAGGCTCCGGCCCCGTCTCGGCCGCAGGACGAGGCCGGCCGCTTCGTCAGCGTGGTGCTGGCAGACACCGAAGACGTCTGGGGCGCCTATTTCCAGCGCAGCGGGCAACAGTACGCGGCACCGCGGCTGGTCATCTTCCGCGGCCAGTACCCCACCGCCTGCGGCCGTGGCGAGGCGGCCATGGGCCCTTTCTACTGCCCGGCCGACCGCAAGGTCTACATCGATCTCGGCTTCTACGACACGCTGCGCCAGCGCCTGGGCGCACCGGGCGATTTCGCGCAGGCCTACGTCATCGCCCACGAGGTGGGCCACCACCTACAGAACCTAATGGGCACGACCGAGAAGCTGGAGCGCGCCCGCGGCCGCGCCTCCGAGCGCGAGTACAACGCGCTGAGCGTCAAGCTGGAGTTGCAGGCCGACTGCTTTGCCGGCGTCTGGGCCCACCTGTCCCAGCGCGGCAAAGGCTGGCTGGAGCAGGGCGACATCGAGGAGGCGCTGAACGCCGCGGCCCAGATCGGTGACGACACGCTGCAAAAGCGTTCGCGGGGTGCCGTGGTGCCCGAGAGCTTCACCCACGGCAGCAGCGCGCAGAGGGTGCGATGGTTCAAACGAGGGGTGGAATCGGGTGAGCTGAAGACGTGTGACACCTTTTCATCAGCCGCCGTTTGAATCCACCCAGTCGCGGGGGCGCAGATGGTCGGCGCCAGCTTTGTGTGGAACACTCCCGCGCAAAACCGCCTTGAAGAAGGATACCGCCATGAGCGACCACCCGACCACTTCCACGCCCGACACGCCGGCCGTGTCCGCTGGCGCGCTCGCCTCCGCGCGCCGCCGCCGTTTCATCAAGGGTGGAGCGGGGCTCATTCCGGTGGCCTTGACCTTGAACAGCCGGCCGGTGCTGGCCACCACCAACAGCAATGGGCAATGCTTCTCCGCGTCGGCTTGGGGTTCGCTCCAGGGGCTCGCGGTGAGCAATAGCCAATACACGCGCCTAGTCAATGGCAGTCGATCGACGACCGTCAGTTGCTATTCCAAATCCGCTTGGTGCAAGACGGAGATTAAAAGAATAAACAGCAAAGACGTTACTTTTGTCACCTGTGACGGATGGACGACCAATAAGATCAGTTGCTCAGACAAGAAGCTGGACACGATCAAAAACTACACCGTCGGCCAAGTTTGTGGCAACCAGAATGGCACGGCTGGCATTTACGGGGACGTCAAGTGCTGGGACGTGGTGAAAAGCGGCACCACCTACAGCCCGGAACAGCAAGCCGTGATCGTGGCTTGGCTGAATTGCCAGATCACGACCATCACCAATACCGAAACCTGCGTGCTTGACACCTATCTTAAGAATCAACTGACGAGCCTGGGTAGTTGCGTTCCCAATGGTGGCATCGGGCCTGATGGCAAGACTTGGACCAAGACGGCTGTTTTCAATTACCTGCAGAACTGCAAGATCGGCAGCGTGAGCTGACCCTCTGATCCACCACCGCTCGAATACCCGCCGCTTCGGGCGGGTTTCTTTTTGTCAGCACTTGAGTCCCGATGCCCGAAATCCTGTGGATGGTCGGCCGCCCGGCTGATATTTCTTGGCGTGATTGGGACGATTCGCTGAGCGCGGTCTATGACGATGGCTCCGGCGATACGCACGTATTGGATGCGCTGGCGGTGGAATTGCTGGAATTGCTGCTGCGACAGTCGCTGTCCATCCGGCAATTGATAGAAATACTTGCCGACGCCCTCCCCGACGATATGGACGCAGACGTCGCTCATACTTTTCTGGAGCGCCAGTTGCAATCGCTGCGGGACCTGGGCTTGGTCGAACAGGTCGCTGCCCCCGCATGAAAGTCCGTGAACTGTCGCCACGCGACGTGCGCCGCAGGCTGGTGCGGGGCGAATTGGTGCTGTGCGCCCCCCCCTTCGTCTTCCGCCTGCGCTCCGACGTGGACCGCGTGGCCGAGGATCTGCAGCGGCTGTATGCGGATTTCGAATTGGGCACGTCGGAGGACTTCGCGGATTTCCACCTGGAAGTGCTGCGCGAGCACGGGTTGCAGCGCTGGTACAAGCCCATGGCGCGTTTCTTCGCTGACGGTGAACCGGCGTTCAGTGCGCTGCCGGCGGAGCAAGGCTTCCACATGGTCGAGTGGGGGTTGAACTGGGCCGTCAGCACGATGGCGCATCCCTACCTGTCCTATCACGCGGCGGCGCTGGAGCGAGATGGCCGGGCGCTGGTGATGCCGGCGCCACCCGGCTCGGGCAAGAGCACGCTGAGCGCCGCGCTGGCGCATCGCGGCTGGCGGCTCATGTCAGACGAGATCACGCTGTACGACCTCGACAGCCGGCAGGTGCGAGGCATGGGCCGGCCGGTGAACCTGAAGAACGTCTCCATCGACCTGATCCGCAGCTTTGCGCCACAGGCCGAGCTGACGCGACCGGTGCCGGACACGACCAAGGGCACGCTGGCACTGATGAAAGCACCCGGCGACAGCGTGCTGCGCGTGCTGGAGCCGGCGTTACCGGCGTGGATCGTCGTGCCGCACTACACGCCCGGCGCCGCACCCACGCTGAACTCTCTGCCCAAGGCACAAATGCTGCTAATGCTGGCTGAGCAGGCATTCAACTACGACATCCACGGCCGCCAGGGCTTCGAGGCCACGGCCGATCTGGTCGAGAGTTGTGAATGCCTGGAGTTCACCTACTCGGCGCTGGACGACGCCGTCGAATGCATCGCAGAGCTGACCCGATGACCCCGCTGCTGCTGCGAACCCTGCGCGACCCGGCCTCGGCGCTGGCGCTGCGCCCGCTGGACTGGGACCTGCTGCTGCGCCAGGCGCGGCGCGGCGTGCTGCTGACCAAGCTGGCCGTGCTGCTGAAGCCGATGCTGGAGCAGGTGCCCGCCGGCCCCCGCCATCACCTGAAGGCAGCACTGCTGACGGCAGCGCGGCAGGCCAAGCTGACGCACTGGGAGGTGCGCCGCATTCACGCCGCGCTCGCGCCGCTGGGCGTGGAGCCCATCCTGCTGAAAGGCACGGCCTATTTGATGGCCGGTCTGCCAGCGAGCGAGGGCCGGGTGTTCGGCGACGTGGACATCCTCGTGCCCAAGGCGCAAATCGGGGAGATCGAGACGGCCTTGCTCGCGAACGGCTGGCAGTTCCCGGACGAGCTCGACGCCTACGACGAGCGCTACTACCGCGAGTGGATGCACGAGATCCCGCCGCTGACGCACAGGGACCGCGGCAGCAGCCTGGACGTCCACCACACCATCCTGCCGCCATCGGCGCGCACCCAGGTCGACACGGCGGCGCTGTTCGAGGACACGCGCGAGCTGCCCGGCCAGCCGGGCGTCCACGTACTGGCACCGGTGCCGATGGTGCTGCACAGCGCGACCCACCTGTTCCACGAGGGCGAGCTCGAGAAAGGCCTGCGCGACCTGTTCGACCTCGACGCGCTGCTGCAGGATTTCGGGCGCGATCCGGCCTTCTGGGCTGCACTGGTGCCGCGCGCCCGGGCGCTGGGCCTGGGCTGGCCGCTATTCCTCGCGCTGCGCTACGCAGTGCGCTGGCTCGGCACACCGGTGCCGGCCGACGTGCTGCAGGCTGCCGCGACCGATGCGCCGACGTTCCTGGGCTTGCTGGACGCCTGCTACGACCGCGCGCTCATGCCCAATCACCCGAGCTGCGACCGCACCTTCACCGCCAGCGCACGGCTCGCGCTGTACGTGCGCTCACACTGGCTGCGCATGCCCACCGGCCTGCTGCTGCAGCACCTGGCCCGCAAGGCCTGGATGCGGGCTCGGCCCGCACCCGAAGCGACGGCACAGGCCTGAACTGGGCCCGCCATGGGCCGACCCGAGCCGGTTGCGATGATCCGCCGTTCCGATCTCGCGGACGGGTTCACACGGGGCAATGCATAAGGTGAAGCACGGGGTCAGGTACACCCGGCGGAATTGATGCTCGCGCTGTCAGGCTCACTGACGGTGAGCCGAATTCGCATCCCGCAGATTCAGGCCGTGCGGCGTGACAACCAACTCAGCGGCGAATCCTGCACCTCGCCGCGGCCGGATTGCGACTCCAGGAAATCGCTGGCGGGCTGCTTGCGATACTCGCTGACGGCACTGCCATCGAGGCAGGCGTCAAGGCCGAAGGCCGTGCCCAGGTCAGCAGGATCGGGCTCGCTGCGAACGGCAGCGTCACGGCGGAACAAACGCAGCGCTGGAACGAATCGCATGGCAGACCTCACTACTGTCTAGGCCGACGACGGTATCGGCTTGGGTGCAGTCAGTGTGCGGGATCCGTATGACAAGAGAACCCCCCATCTGCGAGTAAATATTGCCCCTGCTGGAAATACCACACGTTCAGGGTGGGTCGACCCGCCTTTAGCCATCGGGTTTGTTGCCGTTTTGCATCAAGGTGTGAGCGTTGCTTGATTGCAAATGAGCACAAACTTCCCCGCGCCTGATCAATGAAACGCACGCGGATGCGCGTAAGCTGCGCGCTCCCTCATCCCCCCGGGCTTTCCCGTATGAGTTCTGCTGTCTTGAAATGGATCGCCAACGGCGTGATCGGCCTGGTTGTGGCCTGCACGCTGTGGATTGCTCAAGCGGTGCAACCGGGTTCCGCGAACCCCACTTCGGTGCTGGTGGCCACGGCCGCAGCGGCGCCGGCGGCCAGCGCCTCGGCGCCGGCCACCCACTGAACCCATCAACCCAGGGCCTGCCTGGCGCCGTCCGCCAGCGCCTGACCAATCTGATCCAGCAGGGCACCGCGCCCCTGCAGTTGCCATTGGTGCCAATAGAGCGCCACGTCGACCCCGACTTCGGGCCGCAGCACGATGAGCCGCCCCGCCTCGACGAAAGGCCGCACCTGGATTTCCGGTGCCACGCCGACTCCCCAACCCATGACGGCCGCGTTCACGTAGGCCTCGCTGGAGGGCACGAAGCGCTCGCGCAGCCGTGGCACCTTGATGCCCAGGGCCTGGGACACCCACTGCACCTGGCTGTCGTCCTTGCGGTTGAAGACGAGGAACGGCACCTCGACGAAATTGCCCATGTGCAGCCCGTCCGGCAGCTGCGCCGCCGCGAATCCCGGGCTGGCGACGGCCACGTAGCGCATGACCCCAAGCGGCTGGACCCGGCAGCCCTGCAAGGCCTCGGCCACCGTCGTCACGCAACCCAGCACCGCGCCCTGGCGCAGGCTGTCGTGGGTGAAGTCCTGGTCGTCGACGACCAGTTCCAGCCCGTAGCCCTCGCGCAGTCCCTGCTGCACGACCGCATCCAGCGCCGGCAGCACCCAGGTCGCGAGGCTGTCGGCGTTGACGGCGATGGCCAGGCGCGACTGCGGCGCCACGCGCTCGCCCAGTTCCCGCGCCACGTCCACCCGCAGGGCCTGCAACTGGCGTGCGAAGCGCAGCAGCACCTTGCCGGCCTCGGTCAGCCGCAGTGGCCGCGAGCGCACGACCAGCGGCTGGCCGACCTGCGCCTCCAGCGTGCGCAAGCGTTGCGAGACGGCGCTTTGCGTGATGGCCAGGCGCTGCGCCGCGCGCTCGAAGCCCTGCTCATCGGCCAGTGCGGCCAGGCAATGCAAGGCGGCGGGATCGAACTCATTCATAAGACTCGCTAATGTATGGCGAAGAATATGAATCCGGCTTCTTGAATCCCGCGCCGCTGCCGAGAATGGCCGGATGCCCGCCGACCTCGTCGCCAGCCCCGCACCCGCCGTCTTTGCGCAGGGCTGGGTCATGGGCGCCGGCCTCATCCTGGCGATCGGTGCGCAGAACGCGCTGGTGCTGCGCCAGGGGCTGAGGCGCGAGCACGTGGGCGCGGTCGTCGCGGTGTGCACGCTGTCCGACTGGCTGTTGATCGCGCTGGGCGTGTTCGGCCTGGGGGCGCTCATCCAGGGCAGCCCGCTGCTGCTGGAGTTCTTCCGCTTCGGCGGCGCCGCCTTCCTGCTGGGCTACGCGGTGCTGGCAGCCCGGCGCGCCTGGCGGCCGGCCGCGGGCCTGGACAGCCAGGGATCGACCGGCAGCCTCGGCGCAACGCTGTCTGCGGCCCTGGCCATGACGTATCTGAACCCGCACGTCTACCTGGACACGGTCGTGCTGCTGGGCGGACTGGGCGCGCGCCAGCCGGCCGAGCTGCGCGCGGCGTTCGCGGCCGGCGCCTGCGTGGCGTCCGCGATGTGGTTCGGCCTGCTGGGCTTCGGCGCGGCGGCGGCGGCGCCGTGGCTGCGCAGCGCCCACACCTGGCGGGTCATCGACGCGCTGGTCGCTTTGCTGATGAGCGGCCTGGGTTTACAACTTCTCCTGCAACCACTCTAAGAACAAGAGGGCCGCCATGAAGATCGTCGTTCTCGGTGCCGGCATCATCGGCGTCACCACGGCCTGGTACCTGCTCGACCAGGGCCACGAGGTCATCGTCGTGGACCGCCAGCCCGACGCCGCGCTGGAAACCAGCTTTGCCAACGGCGCGCAGATCTCGGTCAGCTTCTGCGAGCCCTGGGCCAACGCCGGCGCGCCGTTCAAGGTGGCCAAGTGGCTGCTGCGCGACGACTCGCCGCTGCTGTTCCGCCCGCGGCTGGACCCCAATCAGTGGCGCTGGGGCCTGGCCTTCCTGATGCAGTGCACGACGGCTGCGTTCGAGCGCAACGTGGAGGAGCTGGTGCAGCTGGGCCGCTACTCGCACGAGTCGCTGAAGGAGCTGGTCTCGACCACCGGCATCGAGTACGACCGCCTGGAGCGCGGCATCCTGCACTTCTTCTCCAGCCAGGCCGATCTCGACGCCGGCGCGGCCGGCGCCGAGATCATGCGCCGCCACGGCGTGGACCGCCGCGTGCTGAGCCGCGACGAGGTACTGAAGGTGGAGCCGGCGCTGGCCGCCTTCGGCCAGCGCGTGGCAGGCGGCACCTACACGCCCAGCGACGAGAGCGGCGACGCCCGCGTGTTCACGCAGAAGCTGGCGCAGCTGTGCGAGCAACGCGGTGCGCAGTTCCTGTACGAGCACGACGTGCTGGGGCTGCAGCGCACCGGCGACGCCATCGCCAGCGTGCAGATCGCGCACACGCGCAGCGGCGAACGCAAGACGCTGCCGGCCGACGCCTTCGTCGCCGCCATGGGCTCGTACACGCCGGCGCTGGTGGCGCCGCTGGGCGAGTCGCTGAACATCTATCCCGCCAAGGGCTACTCGGCCACACTGAGGCTGAAGAAGCCCGCAGCCGCCAGCGTGGTCAGCCTGCTGGACGACAGCCGCAAGATCGCCATCTCGCGCCTGGGCGACCACGTCCGCATCGCCGGCACAGCCGAGCTGTCGGGCTTCGACCTCGACCTGGCCTCGCCGACCGCCCGGGTGCGCTGCGCCGCGCTGGTGAAGCGCTACGAGGAGCTGTTCCCCGGCGTGGCCGACACGAGCGAGCCCAACTTCTGGTGCGGCCTGCGCCCCAGCACGCCGACCAACATCCCCTACATCGGCCGCAGCCGCAAGGCGCGCAACCTGTGGATCAACGCCGGCCACGGCACGCTGGGCTGGACGCACGGCGCCGGTTCGGGTCGGGCTCTGGCCGAGCTGATCGCGGGCCGCCGGCCGCAGATGGCCTTCGGCTTCTACAACACGCGCTGAATCACAAGGTCTTCAGCAGCGCCTCGACTTCCTTCTGCCGCGGGAAGCGGGAGCCCAGCCGCTCCAACGACTGCAGCTCCGTCTTGGCCGCTGGCTTGTCGCCCGACTGGATCAGGATCTGCGCCAGGTTGAGCTTGTAGCCGGGCTGGTCGGGTTGGTCGGCGATGAGCTGGCGCTGCACGCTGATGGCCTTGCTGAAGTCCTTCTCGTTGGCCAGCACGGTGGCATAGGTGTCGCGCAGCGCGCCGTCATCGGGCTTGAGCTTGAGGCCGCGTTCGGCCAGATCGCGCGCGCCGGGCTTGCCGGCCTTGCTGCGCAACCAGGCCACGTTGTTGATCAGCGGCACGGCCTCCGGGTTGCGCTTCAGCAAGGTCTCGTAGCGCGCCAGCGCGCCGTCGAAGTCGCCGCGCGTCAGCACCAGGTCGGCCGCGGCGGCGGCAAAGGCCTGGTCCTGCGGACGGGCGGCCTGCCACTGGGCCTCGAAGGCCAGCGCCTCGTCGCGCCTGTTGGTCGTCAACAGCAAGGCAAACAGGCGCAGGGGCGCGTCGCCCGGATCACGCAGCGTCGTGGCCTTGCGCAGCAGCGGCAGGGCGGCGTCCGGACGCTGGCGACCCATCTCGATCTCGGCCTCGGCGATCAGCGCAAAGGCCTCCTGCGGGAACTTCTTCTGGCGCTCGTGCAGCGCGGCCAGCGCCTCGTCCACGCGGCCCTGGCGGGCGGCCAGCTGGATCAGCAGCCGTTGCGCGGCGACCGAATTGGGATCGGCCTCCAGCGCCCGCTTGACCTCCCGCTCGGCACCGGCGAAGTCCTTGTCGACGAAGCGCAGCTGCGCCAGGCCCAGCCAGCCCTGCGCGCGGTTGGGCGCCAGCGCGTTGAGCCGCACATAGGTCTTGGCGGCCTGGGCGCGCTCGCCGGCCGCGAACTGGGTGCGCGCCAGGCGCTCCAGCAGGTCGGGGTTGAGCGGCAGCGCGGCCGAGGCCTCCTGCGCGGCCTGGGCCGCAGCCGGGGTGTTGCCGGTGCGCAGCAACTGGTCGATGTAGGCCAGGCGCAGGCTGGCCTCGGTCGGCTCCTCGCGCACGCCGGTACTCAGCACCTCGGTGACGCGTGACATCGGCGCCTGGGTCTGCACCAGCAGCTCGGCCAGCGCCAGGCGGGCCTGGGGCGCCTGCTTCTGGCTGGCGATGTAGGCCTCCAGCCGTTTGACGGCGGGGTCGTGGCGCTTGGCCTGCAGGTCGATGGCCACCAGGCCCAGCACCGCCGGCAGATAGGCCGGATCGGCCTTGTTGGCGGCCTCGAAGGCCGTCTGGGCCGCCGCCGTGTCCTTGCGCACCAGGTGGATGCGGCCGCGCAGCGCCTCGGGCACGGCGCTATCCTTCATCTTGGGCCCCAGCTTGTCCAGCGCGGCCAGCGCGGCCGGGAAGTCCTGGCGCCGGATCAGAGCGTTGACCAGCATCAGGTCGTAGTTGCTGCCGCTGTCCTTGGCGGCCAGCTCGCGCAGTTGGGTCAGCGCCGCGTCGGCCTTGGCGCGGCCGCCACCGCCGGGCGTGACGCTGTCGCGCACGATGGCCGACAGCGCCAGCGCCGCCTGCGTCTTGGCATCGTCAGGGCGCAGCTTGGCCGCGGCGCCGAAGGCCTGGTCGGCACCCTCGAAATTGCCCAGCATCAGCTGCGCCTTGCCGGCCAGCAGCAGCGTCTCGGCATCGGCCTTGCCGCCTTCCAGCAGCGGGCGCAGCGTTTCCAGCGTCTTGTTGGGGGCGCGCCGCTGCAGCTGCAGGCTGGCGAACTGGCGCCGCAGCCCCGTCTCCTCGGGCGCCAGCTTCAGCGCCTGGTTCAGCAGGTTCTCGGCATCGGCCAGCTCGCCCAGCTGCTGGTGCGCGGCGGCGCCCAGGCGCAGCAGCGGCAGGTAGTTGGGCAACAGCTTCAGCAGCGGCGCCGCCAGCTCCTTGGCCTTGGCCGCGTCGTTGCGGGCCAGCGCGATCTGTGCCTGCAAGAAACGGCCCTGCGGCCGCTTGGCGAGCGCCGGCGGCATGGCCTCGACCAGCTTGGCCGCCTCATCGACCTGCTGGCGGCCCAGCGCCAGGCGCACGAGCAGGGAGCGCGCCTCGTAATGGCTGGCATCCAGCGCCAGCACCTGGCCCAGCAGCGGCTCGGCCTCGGCGGTCTTGCCGCGCGCCAGCAGCACCTCGGCCTTCAGCTGCAAGGCCGCCACGGCCTTGGGGCTGCGCAGCAACAGCTCGTCCAGCGCGGCCAGCGCCTCGTCGGTGAACCCTCCGGCCAGCTTGGTGCGTGCGCTGACGATGACGGCCGACTCGGCCTCCGGCGTCAGTTGCAGCGCCCGCACTGCGGCGGCCTTGGCCTCGGTCAGATTGCCCTGGGCCAGATAGGCCAGGGACAACTGCTGCAGCAGCTGCGACATGGCCGGCGGGTCGGCCAGGCTCTGGTCGGAGAACTCGCTGATCAGCTTGCGCGACTGTCCCGACAGCAGCAGCGTCTTCGCCAGCAGCGGCGCCACCTCGTCGCGCGCCGCGCCCAGCTCCCAGGCCCGGCGCAGCTCGATCTCGGCACCGGCCACGTCGCCGGCCTCCAGCAAGGCCTTGCCCAGCAGCTGGCGACCCTGGGGGTTGTCGGGGTTCTTCTGGAGCAGGTTCTTCAGTTCGATGGTGGCACCGGCCGCATCCTTCTGCTCCATGCGCTTCTGCGCGGCGGCGAGCAGGTCCTGCTCGGAGCGTTGGCTGCAGCCTGCGAGCGCGGCGACCAGCAGGATCAAGGCGAATTGGCGCGTCTTCATCGGTTCTCCGGAAACAGGCGCGCGATTGTGTTCCTAGAATCCGCGCCCCCTCACAGGACTGGCCCCAGGGCCGGAAAAAAGCCATGAAAGCCGCCGCCAGCTTCTGCGCCATCGACTTCGGCACCTCCAACTCCGCCGTGGCGGTGCCGGCCGCCGACGGCACGATGCAGCTCGTCGAGCTCGAACCCGGCCAGCGCACCATGCCCACGGCCGTCTTCTATTTCACCGAAGGCGCGCACGACGCCGACGGCCCGCCGCGCGCCTTCGGCCGCGCCGCCGTGGCGGCCTATGTCGAAGGCCACGACGGTCGCCTGATGCGCTCCATGAAGAGCATCCTCGGCTCGCCCCTCATCGACCAGACCACCGACGTCGGCGGCGGGCGCGGCGCCAAGTATTCGGACATCGTGTCCGGCTACCTGAAGCGGCTGCGCCGCCTAGCGGGCGAGCCCGAGCGCGCGGTGCTGGGCCGGCCGGTGTTTTTCGTCGACGGCGACCCGGCGCGCGACGCCGCCGCCCAGGCGCAGCTGGAGGCCTGCGCCCGCGCCGTGGGCTTTCTCGACGTGCAGTTCCAGTACGAGCCCATCGCCGCGGCGTTCGACTTCGAGCAGCAGGCCATCCGCGAGGGCAAGGGCGAGCAGATCGTGCTGGTGGCCGACATCGGCGGCGGCACCAGCGATTTCTCGCTGGTGCGCGTGGGCCCCGAGCGCGTGCAGCGCCTGGCGCGCCGCGACGACATCCTGGCCAGCCACGGCATCCACATCGCCGGCACCGACTTCGACCGCCACATCGAGTTGGCCGGGCTGCTGCAGGCCTTCGGCTACCGCGCCACCGGGCCGAGCGGCCGCGAGGTGCCCAGCGGCATCTACTTCGACCTCGCCACCTGGCACCTCATCAACACCTGCTACGCGCCGCTGCGGGTGGCCGAGTGGCGCGGCATGAAGAGCTGGTTCGCCGACGTGCGCCAGCACGCCCGGCTGATGACGGTGCTGGAAGAGCGCCTGGGCCACGAGCTGGCCGCGCGCGCCGAGGGCGCCAAGATCGCCATCTCGGGCGGCGCCGACACGACGGTGGACCTCGGCCACGTCGAGCCTGGCCTGGTGCTGCCGCTCAGCGAGAAGGTCGCCGTGGACGCGCTGCGCGCCGACCTGGACCGCATCATCGCCACCGCGCACGAGACCGTGGCGCTGGCCGGACTGAAGGCCGATCAGGTCGATGCGCTGTACTTCACCGGCGGCTCCACCGGGCTGCGCCTGCTGGTGGACGGCATGGCGGACGGCTTCCCCGCCGCCGCGCGGGTCAGCGGCGACCGCTTTGCTTCGGTCGCGACCGGCCTGGGCCTGCACGCCCGCCGCCTGTTTGCGGCTGCGACCTGACGGGCCGCGACACGTCCGCCAGCATCAGCACCGCGCTGACCAGGCCCTCCACGGCCTCCTCCAGGTCGGCCGGCGGCTCCAGCGACTCGATCTCCTCCAGCAGCGCGTCGGCGTCTTCCAGGTCGTCGGGGTCCAGGTGCAGGTAGATGGCCGCCAGCGGCTCCAGCAGCGGCTCCTCGGGCAGGCGCATCAGTGCCGGGTGAGCGTCCAGCGCATGCGCGAAGCCGGCCACCCAGGGCAGCACCGTCTCGCTGGGCTCGGCGTCGTCGTCCAGCTCGAAGATCCACGGGTCGAACCACTGTCGGCCCGCAATGGCCACGTTCAGCTCCTTGTGGCGGCGGCGCAGCAGGGCCAACAGCTCGTCGTCCACGCGGCCCGGCGTGGGCCGGCCCTCGCTGTCGAGGATGGGCGGCAGCCAGGCCGACAGCGGCACCGCCTCGGGCTGCAACAGCACGCCGCACAGATAGCCGTCCAGCATGCTCACGTCCAGCGGCTCCAGCGGCGCCGGCAGCGCGTCCAGCAAGGCCTGCAGGCGCTCCAGGTCGTCTTCGGTCAGGGCTTCGGGGGCGCGGTGCGGCGGCAGGTTCATGACCGGATTATCGGCAGCGCCGTGTGAATACTCCCCACCGCGGCGGGACGGGACGGCCTACATTGGCATTTCCCAACGACGCCCTCACCCGAGGGCTTGCAGACCCGGCAGCCCGCTGACCGGGTCTTTTTTTGCGCGGAATCCACCGGGCCGAGCGCAGGGCCGCCCCAAGCCGGCCCGCGAGGGCGATGTGCTCGCGGCTCGATGCCGCGAGCATCGCCGTCCCCTTGGGGACCGACCGGACTCGCCGCGTTCAGCAGGCGAGACCGGGCGAGGGGCTCTCACACCGCCATGCGCTCCGGCGCGACGTACTGGCGCCGGAATTCCTCGAAAGGCAGCGTGTCGGCAGCCTCGATGCGGGCCTGCTCGGCCAGCGAATCGGCGGCCATCCGCTCGAAGCGCTGCTGCAGCGCCGGCGGGAACGGCAGCGCCAGCAAGGCATTGCGCGCCGCGTCGCTCTGGCGGCAGATGAAGCCCACGTGACTGTGGCCGAAGTCCTGCGCCATCGCCGCCAGCACGCGGGCCGACGGGCACAGCGCCGGGTCGCGCAGGCGCGCCGACACGCGGCGCAGCGCGGCGCTGTAGGCGTCGCCGCCATGCGCTGCGTCCAGCAGTTCGGCCTGGGCGGCGCAGCCGGACAGGATGTCGCCGGCCCAGTCGGCCAGCGAACGTTCGCCACCCTGCCAGTGCTCCAGCATCAGGCCCGGCTCGCGGCCGCGCGCGGCGACGCGGTGCTGGTTGCGCGCGTTGGCGGCGATCTCGTCCGGCGTGTCGTCGGGGCTGGCGCTGTGCAGACAGTGCAGCAGGAAGGCGTCCAGCACACGGATGGCGTCCGCCCCGATGCCGATGGGCTCGAAGGGGTCCAGGTCCATCAGCCGCACCTCGATGTACTCGACGCCGCGCTCGCGCAGCGCATGCAGCGGGCGCTCGCCGGGCCGGATCACGCGCTTGGCGCGGATGGTGCTGTAGAACTCGTTCTCGATCTGCAGCAGGCTGGTGGACAGCTGGTTGTAGTCGCCGCCGGGCGTCTGCACGCCGATGGCCTCGTAAGGCGCATAGGGCCGGCTCAGCGCGGCCTGTAGCGACGCCGCATAACTCTCCAGGCAGTTGTAGCTGACCGAGATGCTGGCCTGCGCGTCGCTCTGGTAGCCCAGGTTGCCCATGCGCAGCGAGGTGGCGTGCGGCAGGTAGAGGCTGTGCTCGGACAAACGCTGCAGGCCGTGCTCGCGGCCGTGCACGAAGCTGTCGCACAGCGCCGGGCTCGCGCCGAACAGGTACAGCAGCAGCCAACCCTCGCGGCGGAAGTTGCGGATGGCGCCGAAGTAGCCCTCGGTGCCCACGCCGGGCAGCGACCAGTTGTAGTGGATGCCCGAGATGGTCTGCATGCGCCGGCCGTAGCGCTGGCCCAGGCCCATGCGGTAGACGCTCTTGGCGCGGCCGATGTTGCTGGAGCCGTAACGGCCGATGGGGATGGTCTCGTCGGCCGGCAGCCCGCAGGGCATGGAGCTGACCCACAGGCGCTCGTCGGCCAGCGCGCGGTAGACGGCCTGATGGATCTCGGTCAGCTCGCCCAGCACGGCGTCCACGCCGGCATGCACGCCGGTGATCAGCTCCAGCTGCGACTCGCTGTAGTCGGTGGTGATGTGCGGATGCGTCAGCGCGGCGCCCAGCGCGATGGGGTGCGGCGTCAGCGCCAGCCCGCCGCCGGGCAGCACGCGCAGGCTTTCTTTTTCAATGCCGCGGCGGATGCCCAGCAATGTCTCTTGATCGTTCATCGGGCAGGACGGTAGCAGAACGGCGCTACAGCTGCCCGGGCGCGTCCATGTCGGCCAGACTGGGCCTCAGGTCATGTGCGCCGGCCTGCATGCCCTCGTGGTGGCTGAGGTAGAGCGACACGTCCTGCCGCTCCAGCCAGCCGACCGCGCGCAGGCGGTCCAGCACCGGGCCCTTGACCTCGGACAGCTCCAGCCTCAGCCCCTCGGCCGCCAGCGCGGCGCGCAGCTCCTGCAGCGCCACCAGGCCCGACACGTCGATGTGGTTGACTGGCGCCATCAGCAGCAGCACGCGGGCCGGCGCACCGACGCGCTCGCGGTGCTCCTGCACGCGCGCCAGCACCGCGTCTACCAGGCCGCGCGCATTCGTGAACACCAGGCTCTCGTCGATGCGCAGGCCCACCACCTCGGGCTGGCACTCCACCGCGTAACGCTCCACGTTGCGGTAGTGCTGCGTGCCCGGCACGCGGCCCAGGCGCGCCACATGGGGCTGGGCGGTGCGCTGGATCAGCAGCGCGATGGAGCCCACCACGCCCAGCGCCAGCGCCGCGCCGGCACTCCACAGCAGCACGGTGGCCGACACGGCCGCCATCAGCAGCCCCTCGGCGCGCGCATAGCGCCAGGCCTCCGCGTAGTGGCGCAGCGTGAAGCCGCCCAGCACCGCGACGACGATGGTGGCCGCCAGCACCGGCTTGGGCAGATGGGCCAGCGGCCCGGCCAGCAGCACCATGGCCAGCGCCATGAAGCCGGCCACGAAGACCAGCGTCCAGCGGCTGCGCGAGCCGGCCTCGTGCAGCAGGATGCTGCGCGAGAAGCTGCCTGCCACCGGCATACCGCCGCTGACGGCCGCAACCAGGTTGGCGGCCGCCAGGCCGCGCAGCTCGGCGGCGGGCAGCAGCTTCTCGCCGCGGCGCTGCGCCAGCGACTCCGACACCGCGAAGCTGGACACGAAGGCCATCAGCGCCACCAGCGCCGCGCTGGGCAGCAGCTGCAGCCAAAGCGCGCCGTCCAGCGATGGCAGGCCGACCGGCAAGGCCAGCGCCGGCAGCGCCCCCACCTGGGCCACGCCGACGGCCGCCGGCGTGAAGGCCGACAGCAGCATGGCCCCCAGCAGCAGGCCCAGCGGCGCCAGCCTCGCCAGCAGCGGCA
>DASWWC010000284.1:0-22659 GCA_036401055.1 Roseateles sp.
CGACTGCAACTGCGAACGCTCCTCGTCCGTCAGCAGCAATTCAACCTTCGGCCGGCCTGTCCTCATTGCGGTATCTCCATTCCCAAGATACCGCAATGGCATGCAGGATTAATGCCAGAAATTAACAGGACATGACACTAGTTGACGGCAACGCCGTCCTCGACGCGGTAGTACAGGCCGTAGGGGTCGTCGGTCAGCACGGCCAGCTGGCCTTCGACGACGACCGGCTCCAGCGTGTAGCGCACCGGCTTCTTGGTGCGCACCTCCACCATGCCCTCGGGGCCGGCGGGCACGCAGAAGGAGCAGGTCGTGGGCACCGACGACAGCAGGAAGTGCTGCTGCTTGTCACCCGCCTCCAGCGGCGTCATGAAGCCCTGCACCTTGACCGTCTTGCGGTCCAGCGCCTGCACGGCGGCCGGGAAGGTTGGCACCAGCTTTTTCTTCTCGGCCTTGGCGGTCACCTGCGACAGCAGCTTCCACGACAGGATGTCGGCGCGCTCCTCCAGCGGCTTGAAGGGGCTGCGCGGATCGTGATAGCCGGGGCCCTGGCCCATAGTAGGCGGGGTCTGGGCAATGGCGGCCGCGGCAGCCAGGCAAAGGGCGAGGACGGGTTTGAACTTCATGGCGGCGATTGTCGGCGTTCAGCGCGGCGCCTGCAGCAGCGTGGTCACGTCCAGCCGGTAGGCGCGCCACGCAGGCCAGGCAGCGGCCAGCAGGGCCAGGCCCAGCGCCAGCAAGGGCACCAGCCATTCGGCCTCGCCGACCCCGAGCGTGCCCAGCCGCAGCGACTGGCGCTCGGCCAGCAGCCGCTCCAGCACGGCCACCAGGCCGTGGCCGGCGGCCAGGCCCAGCACGGCCGCCAGCGCCGCCAGCAGCAGCGCCTCCAGCGCGATCAGCGCAGCGACGCGACGGGCCGGTGCGCCCAGCATGCGCAGCATGGCCAGGTCGGGCTGGCGCGCACGCACGGCGTGCAGCAGCGCGACCCAGACGGACAGCCCCGCCGCGATCAGCAGCACAACGCCAAAGCCGCGCAACACCTCGGTGCCCGCGCCCACCAAGCGCATCAGGCGTGCGGTCTCCAGCGCGGGCGCGGCGGATTGCAGGCCGTCCTGCGCATTGACCCAACGCGGCAGCATCGCGGCCGCCAGCGGGCTGCGGTAACGCACCAGGATCAGCGTGGTCTCGCGCTGGTCGTCGTCGTGATGGTCATGGGCCTCATCGGCATGGTGTTCTTCGTGCACTTCCCAGACCGAGGCGAGATCGGTCAGCACCAGGCGGTCCAGCACGCTGCCGGACGCGGCCAGCACGCCGACGACCTCGAACTGGTGCTCGCCATGCGCGCCGCCGCCGTCGGCGAGGCCGTGGCTGCCCGCAAAACGGTCGCCGATCTTCAGCCCCGCGGCCTGCGCGACCTCCGCCCCCAGCACGGCCTGCATGGGCCGCGTCCACAGGGCGCCCTGCCCCAGCCTGGCGCCGTAGAGGTCCAGATAGGCCGGCGTGGTGCCGACGATGCGATGCCCGCGGAACGAGTCGCCCAGCGACAGCGGCACGGCCTGCGCCACCAGCGGCTGCTGCTGCAGCAGCTCCAGCGTGGCCATGGGGATGTTGCCGGTGGGCGCATCGAGGTGAAAGACGCCGGCCAGCATGATCTGCATGGGGCTGCCCTTGGCGCCCACCACCAGGTCGATGCCGGCCAGGTCGCGCTTCAGACCCGCCTCCACCTGGGCGCCGGCGCGCAGCACGAAGGTCACGGCCGCCAGACCGAGCGTCAGCAGCAGCAGGTTCAGCGCCGTCGTCAGCGGGCTGGACCACAGGTAGCGCCACGCGAGGCGGATCACAGCTGCACCTCCGTCACGTCGTCGCGCTCGCCCAGCGCCTCCATGACCCGCGCGTCATGGCTGGCGATGACCAGCGTACAGCCCTCGCGCTCCGCCGCATCCAGCAGCAAGGCCAGCATGTGCAGCGTGTGCTCGTCGTCCAGGCTGGCGCTGGGCTCGTCTGCCAGCAGCAGGCGGGGCTTGCGCATCAGCGCGCGCGCCAGCGCCACGCGCTGGGCCTGGCCCACGCTGAGCTGGTGCGGCCGACGCCGGGCCAGTTCGGCGATGTCCAGGGCCGCAAGCAGCTCCTGCGCGCGTGCGGCATCGGCGCCCTCGCCCGCGGCCAGCGCGGGCAGCGCCAGGTTCTCGGCCACCGTCAGCGCGTCGCTCAGATGCAGGCGCTGCGGCACGAAGCCCAGCGTGGCGCCGCGCCACGCATCCAGCGCGCGCGGGCTCAGGTCCTGCAGCGCAGTACCGGCCACCTCCAGCGCCCCGTGCTGCACGCGCAGCAACCCGGCCAGCAGCGCCAGCAATGTGGACTTGCCGGAGCCCGACGCACCGCGCAGCAGCAGATGGCGGCCCGGTCGCAGCGCGAAGTCGGCGTAGGCGATCTCCGCGCCGGCCGCGTATCGATGGCGCAGGCCGCTCCAGGCCAGCGTCATTTCACCAGCCGCTTGAAGCTGGCCAGGAACTTGTCCACCTTGCCGGCGACGACGAAGGCGCAGTAGCCCTGGTCCGGGTTGCGGGCGTAGTAGCGCTGGTGGTAGGCCTCGGCCGGGTGGTAGTTGGCCTCGGGCAGCAGCTCGGTGACGGCACGGCCGGCGTGGTGGTCGTTGACCTCCTGCAGCACCTCGGCGGCGAGCTGGCGCTGCGCCTCGGTGTGCCAGTAGATGCCGGAGCGGTACTGCGTGCCGACGTCCGCACCCTGGCGGTTCAGCGTGGTGGGGTCGTGGATGGTGAAGAACACCTCCAGCAGCTCGCGCAGCGACACCTGGGCGGGGTCGAACTCGACGCGCACGACCTCGGCATAGCCGGTGTTGCCGCCGCAGACGGCCTCGTAGCTGGGCGCCGGGCCCTGGCCGTTGCTGTAGCCGTTCTCCACCCGCTGCACACCGCGCACGCGCTCGTAGACGGCTTCCAGGCACCAGAAGCAGCCTCCGGCCAGGGTGATGGTCTCTGTGGTCATGACAGTCTTTCAGTTCGCCGCGAGGGACATCTCGACATGGGGTTGCCAGCCGCTCTCGCAAGCCCCGTCGCAGAGCTTGGGCGCGGCCAGGAAGAGGCGGGCATTGGGCGCGCCGCGCGCCAGCAGCGCGTCGCGCACCGCGACCGCGCGCGCCACGGCCAGCTGGCGCAGCGTCTCGTCGTCGACGGCATAGCTGCCCATCAACAGGCCGCGCATCTGCTCCGGTGGCAGGTCCTTCACCAGTCCCAGCACGTTGCGGGGCTTGTTGGGCAGCTTGCTGGCCTGGTAGAGCCGCTTCAGCGCCGCCTCGGGCGTGGGCGCGTTTTCGGCCTTCAGCGCCGCGTTGAGCCGCAGCTCGCGCAGCGCCACCGTCTCCATGGCCGGGTCGGCCCAGCCGGTCAGCGTCAGCTGCACGCCGGGCTTGTCGGCCAGCAGCCGGGCGATGCGGTCCAGCTTGTCCGTGGTGCCCAGCTCGGCGCTGCCCGGCATGAAGCCGACCTGTGCCGCCTCGGGCTCGTCGCTGCCGCTGAACAGCGAGAACGGTGACGTCAGCGCCTTGCCGATGAGGTTGAGGAACAGCTTCCAGACCAGGCCGCCCACGCTGAACTCGGGGTCGTTCAGCGAGCCGCTGACGGGCAGGTTGATGTCGATGACGCCGTCGCGGTCCTTCAGCAGCGCGACGGCGAAGCGCACCGGCAGCGAGGTCGCGTCGGGGCTCTCGACGCGCTCGCCGAAGCTCAGCTGGTTCAGGATGATCTGGTTGCTGGCCTGCAGCTGGCCGCCGGGCTCGACCTGGTAGCGCAGCCGCGC
This sequence comes from Roseateles sp., assembly GCA_036401055.1. Taxonomy (GTDB): domain Bacteria; phylum Pseudomonadota; class Gammaproteobacteria; order Burkholderiales; family Burkholderiaceae_C; genus Pelomonas. The sequence goes on from DASWWC010000284.1 coordinate 3,814, forward strand.
CGACAGCTTGCCGCGGTCGATGGCATAGCCCGCGTACTTGCCGGCATAGGTGGACAGCGGTGCGAGCTCGATGTCGCTGGCATTGGCCTGCACGTCCATGGCCACCGGCGCGCCGGGCTTGAGCTGGCCGTCGATCTCCAGCAGCCCCGTGCCGGCGACCTTGCCGCGCAGCGTCAGCGGCGCCATCTGCGTGCCGGTGGACGAGAACGCGCCCAGCGAACCCTGCAGCTCGGTCAGCCGCGCGCTGTAGTTGGGCCGCACGAAACGGTCGCTGAAGTCCACCAGGCCGCGGTTGACGCGGATGCGTTCCACGGCGAACTCGGGCTGCGGCATCGACGCGCTCGGCGCCGGTGCCGAGGCGGCTTCGGCGGGGCCGACATCGCGCAGGTTGAAGCGGCCCTGCTCGTTGACGATGAGGCGGGCGTAGGCGTCATCCAGCTGCGCCTCGCGCACCGCCAGGCGCAGTGGCGCGCCGGGCGCCAGCGCCAGCTTGACGCCGTCCAGCTGCAGCGCCTGCCAGCTGAGCAGGTCCTCGCCGATGACGCGCTGGCCGTCCACCGCGCGGGTCTGCAGCAGCGCCAACGGACCGATGCGCAGGTCGCCGCCCACGCCGGCCTGCCAGCCGCCGTCCGGCTGTTGCGCGGCCGTTACCTCGCCCTTCATGCCCAGCTCGGCGCGCTGCAGGTGCAGCCCCCAGGCCGGGTCGAGATAGGCATTCAGCAGGTGCAGCGGCAGGCCCTGCGTCTGCAGGCTGCCGCTGACGGACAGCGGCGCCAGCCCCATGTGGCCGCTCCATTGCAGGCTGCCGCCGCTGGCCGCCACGGGCTGGTCGTTGGCGCCCAGCGCCGCCAGTTGGGCACTCAGCTGTGCCTGCACCGGCGCCGTGGCCGGCCATGCCAGCGCACCCAGTTGCAGGCGCAGCGGCTCGACGGCCAGTGCCACCGGCGCCAGGCCGCCCGGCACGGCGGCATCGCGCCAGCGCAGGCCGGCTCGCTCGACGGACAGGCCGGCCAGTTGCAGCTTCCAGCCCGGGGCGTTGGCCGGCGCCGAAGCGGCCGATTCGGGCGGCAGCAGCACCGCAGCATTGAGTTTGCCGGCCGCATCGCGGGCCAGCTGGGCGCGCGGCGCGTCCAGCTTCAGCAGACCCAGCCGCAGCACACGCGCGGCGGGGTCGATGTCGGCCTGGTCCAGTTGCAGGCCGGCCAGCGTCATCACAGGCTTGCCCGCCAGGGTCAGCCGTGCGTCACTGAACTGCAGCTCGCGCAACGCCAGCCGGGCACGGTCCGCGGCGCCGGCGTCCAGCGGCTTGTCGAGCTTCAGCGTGACCTGGCTCGACAAGAGACCGGCCAGCCTGGCGCCCGCCGGCAGCGGCAGCCAAGGCGCCAGGCGCTCCAGGGCCAGGTGTTCCAGTTGCGCGTCGACCTGCAGCGCCTCGGGCGCCAGCCGGGCCTTGGCGCTCAAAACGCCTTCGTCCACGCGCAGGCTGGCGTCCAGCTGCATCGGCTGCGTCAGCGGCCAGGCGGCGGCGCCCAGCTTGATCTGTACCGCGTCCAGGTCCAGTTCGCGCAGGCTGATGCGGCCATCGCGGACCTCCAGCCCCGCCACGCGGAACTGCCAGGGCGGGGACGATCCGCCGCTCCCCTTGGCCGCCGGCAGCGGCGCCAGCGCCACGACCGGCGTGTCGATCAGGACCTGGCCCAGGCCCAGCTGGCGGCGCATCGGCTGCACATCGGCCAGCGGCAGGCTCAGCTGTTTCAGGTCCAGCAGCGGCCGCCCATCGGGCCGGGTCAGCGACAGCCCGCGCAATTGCAGGCCGCCGCTGAGCTTGACGCTGGCGGGCTGTTTGGGCCGTTCGGCGAAGTCCAGCGCCAGGTCCACGTCCAGCCGGCCGGTGCGCAGCCGCAGGGGCAGCTCGGCGGGCAGGTAGGCCGCCAGCGGCGCCAGGTCCAGCCCGGCCAGCTTGAAGGACAGCCGGGCGCTGGCCTCATCCGCAAAGGGCAGCGCCTCGGCGCGGCTGTCGAAGGCCACGCCGTCCAGCCGGCCGCTCAGTTGCGGCTGCAGCTTGACGGCCACGTCCGTCTCTATCGTCGACACAAAGGGCAAGGCCAGCCGCAGGGCCGCCAGTTCGTGCTTGCGCTGCACCGGCTGATCGTCGAACAGCAGGCGGCCGTCGGTCAGCTCGATGTTGTAGACGGCGAATTCGGCCTCCTCGCCTTCGGGCGCGGCGGGTTGGGCCGTGAAGCGGCGAATGAGGTCGTCGATGTCGTAGCGGCCGTCGGCCACGCGCGCCAGGCGCAGCTCCGGCCGCACCAGCTCCAGCGACTCGACCACCGCGTGCCCCCGCAGCAGCGAGCGCAGCGACAGCGCGGCGTCCAGCCGCTTCAGCGTCAGCAGCGGCGGTGCGCCCGCGGTGGCACCGGCGACGCGCAGGTCTTCCACGATGACCGCCAGCCGCCAGGGCTGGAAGCTCGCCTGCCCGATGCTGACCGGCCGGCCCAGGGCCTCGCTGGCCAAGGCAGCGCCGCGCCCGGCCATCCAGCCCGGCAGCGCCAGCGTGACGATGAGCAGCAGCAACGTGAGCAGGGCTGACAGCGCGGCCAGCGCCCACAGGGCCAGGCGAAGGGGGGAGCGGGGAAGAGTGATCGTCACGGCGAACGCATTATTGATGTCGGCGATGATGCCGCCCGTGAGTCTCGCCCTCGACTATTCCGGCTTCAAGGCCTTGCTGCTGGCGGTGCTGATGCCGCCCGCGCCCTTTCTGCTGCTGGCCGGCTGGGGCGGCTGGCGGTTGCGCCGACAGCGCCGCGGCGGTGGCTGGCTGCTGGGCCTGGCCCTGCTGCTGATGTGGTTCACGGCCACCGAGGCGGCGGGCGAGTTGTTGAGCCGCGCGATCGGCCAGCCGCCGGCGCTGGCAGCGGCCCGCGTCGCCGCACTGCGCGGCAGTCCAGACGGCGCTGTGCTGGTGCTGGGCGGCGGTGTGCGCAACCAGGTGCCCGAGTACGGTGCCGGGGCCCCCAAGGAGGTGACCGCGGAGCGCCTGGCCTACGGCGTCTTCCTGGCCCGGCAGACCGGCCTGCCGCTGGCGTTTTCGGGCGGCATCGGCTGGGGTGCGACGGAACTGAAGCAGTCGGAGGCCAGCATCGTCGCCCGCGTGGCAGCACAGGACTACGGTCTGCCGCTGCGCTGGGCCGAGGATCGCTCGCGGGACACGCGGGAGAACGCCGCCAACACGCTGCCGCTGCTGGCCCAGGCCGGGGTCAGGCGGGTGGTGCTGGTCACGCACGACGCCCACATGCGCCGTGCGCTGCGCGCCTTCGAAGCCCAGGCCGCGCCGCTGCGGATGCAGATACTCGCGGCGCCGGTGGGCTTGCGAGAAGACGGTCTGACGAGCTTTTCCGACTGGTGTCCGTCACCGGGCGGCTTTGCCCGCGTGCGCTACCTGGTCTACGAGACCCTGGCCTGGTGGAGCGGCCGCTGACGGACGGGCACAAATAGAAACCCCGCCGGGCTTGAAGGCCGGGCGGGGTCGGGTGGCTAGGCCACCTTGGGGCTCAGCGGCCATCTGCCACTGGGCTCCTGGCGCGCAAAGATTGCGCCAGAGGATTTGCCTGAAAAGGCAGTTCAACAGTAGGCGAGCGCCTTCAGGGCTTCAAGAAGAGTTGCCCGAATAGCGCCTCGGCCCGCTTCGTGACCTCGTCCGGCAGCGTGATGCCGCGGCCCCATTCGCGGTCGGTCTCACCGGGCCACTTGTTGGTGGCGTCCAGCCCCATCTTGCCGCCCAGGCCGCTGACGGGCGAGGCGAAGTCCAGGTAGTCGATGGGCGTGTTGTCCACCAGCGTGGTGTCGCGCACCGGGTCCATGCGGGTGGTGATGGCCCAGATCACCTCCTGCCAGTTGCGCGTGTCGATGTCGTCGTCGACGACGACGATGAACTTCGTGTACATGAACTGGCGCAGGAAGCTCCAGATGCCGAACATCAGCCGCTTCGCGTGGCCCGGGTAGGCCTTCTTGATGGACACGACCGCCATGCGGTAGCTGCAGCCCTCGGGCGGCAGGTAGAAGTCGACGATCTCGGAGAACTGCTTCTGCAGGATGGGGACGAACACTTCATTGAGCGCCACGCCCAGCATGGCCGGCTCGTCGGGCGGCTTGCCGGTGTAGGTGGAGTGGTAGATGGGGTTCGCGCGTTGGGTCAGCCGCGTGATCTCGAAGACCGGGAACCAGTCCTGCTCGTTGTAATAGCCGGTGTGGTCGCCGTAGGGGCCTTCCAGCGCATGCAGGTAGCCCCCCTTCTCCTTCAGCGGCACGCCGGCCTCGCTGACGCCCGTGTAGCCCGGCTCGGCGGGCGGGATATGGCCCTCCAGCACGATCTCGGCCGAGGCCGGCGCCTGCAGCGGCAGACCCTCGCGGCCCACGCCGGTGTTGACCAGTTCCGTGCGCGAGCCGCGCAGCAGGCCAGCGAACTGGTACTCGGAGAGGGAATCCGGCACCGGTGTGACGGCGCCCAGGATGGTGGCCGGGTCGGCGCCCAGCGCCACCGCGATGGGAAAAGGCTGGCCCGGGTGCGCCAACGCGTGGTCGCGGAAATCCAGTGCGCCGCCCCGGTGGGCCAGCCAGCGCATGATGACCTGACGCCGGCCAATGACCTGCTGGCGGTAGATGCCCAGGTTCTGCCGCGTGCGGGTCGGGCCGCGCGTGATGACCAGACCCCACGTGATCAGGGGGGCTGCGTCGCCCGGCCAGCAGGTCTGGATGGGCAGGCGGCCGAGGTCGATGTCGCTGCCTTCGAGGACCTCCTCCTGGCAGGGCGCCCGGCGCTGCACCGAGGGCTTCATGTCCCACAGTGCCTTGGCCATCTGCAGCAGCTTGCCGGCGTCCTTCAAGCCCTTGGGCGGGTCGGGTTCCTTGAGGCTGGCCAGCACCCGCCCCACATCCCTCAAATCGGCCAGAGACTCAGCGCCCATGCCCAATGCGACGCGACGCGTTGTCCCGAAAAGATTGGTCAAGGCGGGGGTGGAAAACCCGGCTGGACTCTCGAACAGCAAGGCCGGCCCCCCTGCCCTCAGAACCCGGTCGCTCAAGGCCGTCATCTCCAGCACCGGCGAGACTTTTTCACGCACGCGCTTGAGCTCGCCTAAGGCCTCCAGGCCGGCGATGAAGTCCCGCAGGTCTCTGTATTTCATAACTGAAAGTAATTTTGATTGGCTCAAACAGCCTTGACGGGTTATCTTCGACCCGTAAAATTCGCCGCTCTCGGGTTTCTACTGAAACCCAACCGGCCGGGTCCTCTGGGCATTGCAGTGCCACAGTCCCCGTCACAGGCCGTGAAATTATCACCGTCGCTCCACCCAGACCGCCGCTTACGGCAGCCTGTGGTGGGCTGCGACACAAGAGGAGTCGCATGACGACACGTCAAGACCTCGTCACCCTGGCTCGCCACGCGCGGGACGCCGCTTCGCTGTTCGTTCGGGACATCGGCAACGGCCTGCTCGTGATCAGCCACAACACGCTGGCCCTGGTGGGGCTGGCGGTGGTGACGGTGCTGCTGGTGTTCAGCAGCCAAGCCGGGCTGCGCCACAAACTTGAGTCGGCCACGCTGGGCTGGCTAAATGCGCGCCAGGAAGCCCGCGCTGAAGCCGAGGGCAACACCTTGTTGGCCGCTGCCGAACCGGACGCGGTCGCCCGCGCCACCGCCGCCGACCCTCGCGAGTTGAGCCGCCAGCAAGCCGCCGTGGCCCACTGGCTGGCACGCCGCTACCGCGTCGCGCCGGAGCCGATCAGCCGACTGGTCCAGGAGGCCTGGGCCGTGGGCCAGCGCGCCAAGGTGGAGCCCACGCTGATCCTGGCCATCATGGCCATCGAGTCCAGCTTCAACCCGTTCGCCCAGAGCGCCGTCGGCGCGCAGGGCCTGATGCAGGTCATGACCCGCGTGCACGACGACAAGTACGAGGCCTTCGGCGGCACGCATGCGGCGTTCGACCCCGTGACCAACCTGCGTGTGGGCGTGCAGGTGCTGAAGGAGTGCATCCAGCGCGCCGGCGGCTTGGAGGAAGGCCTGCGCTACTACGTGGGCGCCGCCAACCTGGCCGACGACGCGGGCTATGCCGGCCGCGTGCTGTCCGAGCACGACCTGCTGAAATCCGTCGCCTCCGGCCGCAGCGTGCCGGCCAACGCCACCGCCCCCGCCCGTCCGATGCGCGACCCGGCTTCCGCACCCGCCGGCGTCGATTCTGCGCAGGTGGCGCTGCTGCGCTGAACTACACTCGCGGCTCACGCGACTGGCGATCAGGGTCACAAGCTGACCTGAGGTGGGCCACCACCGGGGAGCGTGAGGCGATCGTCCTTTGTCGACAACCGCTTTCAGCCGTTCGCCTGGGCAGCCCAGTTCGTCGCCACGCCCGCTCGTGAGCGCCTGGGATTCACCGCCTGACCTTCGGAAACACTGCCATGTTTGACCGCACCACCTCCACCCTCGCCCTGGTCGACCCCGAGCTCTGGACCGCCGTCCAGAACGAGACCCGCCGCCAGGAAGACCACATCGAGCTGATCGCCAGCGAGAACTACACCTCGCCGGCCGTCATGGAAGCCCAGGGCAGCCAGCTGACCAACAAGTACGCCGAGGGCTACCCCGGCAAGCGCTACTACGGTGGCTGCGAGTACGTCGACGTGGCCGAGCAACTGGCCATCGACCGCCTGAAGCAGTTGTACGGCGCCGAGTTCGCCAACGTGCAGCCCAACAGCGGCTCGCAGGCCAACCAGGGCGTGTTCTTCGCGCTGCTGCAGCCCGGCGACACCATCATGGGCATGAGCCTGGCCGAAGGCGGCCACCTGACCCACGGCATGGCGCTGAACATGAGCGGCAAGTGGTTCAACGTCATCTCCTACGGCCTGAACGCCAAGGAAGAGATCGACTACGACGCCATGGAAGCCCTGGCCCGCGAGAAGAAGCCCAAGCTCATCATCGCCGGCGCGTCCGCCTACTCGCTGCGCATCGACTTCGAGCGCTTCGGCAAGATCGCCAAGGAAATCGGCGCCTACTTCATGGTCGACATGGCCCACTACGCCGGCCTGATCGCCGCGGGCGTCTACCCCAACCCGCTGCCGCATGCCGACGTCGTCACGTCCACCACGCACAAGAGCCTGCGCGGCCCGCGCGGCGGCATCATCCTGACGAACAAGGAAGACATCGCCAAGAAGATCAACTCGGCCATCTTCCCCGGCATCCAGGGCGGCCCGCTGATGCACGTCATCGCCGGCAAGGCCGTGGCGTTCAAGGAAGCGCTGACGCCCGAGTTCAAGGCCTACCAGCAGCAGGTCGTCAAGAACGCCAAGGTGCTGGCCGAGACGCTGATCGAGCGCGGCCTGCGCATCGTCTCTGGCGGCACGGAAAGCCACGTCATGCTGGTGGACCTGCGCCCCAAGAACCTGACCGGCAAGGAAGCCGAGGCCATCCTGGGCGCCGCCCACATGACCTGCAACAAGAACGGCATCCCCAACGACCCGCAGAAGCCCATGGTCACCAGCGGCATCCGCCTGGGCACGCCGGCCATGACGACGCGCGGCTTCAAGGAAGAACAGGTGCGCGTCACGGCCCATCTAATCGCCGACGTGCTGGACAAGCCGCACGACGAGGCAAACCTGGCCGCTGTGCGCGAGAAGGTCGCCGCGCTGACGGCCGCCTTCCCCGTGTACCGCGGTTAAACCGGCCCGATGCGCTGCCCGTTCTGCTCTCACACCGAAACCCAGGTCGCCGAAACCCGGGAGTCGGACGAGGGTGACGTCGTCCGGCGCCGGCGCCGCTGCCTGTCCTGCGACAAGCGCTTCACGACCTACGAGCGGGCGGACATCGCCCTGCCTTCGGTCGTCAAGAAGGACGGGCGGCGCGCCGATTTCGACTCCGCCAAGCTGCGCGCCTCCATGCAACTGGCGCTGCGCAAGCGGCCAGTCAGCGTGGAGCAGATCGATGCGGCGCTGAACCGCATCGAGGAAAAACTGCTGGCCAGCGGTGCACGCGAGATCGCGTCCACCCGCTTGGGAGAGCTGGTCATGCGTGAACTCAAGCGCATCGACAAGGTCGCCTACGTGCGCTTCGCGTCGGTGTACCGCAGCTTCGAGGACGTGGATGAGTTCCGCCAGCTGATCCGCGAGATCTGATCCGTGGAAACCCTATCCTTCTTTGGAGGGGGCCGGGGGGAGAGATGGCCAGCCCTCCCCCATCGTCCCGCCTTTGGAGGGAAAGACGGGGCCGAGTCCGCTTTCTAGAGTTTGTTCACCGCAACGAACCTGGGAAAGCACCATGAAGCGCAACGCCAGCACTGCCCGTCGCAACAGCCGTGGCTTTACCCTGGTCGAACTCTGCGTGGGGCTGGGCATCTGCGCCACCCTTGCCGGCCAGGCGCTGCCAGCCCTGAGCCGCCTGCACCAAGAGCAGGCCTTGCGCGCCAACGCAGAAGCCCTGGGCAGCGACCTGCGCCTGGCCCGCAGCGAGGAGGCGGTCCGCAGCGCAGACCCGGTGTTCTTCCGCATCAGCGCCAAGGGCGGCAACGCCTGCTACATCATCCACACTGGCGCCAAGGACGGTTGCGATTGCGCTGGCGGGGAAGCGGTCTGCAAGTCCGCCACCAGCACGGTCATCAAGGCGGTCTGGCTGCCCGGCAAGCTGCCGCTGACCCTGCGCGCCAATGCGGAAACCCTGCAGTTCCAGCACCGTCAGGGCCTGGTCACCCAGACCGGCAGCGTCGAGCTGGCGCTGAAGGACGGCGGGGCCATTCGCCAGATCGTGGCGATCACCGGCCGCGTGCGCAGCTGTGCGGTCGGCAACAAGATGGCCGGCCTGAACCGCTGCGCCTGAGCCCCTCATTCATGGTGGATGCCGACCAGCGGCCCGGCTGACCGGACGAACGGCAGACGCTGTTACAGGTCTGGCGTCGGCGCTGCCCAGAATCGCGCCATGCAAACGTCCGCCCACCGTCGCCTGCGCGGCTTCACCCTGATCGAGCTGATGGTGGTGCTCGTCGTCGCGGGCATCCTGGCGGCCGTGGCCTATCCGGCCTACACCTCGCACCTGCAACGCAGCCGACGGGCCGATGCGGTCAAGCTGCTCACTGCGGTGTCTCAGGCCCAGGAGCGATACCGAGGCAACCGCAGTGCCTATGCATCGTCGCTGTCGGACCTGGGGTTCCCGGACACGGCGCTGACCAACTACTACAGCTTTGCCATCGCCGGCATTGGTGATCCGGCCAGCCTGGTTGGCGGCTACGAGGTCACCGCCACGACCAAGTCGGGCAGTTCGCAGGCCAATGACACCCAATGCGCCAAGCTGGGCATCCGTGTCGAAGGCGCATCGGTGAACTACGTCGCCGTCGACGGCAGCGGCACGGCAACGTCCGCCTATTGCTGGCCCAAGTGAGCATGAGGAAGTTGCTTCACCGCGCGTCCCGACGGGGCCTTGGCCTTGTCGAGGTCATGGTGGGTGTTGCTGTCCTGGGCGTGCTGGTGGCTGTGGCAACCCCGTCCATGCTGGATCTGCTCGAACGGCGCCGCGTGGTGGCCGTCGGGCTTGAGATTGCCAACATCCTGAATTTCGCCAAGTCCGAAACCAACGTCATTGGTGACAAGGTCACGGTGCACTTGGAAAAGGACCCATCCGGTGTGCTGAGTTGCGCCTCCGTCAACGTGCTCCACTCCGCGGACACCTGCGTGTGCTATCTGCCCGCGAACAAGATGTGCGGCAAGAGCAAGATTGTTCCGACACGGATGTTTCAGCTCAAGAACGCCGATGGTGTGAGCTTCGAGGCCTCCGCGTCGTCTTGGGGCGGTATCCCGGAACGACTGACCTTCTCCCGCAACCTTCACTTCGCCGAAGCGACAGACGTGCAGGTCAACGTCAAGGGGCGCCGCACAGGCGCCCGGTTCAGGGTGGAGATGAACCACGCCAACCGCGTTCGCATCTGCACACCCGATGGCAGCATCAACGGATTCCCGACATGCTGAAGAAGCCCCTCGCCCCTTCTGCCCAGCGTGGCCTGGGCCTTGTCGAACTGATGGTTGGCATCACGGTTGGACTGATCGTGGCGGCCGGTGCCTCCATGGTTGCGGTGAACCAGATCAACGAGCATCGCCGGCTGATGCTGGAGACCCAGGTTCAGCAGGATCTTCGTGCGGCGGCAGACCTGATTCAGCAGGATATGCGTCGCGCCGGTTTTCGCGGCGACGCCGCCTATGGCGTCTGGACGCCCGCGAGTGGTGTCGGCTCCGCCCTGGAGGTCCCGGCAAGAGCCGCGAGCGCCAGCCCCTACACGGAGCTGACCGAGATCGACAGCAGCACGGAGCGCACGCTGGAGTACCGCTACGCCCGTCAGTACGCCTTCAGCGCCGCGCCGCAGAACAACGAGTATTTCGGTATTCGCTGGGACAAGCGCAACAAGGCCCTGTACCTCAAGCTGGGCTTGAAGGAAGACGGATCGCCCAACTGGCAGCCCGTCACCGATCCCGAGACGGTCGAGATCATGCAATTCGAGATCAACGTGCGTACTCAGGAGATCGAGCTGAAGGACTTCTGCGATGCGGATTGCAGCGGGGCCGGTTGCCCGAAGCAGTTGATCCGGCGGGTCGAGTTCCTGCTGCGCGGCCGGGCAAAGCATGACGAAAACGTCGTGCGCACGCTCAGCGGCACCGAGCGCATGCGGGCGGACGCCATCACCGGGGCTTGCCCAGCATGAAGCCGCATCCCCGCCCGACCTCGCTGCACGGGCAGCAGGGTGCCGCCACGCTGGTGGTGGTCATGATGCTGTTCCTGATCATGGCGCTGCTGGCCGCCTACGCCAACCGCAGCATGCTGTTCGAGCAGCGCATGGCGAGCAGCTATTACCGCGCCAGCCTGGCCCAGGAGATGTCGGAGGCGGCGCTGGAATGGTCGATCACGATGCTCAACGGCAAGGCGATCGACGAGAACTGCCAGCCGGTGGCCACGGGTGGCCAGCGCTTCGTCGACCGCTACCTCAAGTTCTCGGCGGAGGACCGCGGCATCAAGCAGAACGTCGCTTCGGGCAGCGGAATCACCACTTTGGTTGCCGATTGCACCCGCAGCTCGACGGGCTGGAGCTGCCGTTGCCCGGCCCTCGGCGAGCGCAAGACGCCCGATGCGGTCGCGAGCGTCGATCTGGTGCCCAGCTTCGGCATCTTCATTCCGCCCAAGAACCTCGGATCGGGGACGCTGCAGATCGTCGCCAGAGGCTGCACCACCAGCGTGGTCGATGAGTGCGGGGGCGGCGTGGGCAACACCCAGCGCTATCAAGGTCGCAGCGACCAGGACGCGCTGATTGCGCTGGTCAGTGCCGTCCGCTCGCCGCCGGCAGCGCCGCTGGTGGCCAAGGGCAGCATCACGGCATCAGGCGCCGACGGGCTGGGCCTGCACAACACCTCCCCGGGCTCCGCCGGCCTGCTGGCGACCGCGGGGGGGGCGCTGAACGGACTGCAGGACCACCGGATGGAGAGCGTGCCCGGCACACCGCCCTCGGCGGCGCTGATCGCCACCGACAGCCAGCTGAGCAAGGTGGACGCCGACCTGTTCCGCATGTTCATGGGCGCCACCGCGGAGCGGTACCAGCAGCATGCCTCTCTGCGCGTCGTGAGTTGCGACGCCGACTGTGCTCCGGCACTGGAAGACGCCTACAAGGCCGGTATCCGCATCCTGTGGGTCGAAGGGCCGCTGACCATCAGCAGCAACAAGACCCTGGGCACGGCCGACGACCCCATCGTCGTGATCGCCAACGGTGCCGTGACCCTGTCCGGCCCGTTCCAGCTGAGCGGCATGCTGGTCAGCCGCGGCGACCTCGACTGGAGCAACACCAGCGGGCTGACCTCTCTCGTGAACGGCGTCGTACTGGCCGAAGGCGATGTGCACACCAGCGGCAAGATGGACATCTATTACCAGACCAAGGTCGTGGATCAATTGCGCAACCGAGTTGGCAGCTTTGTGCGCGTGCCCGGCGGCTGGACGGATCACAACTGACGGGTGGCCATCGTGAACAAGAACCGCCGCCCCTCCCCCATCTCGCGTCACCGACGCCGTCAACTCGGCGTGACACTGATCGAGGCCCTGGTCGCCCTCATGGTCATGGGTTTCGGCATGGTGGCCCTGGTCGAGCTGATGACCAATCTGCGCCGCAGCGGCGACCTGGGCAAGCAGCGCAGCGAAGCCATGCGGATTGCACAGGCCGAGATGGCCAGTCTGCGGACCTTCTCGGTCGTGGCCAAGCCCGCGGACGCAGCCTCCGACGTGAAGGACTTCGACACCGACATCGTCAGCGCCGCCTCACGCAGCATCGCGCCGGACGACTCCAACACCAGCTACACCGTGTCGCGCACGGTTGCGCCGCTGGTCGAGGACGAGTCCGCGCTGCGCGCCAAGACCGTGCAGGTGGTCGTCAACTGGCAGGACCGTGGTGGGCGCAAGACCGCCGCAGCGGAAGAGGCGCCCCAGGCCATCGTGCTGAACACCGTGGTCGCACGTGCCGAGCCCGCCTTTGGCGGCGCGGTCGGTTTCACGCCACCGCCCGGCGGCACCCGCCAGCCCTCTGGGCGCAGCCCCTCGATCCCGACAGGGGCCAAGGACCTGGGCAACAAGACCAGCGTCTACCGTCCCAGCAGCCTCGGCAGCACGGTCTGGGTGTTCAACAACGTCAGCGGTGTCATCACGGGCGTGTGCAGCATCCCGCCCGCCACGTCCGTGGCGACGCTGACCGCCGCCGACGTCACCAGTTGCAACTACAGCGAAGTGGGCTACCTGCTCAGCGGCACGGTGCGCTTCTCCAACGCCAACCCGCCCAACCCGACGCTGCCCGAGGCGACGGCGCTGCGGCTCACGCCGGCCATCGTCTCTGCGAGCTATCAGACTCCGGAGCTGGATGCCAAGGGCGTGCCGCGCCGCGACAGCAGCGGCAACTACATCATGCAGACGCTGACGGCATCCGCACCGCGGCACGAGTGCTTCAGCGATGCGCCCACGGCGCTGCCCACCACGCAAACCCACGTCAACTACGACTGCATCATCTATTTCAGCGCCAGCTCGCCGGGCAAATGGTCCGGCAAGCTCACGCTGGTGCCCACGGGCTTCAGCATCGGCACGCTGGCGAGCGAGTACCGCGTCTGCCGCTACAGCGCCGACTACAACGGCAACGGCAGCCCCTACGTCAGCGCCACCGTGGCCTACGACAACTTCGAGCATCCCGAGGTCTATGTCGGCGTGACGGGTTCGCTGGCACGGCAGAACTTCCTCGTCGTGAACGGTGCCCGCGCCTGTCCGACGGCACCGGCGGTGGACCCGGCCCGGGGCATCTTCGTCGACTACAGCACCCAGCAACTCCAGCCCAGCCCCTAGACTGGGCGGATGCCATCCCCCGACATCCAGGCGGCACTGCGCCAAGCCTTGCATCTGGCCGAGCAGGCCGTCGGTCTGACCGACCCCAACCCCCGCGTGGGCTGCGTCATCCTGGCGGCCGACGGCCGCGTGCTGGGCAGCGGCCACACCCAGGCGGCCGGCCAGGCGCATGCCGAGGTCATGGCCCTGCGCGACGCCCAGGCTCAAGGCCATGACCTGCGTGGCGCGACGGCCGTCGTGACCCTGGAGCCCTGCAGCCACCACGGCCGCACCCCGCCCTGCTGCGATGCGCTGATCCAGGCCGGCATCACCCGTGTGGTCGTGGCCGTCGAGGACCCCAATCCACAGGTGGCGGGCCAGGGCATCGCCCGGCTTCGCGCGGCGGGCATCGACGTGGAACTGGCCGATGCGGCGACCGCCGAGGCGGCGCGCGAACTCAACATTGGCTTCTTCTCGCGCATGCAGCGCGGCCGGCCCTTCGTGCGCCTGAAGTCGGCCATCTCGCTGGACGGCCGCACAGCCCTGCCCGACGGCCGCAGCCAGTGGATCACCGGCGAGGCCGCCCGCGCCGATGGCCATGCCTGGCGCCGGCGCGCGGGCGCCGTGCTGACCGGCATCGGTACCGTGTTGGCGGACGACCCGCGGCTGGACGTCCGCCTCGTGCCCACGGCCCGGCAGCCGCTGCGCCTCGTGCTGGACCCGCAGGGACGCATGCCCGCCGGTGCGCGCATCCTGCAGCCGCCGGGCGAAGCCCGCGCCATCGGCCCCGGCCGCGCCGACCTGCCTGCGTTGATGGCCGAACTCGGCACGCAAGGCATCAACGAGCTGCACGTCGAGGCCGGCCCGGTACTGTCCGGCGCCTTCCTGGATGCCGGCCTGGTGGACGAGCTGCTGGTCTACCAGGCGCCGGTGCTGATCGGCGCGGGACGACCGCTGGCCGACTTGGCGCCGCTGAGCGGCCTCGACGCGGCCCGCCGCTGGCGCCTCGTCGAAGCCACACCGATTGGGGCGGATCTGCGCCTTCGGCTGCGGCCAACCTAGGGTCGCCACCTACAATCACCGGCTATGCCCATCTCCCCCATTCCCGAGCTGGTCGCCGAGCTGGCCGCCGGCCGCATGGTCATCCTCGTTGACGAGGAAGACCGCGAGAACGAGGGCGACCTCGTGCTCGCTGCCGACCTCGTCACGCCCGAGGCCATCAACTTCATGGCCAAGCATGGCCGCGGCCTGATCTGCCTGACGCTGCCCCGAGAGCATTGCGAGCGCCTGCAGCTGCCGCCCATGACGCGGCGCAACGGCACCCAGCACGGCACGGCCTTCACCGTGTCCATCGAGGCCGCCACCGGCGTCACCACCGGCATCTCGGCCGCCGACCGCGCCCGCACCGTGCAGGCGGCCGTCGCGCCCGGCGCCAAGGCCAGCGACCTGGTCCAGCCCGGCCACATCTTCCCGCTGCAGGCCCAGGACGGCGGCGTGCTGATGCGCGCCGGCCATACCGAGGCTGGCTGCGACCTGGCACGCATGGCCGGCCTGTCGGCCACCTCGGTGATCTGCGAGATCATGAAGGACGACGGCAGCATGGCCCGCCTGCCCGACCTGGAGATCTTCGCCGCCGAGCACGGTCTCAAGATCGGCACCATCGCCGACCTCATCGAATACCGCAGCCGCAACGAGAGCCTGATCCAGCGCGTCGCCGAGCGCCGCCTGAACACGGCCCAGGGCGAGTTCGCCTGCCAGGTCTTCACCGACCGCACCGGCGCCACGCATCTGGCGCTCAGCCACGGCCAGTGGACGCCGGATGACGAGGTGCTCGTGCGCGTGCACGAGCCGCTGTCGGTCATGGACTTGCTGGAAGCGGGCTCCTGCGGCCACTCCTGGGGCCTGCCTGCCGCGCTGGCTGCGCTGAAGGCCGGCACGGCCGGTGTCGCCGTGCTGCTGAACTGCTGCGAGGATGCCGCCGGCGTGCTGGCCCGCGTTCAGGCCGACAAGGCCGCGGCGCCCGTGAAGAGCGCGATGGACCTGCGCACCTACGGCGTCGGTGCCCAGATCCTGAAGTCGCTGGGCGTGCACCGCATGAAGCTGCTGGGCAGCCCGCGCCGCATGCCCAGCATGACCGGCTACGGCCTGGAGGTCACCGGCTTCCTGGCGCCTCCCCACTGCTGAACCCGAAAGGCCCGCGATGCAAGATTCCCAACAAGGCCAGCCCGGTTTCGAGGGCGCCCTCGACGGCAGCGAGCTGACCATCGCCATCGTCCAGGCACGCTTCAACGATGCCCTCACCTCGGCGCTGGCCAGCGCCTGCCTGGCCGAGTTGTCGGTGCTGGGCGTGCCGGCCGAAGCCATACGCCACGTGACCGTGCCCGGCGCGTTGGAGGTGCCGCTGGCGCTGCAGGCGCTGGCCGAAAGCAACGACTACGACGCGCTGATCGCGCTGGGCTGCATCATCCGCGGCGAGACCTACCACTTCGAGCTGGTCGCCAACGAGAGCGGTTCGGCCGTGACCCGTGTCGGCCTGGACCATGGCATCCCGATCGCCAACGCGATCCTGACCGTCGAGAACGAGGCCCAGGCCTGGGCCCGCGCCGAGCCCAAGGGCCGCGATGCCGCCCGCGTAGCCGTCGAGATGGCCAACCTGCTGAAAGAGATCGAGTGAACACGCCCAACAAGACCGCACCCAAGACGGCCAACAAACCCGCCGGCAAGAAGGCGTCCGTCAAGTCGGCCCGCCGCCGCTCGCGCGAGGCTGCGCTGCAAGGCCTGTACCAGTGGCTGCTGACCGGCGAGGACATCGGCGCCATCGTCGCGCTGGGCCGCGAGCAGGAAGGCTATGCCAAGCTGGACCTGAAGCACTACGAGGCGCTGCTGGGCGGCTGCGTGCACGAGGCCGCCGACCTGGACGTCATCCTGGCCCGCCACGTGGACCGCAAGACCACCGAGCTGTCGCCCATCGAGCACGGCATCCTGATGATCGGCGCCTACGAGCTGAAGCACTGTCTCGACATCCCGTACAAGGTCGCCATCAACGAGGCGGTCGAGCTGGCCAAGGCCTTCGGTGGCACCGATGGCCACAAGTACGTCAACGGCGTGCTGGACAAGGCGGCCGTGGACCTGCGCCCTGTCGAGCTCGCCGCCAAGCGTTGATGCAGGGTTGATGAAGCTGGCAGCGCGGCTCGATCGCATCGAGCCCTTCTATGTGATGGAGCTGGCCAAGGCCGCGGCGCAGATCGCGGCCGGTCCGCTGTGCGATCCGGCCCGGGGTGGCCGGCGCATGATCCGCCTCAACATCGGCGAGCCCGACTTCGGCGCCGCACCTGCGGTGCGCGAGGCCATGGCGGGCATCGCCCAAGGGGCCACGCCCTACACCGACGCCCTCGGCCTGCCCGCGCTGCGCGAAGCCATCTCGCGCTGGTACGGCCAGCGCTTCGACCTGGCCATCGCGCCGGAGCGCATCGTCATCACCGCCGGCGCCTCGGCCGGCCTGCAGCTCGCCTGTCTCGCGCTGTTCGAGCGCGGCGACGAGGTGCTGATGCCGGACCCCTGCTATCCCTGCAACCGCCATTTCGTGACGGCGGCGGACGCGACGCCGCGGCTGCTGCCCACCACGGCGGCCGGCCGCTTCCAGCTCGACGCCGGGCAGGTGTGCGAGGCCTGGACCGCGGCCACGCGCGGCGTGCTGCTGGCCTCGCCCAGCAATCCCACCGGCACCTCCATCGCGCCCGAGGTGCTGGCCGACATCGCCGGCTTCGTGCGCGAGCGCGGCGGCGTCACCGTGGTGGACGAGATCTACCTGCCGCTGAGCTACGACGACCGCTTCGGCCACAGCGCGCTGGGCCTGCCCGATGGGCTGGGCGACGACATCGTCTCGGTCAACAGCTTCTCCAAGTACTTCGGCATGACCGGCTGGCGGCTGGGCTGGCTGGTGCTGCCGCCGGCGCTGGTGCCGGCCATCGAGCGCCTGGCGCAGAACCTCTACATCTGTCCGTCCACGCTGTCGCAGATGGCGGCCCTCGCCTGCTTCGAGCCCGCGTCCATCGCCGAGTTCGAACGCCGCCGCGCCGTACTGCGCGAGCGCCGCGACTACATCGTGCCGGCGCTCAACGCGCTGGGCCTGAGCGTGCCCGTCGCCCCCGACGGCGCCTTCTATGCGTGGATGGACATCAGCCGCCATCGCACCGACTCCTGGGCGTTCGCCCACGAATTGCTGCAACGCGCCCAGGTCGCGCTGACGCCCGGCCGCGACTTCGGCGCCGGCGATCCGCAGCGCTGGATGCGGCTGTCGTTCGCCTCGTCGATGGACGATCTGCAAGAAGCCGTCGCCCGCCTGCGCGAGGTGCTGGCATGAGCGCATTCCACTGGCCCGTGCGGGTCTACTGGGAAGACACCGACGCCGGCGGCATCGTGTTCTACGCCAATTACCTGAAGTTCTTCGAGCGCGCCCGCACCGAGTGGCTGCGCGCCGCCGGCGTCGAGCAGCACCAGCTGCGCGAGGACACCGGCACCATGTTCGTCGTCGCCGCGACCAGCCTGCGCTATCTTGCGCCCGCGCGGCTGGACGACCTGCTGACCATCACCGTGGAACCCGAACCCGCCGGCCGCGCCAGCCTCGTGGTGCGCCAGCGCGCGCTGCGCGGCGACACGCTGCTGGCCGAGGGCGAGATCCGCATCGGCTGCGTGCGCGCCACTGACCTCAAACCCCACCGCCTGCCCGACGCTGTCCTTGCAGCGATCGCCCCCGCATGAACCAAGACCTGTCCATCGTCTCCCTGATCCTGCACGCCAGCCTGGCGGTGCAGCTCGTCATCGCGGGCCTGCTGCTCGTGTCGCTCGCGAGCTGGAGCGTCATCTTCGGCAAGCTCATCGGCCTGGGCCAGATCAAGCGCCGCAACGACGCCTTCGAGTCCGAGTTCTGGAGCGGCAAGAACCTCAACGACCTCTACCAGGCTGTCGGCAACCGCCAGGACGGCGCGCCGCTGGAGCGCATCTTCGCGTCCGGCATGCGCGAGTTCCTGAAGCTGCGCGAGAAGCGCGTCACCGATGCCGGCGCACTGCTGGACGCCGCCCGCCGCGCGATGCGCGCCAGCTTCCAGCGCGAGCTGGACGCGATGGAGAGCAACCTGTCCTTCCTTGCGTCGGTCGGTTCCGTGTCGCCCTACGTGGGTCTGTTCGGCACCATCTGGGGGATCATGCACGCCTTCGTGGGCCTGTCCAACCTGCAGCAGGTGACGCTGGCGACCGTCGCGCCGGGCATCGCCGAGGCTCTGGTCGCCACGGCCATCGGCCTGTTCGCGGCCATTCCCGCGGTGCTGGCCTACAACCGCTTCGCGCGCCAGATCGACCGCACGGCCATCACGCTGGAGACCTTCATCGAGGAGTTCTCCAACATCCTGCAGCGCAACTCCACCCAGCACTGATGGCCGCCGTCAACGCCCGAGGCGGCGGTCGCCGCCGCCGCACCATGAACGAGA
>DASWWC010000285.1:0-1596 GCA_036401055.1 Roseateles sp.
ACGGCGCGCGCAGCGCTGAAGCGGGTCACCGATCTGCTGGACCCCGTCCCCATCGAGTACATCCGCTATCGCACCCAGTTGCTGATGCTCAACGGCCTGGCGCACTACGGCCTGGGCGAACTGGAAAAGGCCAAGCCCTTCCTGGAGCTCGCCGCGCGCCAGCAAGGACCTGGCAGCCCGCTGACCAAACTGCTGGCCCAGATCGCGCTTAATGAGCCCAACGTCAACCGAGCCGTCGAGCTGCTGGACGCCTACGTGAAGGCCCGCCCCGGCGACGGTCAGGCTCTGCTGATGCTGGCGTCGACGCACATGAGCCAGGGCCGGCACTCGCGCGCGGTCGCGCTGATGCAGGAGGCACTTCGGGCCAAGGACGCCCCCGAGTACCGCACGGCCCTGGGCCTGTCGCTGCTGCAGAGCGGCAAGGTCGCCTCGGCCGCCGACGAGCTTGCCAAGGCGTACAAGGCCGATCCCAAGCAGACCCATGCCGGCCTGGCGCTGATCACCGTGTATCTGCGCGAAGGCCAGATGCCCAAGGCGCTCGCCGTGGCCGACACGCTGGCACGATCGAACCCGAACAACGCCACCGTGCTGATGGTCCAGGCCTATGCCAAGACCCAGTCCGGCGACGCCGCGGGAGGCCGTCTCGGCTACGAGAAGGCCCTCAAGCTCGATCCCAAGCTGACGGAAGCCCAGCTCGGTCTGGCCCGCATCGACGCTGCCGCCGGCAATTTCGACGCGGCCAACAAGCGGCTGCGCCAGCTCCTGAAGGGCGACGAGCGCAACAGCGACGTGCTGTTCGAGCTGGCCCTGCTGCACGAGCGTCAGGGCAAGGACGACGAGGCGCTGAAGTGGCTGGAGAGTGCCGCCGACGCCTCCGGCGCCCGCGAGACGCGGGCCAATTTCGCACTCGTCGCCTGGCAGGTTCGCAAGGGCCAGCCTGCGCGGGCCATCGACGCGGCCAAGATCCTGCTGGCCAAGTTGCCCGAGGACGTTGAGGCCCTGCAGGCCTACGCCAGCGCCCAGGCGGCCAACGGCGATCCGGTCGGTGCCAAGTCCACGCTGACCCAGGCCGCCCGCCGCGCCGCGTTCGACGCGCCCCGGCTGCTCGAAGTTGCCCGCCAGCAAGTCGGCATCAAGGACTACAGCGGCGCCGCCTACAGCCTGGACAAGGCCCTCAGCGGCACCCCCGACTTCATGCCGGCCATGGCCATGCTCTCCAGCATCGAGCTGGCCCAGGGCGACGCCGCCAAGGCCGAGCAGCGCGCCAAACAGGTCATCCAGGCGGCGCCCAAGTCGGCCATCGGCTACAACCTGCTGGCCGACGTCGCGCTCTCGCGTGCCCAGGCCCCGGCCGCCATCGACGCGCTGCGCAAGGCGCATGACATCGACAAATCCCAGGCCAGCCTCACGCGGCTGATGCAGGTGGTCGGCACTCACAGCGGCCCCAAGGCGGCCACCGAGCTCGGCGAAGCCTGGCTCAAGCGCAACCCCGGCGACCTGGCCGTGCGCAGCGCCGTCGCACAGCAGAACCTGCTGGGCCGCGACTTTGCATCGGCCCGCCTGCAATACGAGGCCATCCTGAAGCAGCGCCCCAAC
>DASWWC010000286.1:0-11336 GCA_036401055.1 Roseateles sp.
GCCGCCGCCCCGGGCGCCGCGGGCGTGCCGCCATCGCCGCCGCCGGGCGAGCAGGCGGCCAGCAGCGCCAGCGCGGTCAGCGCGGCGCACAGCGTCGGACGAAAGGCCTGAGGTGAGTGCATCGAGGCGGCAAGAGCGGGGACTCGTGGTCCCGAGTCGCCGATTTCAGCGCGCTTCCGAGGGCCTGTCGCGCTTGGCACACCCGGGACCGTTCAAATTGCACGCACGGCCGAGGCGGCGCCTCAGCCCGGCTGGCCCTGGTAGCCGCGTGGTATCGCACCCAGCAGCCGGCGCGTGTAGTCCTCACGCGGCGCCGCGATCAGCTCGCGGGTGGCGGCCTGCTCGACGACGTCGCCGTTCTGCATGACCAGCACCTCGTCGGAGATGAACTTGACGACCGCCAGGTCGTGGCTGATGAAGATGTAGCTGAGGCCGAACTCGTCCTGCAGGTCCTTCAGCAGATTGAGCACCTGGGCCTGCACCGACACGTCCAGCGCCGACACGGCCTCGTCCAGCACCAGCACCTCGGGCTGCAGCGTCAGGCAGCGCGCGATGGCGATGCGCTGGCGCTGGCCGCCCGAGAACTCGTGCGGGTACTTGGCCATGGCGGTCTCGTCCAGGCCCACGCGCTGCAGCAGCGCGACGGCGCGCGCCTCGCGCTCCGACGTGTTCGCGCCGATGCCGTGGATCTCCATCGGCTCGCGCAGCGTCTGGCCGATGGTGAAACGCGGGTTCAGCGACGCGTAGGGGTTCTGGAACACGACCTGGATGCGGCGGCGCATGCGCAGCCAGTCGGCGCCGCTCATCTTCAGCAGGTCCTTGCCCTCGAACAGCACCTGGCCAGCCATCGTTCCCGATGTCTGCTCGTGCAGGCGCAGCAGCGCGAGGCCCATGGTGGTCTTGCCGGAACCCGACTCCCCCACCACGCCCAGCGTGTGGCCCTTGCGCAGCTTGAAGCTGACGCCCTTGACGGCCTTGAACTCGCGCTTGCCGAACAGGCCCTGCTTCAGCCAGAAGCTCTTCTGCAGGCCGCTGACCTCCAGCACGACCGGGGCGTCCGGGTCCTTGGCCTTGCCCTCGTTGGCCGCCGCGCGGCCGGCGATGTGGTCGTCGATGACCATCAGGCGCGCCGGGTTGTCGTTCAGCGAGGGTCGGCAGGCCAGCAGCGCCTTGGTGTAGGCGTCCTGCGGGTCGTTGAAGATCTGCGCGACCGGCGCCTTCTCGCGGATCTGGCCGTGGCGCATGACGACGACGTGGTCCGAGATCTCGCCCACCACGCCCAGGTCGTGCGAGATGAACAGCAGGCTCATCTTGTGCGATTCCTTGAGGCGCGCCATCAGCTCCATGACCTGGCGCTGGATGGTCACGTCCAGCGCCGTGGTGGGCTCGTCGGCGATCAGCAGCTTCGGGCTGCAGGCCAGCGCGACGGCGATCATCACGCGCTGCTGCTGGCCGCCGGACATCTCGTGCGGGTAGGCCGACAGGCGCCGCTTGGGCTCGGGGATGCCGACCTCGTTGAGCAGCTCCTCGGCGCGCACCAGCGCCTGGCGGCGGCTGAGCCCCATGTGCTTCATCAGCGGCTCGCAGATCTGCGTGGCCACGTCGAACACCGGGTTCAGCGAGCTCATCGGGTCCTGGAACACGCAGGCGATGTCCTTGCCGCGGATGGCCTGCAGCTCCTTCAGGCCGGTCTGCAACAGGTCGCGGCCCTGGAACAGGATGCGGCCCTCGCGCTCGGCGTTGGTCGGCAGCAGGTTCAGGATGGACATGGCGGTGACGCTCTTGCCCGAACCCGACTCGCCGACCAGCGCGACGGTGCTGTTCTCCGGCACGTCGAAGCTGACGCCCTTGACGGCCAGCTGGCGCTGCATGACGCCGTCGACCTTGCCCATGCGGAAGGCGACCTTGAGGTCTTGAATACTGAGCAGCATCGTCATTACTCCAGGCCGCGCAGTTTGGGGTCGAGCGCATCGCGCAGCGCATCCGTGAACAGCGCGAACGCGGTGACGAAGATGGCCATGCAGACGGTCACGGCACCGAGCTGCCACCAGTAGCCCAGGATCAGCTCGTTCTGCGCCTCGGCCAGCATGGTGCCCCAGGACACCTGGTCCACGCCCACGCCCAGGCCCAGGTAGCTCAGGATGACCTCGCTCTTGATGAAGCTCACCACGTGCAGCGACAGCTGCACCAGCGCCACGTGCGACACGTTGGGCAGGATGTGCTTGAACATGCGCGACCACTGCGACGCGCCGATGGCCTCGGCCGAGCGCACGTACTCGCGCACGCGGTGCTTCATGAACTCGGCGCGGATCAGCCGGTAGATGCCGGTCCAGCCCGTCAGCGCCAGGATCAGCACCACCGAGCCCACACCGCGGTGGAAGATGGCCGCGAACGCGAAGATCAGCAGGATGCTCGGGATGGCGGTGAAGACGTTGTAGACCCACTCCAGCAAGTCGCCCACCTTGCCGCCGAAGAAGCCCGACACGGCGCCCAGCAGCGTGCCGATCAGCGTGGCGACGACGGCCGCGGCCAGGCCCACGAAGATGGAAATCTCGGCGCCCTTGATGACCTTGGCCAGCACGTCGCGGCCCAGGCGGTCGCCGCCCAGCGGCAGCGTCTCGGCGCGCACCGCCTCGTCGGTCTTGAACTTGGCGGCGCGCTCGGCCCACTCGGCGTAGCGAGGCGCCAGCGGGTCGATGTCGCTGAGGTCCACGTTGGGGCCTGTCGGCGCGGCGATGGTGCCGGTGTCCTCGGCGGGCTGCGGGCCCAACAGTGTGGGCGGCGCGTTGGGCACGCCGATCTCGTCCTGCCACTTGGCGGCCAGCAGGTCGGTGGCGGCCAGCAGCACGAGGACCAGGAAGGCGCCGACGATTCCCATCGACACGACGCCGACGCGGTCGGTCTTCAGGCGGCGCCAGGAAGCGGCCCAGACGCCGCCGGAGGAGTTGGACATCGCGCTCACTTCAGCACCACGCGGGGATCGACCAGCTTGTAGAGCAGGTCCACGACGAGATTGACGGTCATGGTCAGCGCCGCCAGATAGATGGCGAAGGCCTGGATGACGGGGTAGTCACCGCGGTTGACCGCCAGCAGCAGCTCACGGCCCAGGCCCGGGATGGAGAAGAACACCTCCAGCAGGAAGGAGCCCACCAGCACGCCCGGCAGCAGCACGGCCACGTTGGTCAGGATGGGGATCATCGCGTTGCGCAGCACGTGCTTCAGCAGCACGGTGCCCTCGGTCATGCCCTTGGCGCGCGCGGTGCGCACGTAGTCGTGGCCGATCTCGTCAAGGAAGAAGCTGCGGTACAGGCGGATCTGCGGCGCCATCGACACCGCCACGGCCACCAGGATGGGCAGCGGCGCGTAGGTCGTCAGGTTGGTCCAGTGGCTGGCGGTCCAGCCCTGCACCGGGAACCAGCCCAGGCGGAACGCGAAGAAGTACTGCGCCAGGATCACGTAGACCAGCAGCGAGATGGACACGGCGATGGTGGAGCACACCATCACGGTGCGGTCCGTCAGGCTGCCGCGCACGGTGGCCACGGCCATCGCGAACGGGATGGCCAGCAGCACCTCCAGGATCAGGATGGGCACCGTGACGGTCAGCGTGGCCGGCAGGCGGGTGGCGAACAGGTTGGCCACCGACTCATTGGTCGCCCAGCTCTTGCCCCAGTCGAAGGTGACGATGTTCTGGATGAAGATCCACAGCTGCTCCCAGACGGGCTTGTTCAGGCCCAGCTGCTCGCGGATGGATTCGATCTGCTCGGGGCTCGCGTTCAGGCCGCCCAGGATGATGGCGGGATCGCTGCCGAAGTACTTGAAGAGAAAGAACACCAGCAGCACGACCCCCAGCAGGGTGGGAATCATTTGCCACAGGCGTCGAATCAGATAGGCCGCCATCGGGGCTCCTCAGAAACCACAAACCCCGCGGTAATGCGGGGTTACATCAGGAAACGGCCCGCAGTCTATGCGAGCGCACGCGCCCCCCGGCCTGACGGTTTCACTAGACTCCGCGCTTTTCAAGAGTCTTACGCGCCGCTGTGATGAAGTTACCTGCCCTGCTGACCGGCCTGCTGCTGGCCTGCACCCTCACCGCCGCCCACGCGCAGCCGAAGGTGCTGCACCAAGCCTTCAAGGTGGCCGAGACCGGCTTCGACCCCGCCCAGATCACCGACCTCTACTCCAAGAACATCGCGGCCGCCATCTTCGACGCGCCGCTGGAGTACGACTTCGGCGCCCGCCCCTTCAAGCTGCGGCCCAGCACGTTGGTCGCGATGCCCGAGATCAGCGCCGACTTCAAGACCATCACGATGCGGGTCAAGCCCGGCATCTACTTCGCCGACGACCCGGCCTTCAAGGGCAAGAAGCGCGAGCTGACCGCCGAGGACTACGTCTACAGCGTCAAGCGCCACTACGACCCGCGCTGGAAGAGCGGCAACCTCTACCTGCTGGAGAACGTGAAGATCCTGGGCCTGTCGGAGCTGCGACAGGAGTTGATGAAGGCCAAGAAGCCCTTCGACTACGACCGCCCCGTCGAAGGCCTGAAGACGCTGGATCGCTACACCTTCCAGCTCAAGCTGGGCGTGCCCGATCCGCGCTTCATCTACCAGTTCAGCGACGCCGGCTTCCTGGGGGCGATGGCGCGCGAGGTGGTCGAGTTCTACGGCGACAAGATCATGGAGCACCCGGTCGGCACCAATGCCTGGCGGCTGGGCGAGTGGCGGCGCAGCTCGCGCATCGTGCTGGAGAAGAACCCGAACTTCCGCGACGTGCGCTACGCCGAGGTGGCGCCGCCCGACGCCAGCCCCCAGCTGAAGGCCGAGGTCGCCGCGCTGCAGGGCCGCAAGCTGCCGATGGTGGACCGCGTGGTCATCGACATCATCGAGGAGAGCCAGCCGCGCTGGCTGTCCTTCCTGAACGGCGAGGCCGACATGATCGAGGAGGTGCCCATCGACTTCGCCGGCATCGCCATGCCCGGCAACAAGCTGGCGCCCAATCTGGCCAAGCGCGGTATCACGATGACGCGCTATCCGCGCGCGGACATCTCGCTGAGCTACTTCAACATGGAGGACCCGGTCATCGGCGGCTACACGCCCGAGAAGATCGCGCTGCGCCGCGCCATCAATCTCGCCGTGGACCTGGAGAAGGAGATCCGCCTCGTGCGCCGCGGCCAGGCCGTCATGAGCCAGGGCCCCATCCCGCCGGTGGCCTTCGGGCACGACCCGGCCTTCAAGTCCGAGATGACCGAGAACAACCTGCCCAAGGCCAAGGCGCTGCTGGACATGTACGGCTACAAGGACGTGGACGGCGACGGCTACCGCGAGCTGCCCGACGGCAAGCCGCTACGCATCGAGTACTCCACGCTGGCCGATGGCGAGCGCCGCCAGCTGGCCGAGCAGTGGAAGAAGAACATGGACGCGCTGGGCGTCAACATGACGTTCAAGATCGGCAAGTTCCCCGAGCAGCTCAAGGCCGCCAACGCTGGCGCGCTGCAGATGTGGGGCGTGGGCTGGGTGGGCACGACGCCCGACGGCGACACCTTCCTCGCTTTGGGTTCCGGCGCCGCCAAGGGCAAGGCCAACAAGCCGCGCTTCCAGCTGGCAGCCTACGACGCCATCTACGAAAAGCAGAAGACCCTGCCCGACGGCCCCGAGCGGGCCGCGCTGATGATCGAGGCCCAGCGCCTGCTGATCGCCTATGCGCCCTACAAGTTCCACGTGCATCGCATCTGGACGGACATGGCCCAGCCCTGGGTCAAGGGCTACAGCCGCAACATCTTCGTGCGCGACTACTGGAAGTACGTCGACATCGACACCGCCGCCCTGCCCAAATCCAAGTGAAGCCAAACAAGGCCACCCGATGAAACAGCTGCTCGCCGCGCTGGCCGCCTGCCTCGCGCTCGCCGCGCCGGCCGGTGCCGCAGAACCGCAGAAGACGCTGCGCTACGCCTTCCGCATCGCCGAGACCGGCTTCGACCCGGTGAAGCTGTCGGACATCTACTCGCGCACCGTCACGGCCCACATCTTCGAGAGCCTCTACACCTACGACCCGCTGGCGCGTCCCGCCCGCATCGTGCCGCTGATCGCCGCTGGCGAGCCGGAGATCAGCGCGGACTTCAAGACCTTCACCATCCGGGTGCAGCCCGGCATCTACTTCGCCGACGACCCGGCCTTCAAGGGCAAGCGGCGCGAGGTCACGGCCGAGGACTTCGTCTACAGCATCAAGCGTTACGCCGACCCGGCCAACAACGCCCAGGGCTGGATCAGCTACGAGGACGCCGGCCTGGTGGGCCTGGGCGAGCTGCGCAGCCAGGTCATGAAGGCCAAGAAGCCCTTCCCCTACGACACCGTGGTGGAGGGCGTGAAGGCCCTGGACCGCTACACGCTGCAGGTCAAGACCAAGGAAGCGCGCCCGCGCCTGATCGAGTCCATCTTCGCCAACAACGACCTGTACGGCGCCGTCGCGCGCGAGGTCGTCGAGTTCTACGGCGACAAGATCATGGAGCACCCCGTCGGCACCGGCCCCTACGTGCTGAAGGAATGGCGGCGCAGCTCGCAGATGGTCTTCGAGCGCAACCCCAGCTACCGCGAGCGCCACTACGAGTCGCAACCGGCCGCGGACGACAAGGAGGCCCAGGCCATCCTCGCCAAGTTCAAGGGCCGCCGCATCCCGATGGTGGACCGCGTGGTCGTCGACATCATTGTCGAGAACCAACCGCGCTGGCTGGCCTTCCTGAACAACGAGCACGACTTCATGGAGCGCGTGCCCGAGGACTTCATCACCCAGGCCGTGCCCGGCGGCAAGCTCGCGCCCAACCTGGCCAAGCGCGGCATGCAGGCGCTGTTCACGCTCGCGCCGGACATGACGCTGACCTGCTTCAACATGGAAGACCCGGTCGTCGGCGGCATGTCGCCCGACAAGGTGGCGCTGCGCCGCGCCATCTCTCTGTCCTACGACGTGAAGAAGGAGATCCGCCTCGCGCGCCGCGGCTTCGCGGCGCCGGGCCAGTCCCCCATCGTGCCCGGCACGACCGGCTACGACCCCGAGTTCAAGAGCGAGATGAGCGACTACGACCCGGCCCGCGCCCGCGCGCTGCTGGACATGTACGGCTACATCGACCGCGACGGCGACGGCTGGCGCGACCTGCCCGACGGCCAGCCCCTGCTGCTGACGCGCAACACCGAGCCCAACTCGCTGAACCGCGCCATCGACGAGCTGTGGGAGAAGGCGCTGCGCGCGGTCGGCATCCGGCTGCAGGTCAAGATCCAGCAATGGCCCGAGAACCTGAAGGCCGCCCAGTCCGGCAACTACCAGATGTGGCCGGTGGGGTCCACCGCGGCCCAGCCCGACGGCCAAGGCTCGATGCAGCGCTACTACGGCCCGGCCAGCGGCACGCAGAACCTGCCGCGCTTCAAGGATGCGCGCTTCGACGCCATCTACGACCGCATGCAGGCCATGGCCGACGGCCCGGAGCGCGACGCGCTGTTCAAGGAGGCCAAGCGCCTGGCCGTCACCTACATGGCCTACAAGGTGCACGCCCACCGCGTGCTGATCGACATCGAGCAGCCGTGGATGAACGGCTACCGCCGGCCGCTGTTCTGGCAGGACTTCTGGCAGTTCGTCGACGTGGACGCGAACAAGCCGCCTGTCCGCTGAAATCCGCAGGTGCGTCCCACGGATTCGACGGCCTGTCGCAAGCCGCTGTTGCCCACCCACCGAGCCGCTAGGCTTCGCTCCATCAACAACACCGAGAGGAGTCCCCGATGAACGACGCCGACGAACTCAACAAGCTGGCCGACCTGCACGCCCGCGGCGTGCTCAACGACGAAGAATTCGCCAAGGCCAAGGCCAAGGTGCTGGGTGCCCAGTCACAGGCCGCCTACGGTGCGCCGCCCGCCGCCACCGTCGTCAACGGCCTGCGCCGCAGCCGCCTGGACCGCTGGCTGGGCGGCGTCTGCGGCGGCATCGGCCGCGCCACCGGCGTGGACTCGTGGATCTGGCGCCTGATCTTCAGCGTGCTGTTCCTGGCCTTCGGCAGCGGCATCCTGCTCTACATCCTGCTGTGGATCTTCGTGCCGGAGGAATGAGACCACCCCCTACCGGCTTCGCCGGCCCCCTCAAGGGGGCACTGCCAGTGGCCCGGCAAAGCCGGTTCCACGGCAGTCGCTGGAGGGGTCGGCCCTGACGGGCCTCTGCGGATTTCGTCGGTATGCTGGGTTCACAACCCGGAGACAGCGGATGGAACAGCTCGCCGGCCTCGACGCCAGTTTCCTGTACCTGGAAACACCGCAGATGCCCATGCACGTGGGCGCCCTGCACCTGCTGGAACTGCCCGCCGACTACGACGGCGACTACGTGCAGGACCTGCGCGAGCACATGCGGGCCCGGCTGCCGCTACTGCCCGCGCTGCGGCGCCAGCTGCTGAGCATGCCGCTGGGCCTGTCCAACCCGGGCTGGGTGGACGCCGAACCCGACCTCGACGCGCACATCGTCGAGATCCCGCTGGACGACGACGCCGGCATGGCCGAGCTGGAAGCCCAGGTCGGCGCGCTGCACACCGAGCTGCTGGACCGCAGCCGGCCGCTGTGGAAGTTCCACGTTTTCACCGGCCTGGCGTCCGGCCCCGAGGGCCAGGTGCGCGTGGCGCTGTACACGCAGCTGCACCACGCCGCCGTGGACGGCCAGGCCGCCGTCGCGCTGGCCCAGGTCATCCTCGACACCGCGCCCGAGCCGCACAGCACCATGGCCGGCCCGGCACGCAGCCGGCGACGCCACACCCCCGGCAAGCTCGGCCTGCTGCGCACGGCGGTGAGCCAGCAGCTGAGCCAGACCGTCAAGCTGGCCCGCAACCTGCCCGGCGCGGCCGGCGTGCTGGGCCAGATGGCGGCCAGCTACGTGGGCAGTGCCGCGGCCGGCGCCACGCTGGACAAGCTGCGCAGCCTGCTCGCCGGCGTGGCCAGCCAGACCACGGCGATCGTGCGCGGCCAGGCCGGCCTGTCGCAGCTGGGCCCGGCGCCGCGCACGCGCTTCAACGTCAGCCTGTCCGACACGCGCTCCTTCGCCGGCGTGACGCTGCCGCTGGCCGAGCTGAACCGCGCGCGCCGCCGCCACCACGCCAGCCTCAACGATGCGGTGCTGTTCGTCATCGGCGGCGCGCTGCGCCGCTTCCTGGCCAAGCACGGCCCGCTGCCGCGCAAGAGCCTCATCGCCGCCGTGCCCGTGTCCACGCGTGCCGCGGGCGACACCGCCTCCAACAACCAGGCCACCATGAGCTTCATGAGCCTGGGCACGCACCTGGCCGACCCGGCCGAACGCCTGGCCCACGTGATGGCGTCCAGCCACGCGATGAAGACGCAGATGGGCCAGCTCAAGAGCCTGATGCCGACCGACTTTCCGTCGCTGGGCATCCCGTGGCTGATGCAGGCCGGCGCCATGCTGTACGGCCGCGCCAAGGTCGCCGAGAAGCTGCCGGTCGTCGCCAACGTCGTCATCTCCAACGTGCCGGGCCCGCAGGTTCCGCTGTACCTGGCCGGGGCGCTGATGCTGACCAACTACCCCACCTCCATCGCCGTGCACGGCCTGGCGCTGAACGTGACCGTGCAGACCTACAACCAGTCGCTGGACATCGGCCTGATGGCCTGCGGCGAGGCCTGCCCGCAAACCGCCGCGCTGGCGGCCTACGTCGAAACGGCGTTCATGGAGTTCCTGGCCTTGCCGGTGGTCGAGGCCGAAACGGCGCCCGCGCCCGCCGCGAAGAAGGCCCGCGCACCGGCGAAGAAGAAGGCCGCCGTCGCCAAGGCGACGCCCAAGGCCCGGGCAAGCACGCCCCGGAAGCGGGTGATGGCCGGCTGACAATGCAAGGGCTCCGCCCGCTCCCGTTCCCCGCATGCCAGCCACCCGCTCGCCGCGCGCCCCACGCCGCACTCCGACCGCCACCGCCCCGCATACCGACCGGCACGAGCTGCGCGCCCCCAACGCCTGGCTGCTGATGCTGGAGGGCCGCGCGCCCTGGGAGTACGCGGCGCTGCTGGCCGCGCTGCCGTGGATGAAGAGGCTGCCCCGAGGCGATGGCCACCCGGTGCTGGTGTTCCCGGGCCTGGGCGCCAACGACCTGACCACCGCGCCGCTGCGCGCGCTGCTGGACTCGCTGGGCTACTCCACCCAGGCCTGGGGCCAGGGCTTCAACTTCGGCCCGCGCGCCGGCGTGCTGGAGCAGTGCCAGGCCGACCTGCAGAACCTGCACCGCCGCCACGGCGGCCGCAAGGTCAGCCTGCTGGGCTGGAGCCTGGGCGGCATCTACGCACGCGAGCTGGCCAAGCTCTGCCCGGAGCTGACGCGCTGCGTCGTCACGCTGGGCACCCCCTTCACCGGCCACCCGCGCGCGACGAATGCCTGGCGCTTCTTCGAGCTGGTCAGCGGCCAGACCGTGACCGACGACCACGCGCTGCTGGAACAGATCCGCCAGGCGCCGCCGGTGCCGACGACGTCCATCTACTCCAAGACCGACGGCGTGGTCGCCTGGCGCTGCAGCGTCAACGAGCCCTCGCCGCTGGCCGAGAACATCGAGGTGCAGGCCAGCCACATCGGCCTGGGCGTGAACCCCGTCGCGCTGTACGCGCTGGCCGACCGGCTGGCGCAGCCGGAGGGCGGCTGGGCACCGTTCGAGCCCAAGGGCGCGCGGCGCTGGTTCTACAAGACCTGAGCTCGGCAGCGCCCGCGTCATCTTCGTGGCGCAGTATTTGCTGCGCCTCGCACCTGATCCGTTGACAACCGAACCATGCCCTGGACCTTTGCCCACCCGGCGGCCATCCTGCCGCTGCGGCGCCTGTGCCCCCGCTGGCTGTCCCTGCCCGCGCTGATCCTCGGCGCCATGGCGCCTGACATGAGCTACTACGTCGGCATGCACGGCAAGTGGCGCGCGTTCTGCCACACGCCAGAAGGCATCCTCAGCGCCTGCCTGCCGGTCTGCCTGCTGCTGCTGGCGCTGCTGCTGCGCTTTGCCCTGCCGCTGACCGTGCTGCTGCCCGAACCGCACCGCGGCCTGGTGCGAAGTCAGCTGCAGCCGCCGTCGCGCCCGGCGTGGCAGACGCTGGCGGTGGTCGTGCTGTCGGTGCTGATCGGCGCGGCCACCCACCTGCTGTGGGACTCGTTCACGCACGAGGGCCGCTGGGGCGCCGAGCTGCTGCCCGAGCTGGAGGAGCCGCTGCTGTACGCGCTGGACCGGCAGTTCCAGCTCACGCACCTGCTACAGCACCTGAGCACCGCCGTGGGCGTGACGGCGCTGGCCGTCGTGTACGGGCGCGCCCTGCGCCGCCTGCCGCCAGCCCCGACCGCGCCGC
>DASWWC010000287.1:0-3335 GCA_036401055.1 Roseateles sp.
AAGCGGCTCATCGCGAAAGCGTGCAGGCCCATGTCCAGGATGTCCTGCACGCTGCTGGGGAAGAAGGTCGGGAAGCCGACAGCCTTGAAGACGTGGTCGCTCTGGTGGGCGGCCGTGGAGCTCTTGGCAATGTGGTCGTCGCCGGCGATGGCGATGACGCCGCCGTGCTTGGACGTGCCGGCCATGTTGGCGTGCTTGAACACGTCGATGCAACGGTCCACGCCCGGGCCCTTGCCGTACCAGAGGCCGAAGACACCGTCGAACTTGGCCTTCTCGGGGAAGAGGTCCAGTTGCTGCGTGCCCCACACGGCCGTGGCACCCAGTTCCTCGTTCACGCCCGGCTGGAACACGATGTTCTGCTTGGCCAGGTGCTTCTTGGCGGCCCACAGCGCCTGGTCGTAGCCCCCCAGCGGCGAGCCACGGTAGCCGCTGATGAAGCCGGCCGTGTTAAGCCCCGCCATTGCGTCGCGGGTGCGCTGCAGCATGGGCAGCCGCACCAGCGCCTGCACGCCGCTCATGAAGGCGCGGCCATGGTCCAGCGCGTATTTGTCGTCCAGCGTGACGGTCTGCAGCGCGCGCAGGACGTGTTCGGGCAGCGGGGCGTTCATCGGAAGGGTGCTCCTCGGGGTGGCGACCCGTTCGACCTGCCCTTGTGAGGCGGCCGCGCAGGCCATGGGCCAGTATGGCCGGACCGGGCAGTGTAGGGAAATGAGGGCGCGGAGTGCTTTCTCAATTGCGCCCGGATTGCGGACATGTAGCAATTTCCTTGCTTCAATCTGCAGAATTCGCTTCAAATCGCATCGCCATTTCGCCGATCAGGGCAAACCATGAGTTCCGAAGACCCCACCGCCGACGCGCTGGACCGCCACCACATCGCCATCCTGGCGGAGCTGCAGGCCGACGCCCGGCTGTCCAATGCCGAGCTGGCCCAGCGCATCGGCCTGTCGGCCGCGCCCACCTGGCGGCGCGTCAAGTGGCTGGAGGACCAGGGCTACATCACCGGCTACCGCGCCGAGATCGACCGTCGCAAGCTGGGCCTGGGCGTGCTGGCCTTCGTGCGGCTGGACGCCGAGCGCAGCGCCGGCGCCGCCACCAAGCCGCTGGAGGACGCCATCCGCCAGTTGCCCGAGGTCATCGCCTGCCACTACATCTCAGGCACCGGCACCTTTGAACTGCAGGTCATGGTGACCGACCTGGACGCCTTCTCGCGCTTCTCCATCGACACGCTGCTGAACCTGCCCAACGTCAAGGACATCCACACCAGCTTCTCGCTGGGCGAGGTCAAGGCCAGCGGCGTGCTGCCACTGGGCCACCTCGGCGGCTGACAAGGACTCCCAATGCGCCTCGCCCTCGTCTCCGACATCCACGGCAACCTGCCTGCGCTCGAGGCGGTCGTCGCCGACATCGCCCGCCGCGGCGTCGACCAGGTGCTGTGCCTGGGCGACAACCTGTCCGGGCCGCTGCTGCCACGGGAAACGGCGCAATGCCTGATGGCTTCGGGCTGGCACGTGATGGCCGGCAACCACGAACGCCAGATCCTCGAGTGGCAGCCCGGCTCGGGGGGCGCCTCCGACGGCTACGCGTTGTCGCAGCTGGGCAGCGACGAGCTGGACTGGGTGCGCACCCTGCGGCCCATGGAGCAGTGGGCGCCGGACGTCTTCCTGTGCCACGGCACGCCGCGCAGCGACTGCGAGCATTTCCTCGAAACCCCGCGCGCCGGCGTGCTGGGCCTGGCCACGGCCAACGAGATCATCGAGCGCCTGACCGGCCAGACCAGCGCCCTGGTTGCCTGCGGCCACAGCCATCTGCCGCGCTCCCTGCGCAACGCGGCGGGGCAGCTCCTCGTCAACCCGGGCAGCGTGGGCCTGCAGGCCTACGTGGACGACGCGCCGGAACGCTATGTCGTCGAGCGTGGCACGCCAGATGCGAACTACGCCATCGTCGAGCGCCTCGGCGACGCCTGGCTTTGCAGCCAGCATGCCGTGCCCTACGACCACCGTGCGATGGCCGCGCTGGCGCAGCGCAACGGCCGACCGGACTGGGCCCAGGCCCTGCTGACCGGCTACGTGGGCTGACCGCCGCGCCGTCCCCGCGCGGGCCAGGGATAGCCCCCTGCTGGCATAGTCGGCCGCATGGCCCCTCTGCCCCTGCGCCACTTCCTGCTCGCCCTCGCCGTTGTCGCCATCTGGGGCAGCAACTTCGTCGTCATCAAGTACGCGCTGCACACGCTGCCGCCCATGACGCTGGCTGTGCTGCGCTTCAGCTTCGCGCTGGTGCCGGCCTGCTTCTTCCTGCGCCGGCCGGCCGTGGACTGGCGCAACCTGGCCGGCTACGGCGTGCTCATCGGCGTCGGCCAGTTCGGCCTGCTGTACCTGGCGATGCGCAGCCAGATCTCGCCCGGCCTGGCCTCGCTGGTCGTGCAGACCCAGGTCTTCTTCACGCTGCTGCTGGCCGTGCGCATCCGCAAGGAGAAGGTGCTGGGCACGCAATGGCTGGGCCTGGCACTGGCGGCCGGCGGCGTGGGCATCATCGCCTCGCACACCGACGGCACGACGACAGCCCTGGGCGTGACCATGGTGCTGGCCGCTGCCTTCTCGTGGGCCTGCGCCAACCTTCTGACGCAACGGGCCGGCCGTATCGACATGCTGGCCTACGTCGTCTGGAGCAGCGCCTTCGCGGTGCCGCCGCTGCTGGTGCTGGCCTGGCTGATCGACGGCCCCCAGCAGATGGCGGCGGGCGTGCTCGCGGCCGACCTCGGCACCTGGGCCGCCGTGCTTTGGCAGTCGGTGGGCAACACGCTATTCGGGTATGGCGTCTGGAGCTGGCTGCTGGCCCGCCACGCGGCCGGACGCATCGTGCCCATGGCACTGCTGGTGCCGGTGTTCGGCATGGGCTCTGCCAGCCTGTTGCTGGGCGAACCGCTGCCCGCCTGGAAGCTCATCGCCGCAGCGTTGGTGCTGGCCGGTCTGGCGATCAACCTGTTCGGACCCCGGCTTTTGCAGCTGCGCCTCGGACCGGCCCGGGACTAAGCTCCAGCGCATGAAGCGCCGCATGTTGCTACCCTTGATCCTGCTGCCGCTGGCGGCCGGCGCGGCGCCGCCTGCCGTGCCACTCGTCGTCGAGCTGCGCTGGGTGGACAGCAACCTGCCGGCCGCCGCCCAGGGCGGCGTGCGCGATGGCGCCGTCGTCATCGGCACGGCCGGCGCGGTGTCGCCGCGCGGGCCGGGCGTCGTCACGTCCACGGCCACCGCCGCGCCACCCCCGGTCCAACGCCTGCGGGTGCTGAACGGCCAGCGCGCCGACCTGCGGCTGACGACGCGCGAACCGCTGCAGTG
>DASWWC010000288.1:0-2986 GCA_036401055.1 Roseateles sp.
CCGGCCTGCTGGCGCTGCCGCTGACCCAGGCCGGCCTGCTGCTGCGGCCCGAGCTGCAGCGCTACGCCGGCCTGTCGGGCGTGCTGCATGCGCTGGTGGCCATCGCCGCGCTGGCGCTGCTGGCGCGCGCCGGGCGAGAGCGCCGGATCGGCGCCGCCATCGCCGCCGGCCTGGCCGTCAAGCTGCTGCTGGAAAACCCGCTGGGGCCGGTGCTGCGCAGCACGCCCGGTTTCGACTTCGCCGTGGCGCCGCTGGCGCATCTGACCGGCGCCGTGGCGGGCCTGCTGGCCTGGGGCCTGACAATGCGACGCTTCTCCAGACCTCCGAGGACAAGCCATGGGACGTGAAGCCCGCTGTACCGCCCACGTCGGCGATCAATCCGCCGACGTCACGGCCCTGCTCGAATCCACCACCGTCGTGCTGCGCGGCGACCTCAAGCGCAAGTGGGACATCGCCGCGCTGCAGAACCTGCGCGTGGACGAGGGCGGTGCGCTGCGCTTCGAGGCCGGCGATGACGCCGTCACGCTGCAGCTGGGCGAGCCCGAAGCGGCCAAGTGGCTGAAGAAGCTGCAGACGCCGCCGCCCACGCTGGCCGCCAAGCTGGGCGTCAGCGCCGCCAACCCGGCGCTGCTGATCGGGCCCACCGTCGGCACGCTGGACCCGGCGCTGGCCGAGGCGCTGGCCGGCAGCATCACGACCAACGTGCGCGAGGCGCGCATGCTGGTGGCCGTGCTCAGCAAGCCGGGTGAGCTGGAGCGCATGGCCGACTTCCACGCCGACATGATCTGCAAGACCGTCTGGGTCGTTCACCCCAAGGGCCCGGGCGCCAACCCGTCGGACGCCGACGTGCGGCTGGAGCTGCGCGCACGCGGCTATGTGGACAACAAGACCACGGCCGTGTCGGACAAGCTGACGGCGACGCGCTACGTGCTCAGCGAGCCGCCGGCCAAGAAGCGCACGCGCAACCGCTGAGCAGCCGCGGCGCTGGAAGTCCGGGCATCAACTGCGGACCTGCTGGCAGCATAGGCACCATGACCCGACAGACCCACCTGGACACCCGTGCCGTTGCCCTTCTGCTGCTGTGCTGCGCGCTGTGGGGCATCAACCAGGTGGCCGCCAAGGCAGCGCTGACCGAGATGGCGCCGCTGTGGCAGGCGGGGCTGCGCTCGGTGGTGGCCGCGGGGCTGGTGTGGGCGTGGTCGGCCTGGCGCGGCATCCGCTTGTTCGAGCGGGATGGCAGCGGGGGCGGCGGGCTGTTGGCAGGCCTGTTGTTCGCGGCGGAGTTCGCCTGCATCTTCGTGGGCTTGCAGTACACCAGCGCGTCGCGCATGGTGGTGTTCATCTACCTGTCGCCCTTCGTCGTTGCCTTGGGCATGCCCTTCATCGCCAAGGGCGAGACGCTGACCGCCCGCCAGTGGGCCGGCCTCGTGCTGGCCTTCGGCGCGGTCGCGTATGCGTTTGCGGAAGGCTTCTCGGCACCGCACAGCCCCAGGCAGTGGTGGGGCGACGCCTTGGGCGTGCTGGCCGCCGTGCTGTGGGGCGGCACGACGCTGGCCATCCGCGGCACGCGGCTGTCGTCCGCCGCGGCCGAGAAGACGCTGCTGTACCAGCTGGGCGTGTCGGCCCTCGCGCTGTGCGCGGCCGCGGTGGCGGCGGGTGAACCGTTGCCGCTGCAGTGGTCGCCGCGGCTCGCGGGCCTGTTCGGCTTCCAGGCGGTGGTGGTGACGTTCGCGAGCTATCTCGTGTGGTTCTGGCTGGTCCGCCACTACGCAGCGACCAAGCTGGCCGTGTTCACGCTGAGCACGCCGCTGTTCGGCCTGCTGGCCGGCGCGCTGTTGCTGGGCGAGGGCATCAGCGCGCGGCTGGTCGCGGCGCTGGTGGCGCTGGCGGCGGGCATCGTGCTGGTCAGCCGCTGATGTCACGCGCGCGGCAGGGAGCTTTTGCGCATCTGCCTAGACTGCGCGCTCGCTGAAGGAGACCTCCATGATCACGCTGTGCGGCATTCCGCTCTCGAACTACTACAACAAGGTCAAGCTGGCCCTGCTGGAGAAGGGCATCCCCTTCACCGAGGAGTACGTGAAGACGCGCTCCCAGGACGACGCCGTGCTGAGCTGCACGCCGCTGGGCAAGGTGCCCTTCATCAAGACGCCGCAGGGGCCGCTGTGCGAGAGCCAGGCCATCGTCGAGTACCTGGAGGCGGCCTACCCCGACACGCCGCGGTTGCTGCCGGCCGACCCCTACCAGGCCGCCAAGGTGCGCGAGCTGATCACCTACGTGGAGCTGCACCTGGAACTGGTGGCGCGCGAGCTGTACGCCGAGGCCTTCTTCGGTGGCCAGGTCAGCGAGGGCACCAAGCAGCGCGTGGCGCGCGTGCTGCCGGCCAACATCGCGGCCTTCAAGCGGCTGGCGAAATTCGGGCCTTACCTGGCCGGTGACCAGTTCACGCTGGCCGACTGCGCGGCCTGGGTCAGCCTGCCGCTGGTGGCCATGGCCACCAAGACCATCTACGGCGAAGACCTGCTGGCCGCCGGCGGTGTGGACTGGAAACCCTATGCCAAGCTGATCGGCGAGCGCCCGCATGCCGTGCGCGTCAGCGCCGACCGCAAGGCCGACCAGGAGCGCTCGCTGGCCGCCAACCGCGCCGCCCGCTGACACCCGGAAACACGACGACAGCGCGCCGACGGCAATAGTTGGGGCCGGCGCCGGGAGGCGCCGCCTAAACTGGTCTGCATCCCCGACCACCGTCCGTCGTCATGAAGTTGTCGCGCCTCCTGCTGCTCGCCCTCGCCGCCCTGCTGCCCGCCGCGCCCGCCTGGGCGCAGGCCGACGCCGAAGCCCGGCTCATCGTGCGCTTCAAGCCGCAGGCCGACAGCGTGCGCGCCAAGGCGCTCAGCGCACGCGCGACGCGGGCCGAGGCTCACGAGGTGGCGCAGACGCGCGCCACCGCGCTGGGCCTGCGCGCCGGCCGGGCGCTGCAGGCCGGGCT
>DASWWC010000289.1:0-13094 GCA_036401055.1 Roseateles sp.
CCGACCGCGCCGCACGACGCGCAGCGCCGGCGCCTGCTGCTGGCCTGCGCGACCGCGGCCGTCGCCATCGGGGCCGCCAGCGCCTGGGCGCTGACGCCGGCCACACTGCCCGCCTACCTGTCGCACCGCCTCGTGCGCAGCGTCGTCTGGAGCACCAGCTGCTTCACTGCGCTGGTGGTCATCGCCAGCGCGGCCTGGTGGCGGCGCCACGGCGACGCCTGACCCCGCTTCCACGCCGCCGCGCTTCTCGCGGTAAGGTATCGCCCTCAACCGGACCCCCGACCATGCAACACCACACCCTCGCCGCCGAAGACAAGGCCGCCAAGAAAGACGCCCCCGAGAAGATGGAAGAGCAGCTGCTCTTCAAGGGCCGCTACGTGATGATCTTTGGCGAGATCGACGACAAGATGGCCCACGCCACCTGCCGCCGCCTGCTCGCGCTGAGCCAGGAGTCCGACGCCCCGATCACGCTGCTGATCTCCAGCCCCGGCGGCCATGTGGAGAGCGGCGACGCCATCCACGACATGATCCGCTTCGTGCGCGCACCCGTCACCGTGGTCGGCACCGGCTGGGTGGCCAGCGCCGGCACGCACATCTACCTGGCCGCGCCCAAGGAGCGCCGCCTGGCGCTGCCCAACACCCGCTTCATGATCCACCAGCCGGCCGGCGGCGCCGGCGGCCAGGCCAGCGACATCGCCATCCAGGCCAAGGAAATCATCCGCACCCGCGAGCGCATCGCCGCCGTCATCGCCCGCGAGACCGGCCAGCCGCTGGACCGCGTGCGTGTGGACATCGAGCGCGACTTCTGGATGGGCACCGACGAGGCCATCGCCTACGGGCTGGTGTCGCGCGTCGTCGAGCGCCAGGCCGACCTGGGCTGACCCCCCCGGCATGCAGCTCTCCTGCAACGGCGTGCGCCTCGAAGTGGAGGTGCACGGCCCGCACGACGGTGAGCCGCTGCTGATGATCATGGGCTTGGGGATGCAGCTCATCGCCTGGCCCGAGGGCCTGGTGGACGAGCTGGTGGCGCGGGGTTTTCGCGTCATCCGCTTCGACAACCGCGACGTAGGCCTGTCCCAGCCCTTCGACGAGCTGGGCCTGCCCAGCATCCCGCTGGCCGCGCTGCTGCACACGCTGCACCTGCCGGTGAAGGCGCCCTACCAGATCGCCGACCTGGCCCGCGACGCCGTGGGCGTGCTGGACGCGCTGGGCATCACGCAGGCCCATGTGTGCGGCGCGTCCATGGGCGGCATGGTGGCGCAGCACCTGGGCTTCGCGCACGCCGGGCGCGTCAAGAGCCTGACGCTGATGATGACCACCAGCGGCGACCGCGGCCTGCCCAGCGAGAGCTTCAAGGTGCGCCGCGCGCTGCTGTCGCGCCCGCGCCGCGCCGCCACGCCCGAGCAGAAGCTCGAGAACATCCTGGACCACTACGTCGGCCTGTACGGCGTCATCGGCAGCCCCGGCTACCCGCCCGAGCCGCGCCAGCTGCGCGAGCGCATCGCCCGCGGCGTGCAGCGCTCGTTCCGGCCCCAGGCGGTCGCGCGCCAGCTGGTGGCCATCGCGGCCGACACCCGCCGCGCCGATCGCCTGCCGCGCATCACCTCACCCACGCTGGTCATCCATGGCCAGCACGATGCGCTGATCCCCGTCGCCGCGGCACACGACCTGGCGCGGCGCATCCCGGGGGCGCAGCTGGAGATCCTCCCCGGCTGGGGCCACGACCTGCCCGAGCCGCTGTGGCCCCGGCTGGCAGGCGCCATCGGCGCGCTGGCCCAGGCCAGCGCCTGACTCAGCGCTGCACGTCGGACAGCGACGCGATCGCCTGGTAGGCCTGCATGGCCTCCTGCAGGTTGGCGCTGCCCTCCAGCATCGCCCGCTGCATGGCTGCCTTGGCCACCTCGGTCTGCTGCTCCTGGTCGGACACGGTGCCGTCCTGGTTGGTATCCGCGGTCGTGTGGATCGTACCGGTCATCGCCTTGGCCCAGTCGCCGGCCTGCGCCGCACGCGCGCCGGACGACGACACGGTCACCTTCGTCGCCGCGGGCTCCGGATCGGCGCGCCGCACGGGCGCGGCCGCCTCGACCGTCGTGACGGCGGTGACGCTGGAGGCAGGGCTGACGGCGTTGATCATGGCGGGCTTTCAGGGCTTTCGTCCTGGTGATCGGCAGTTCGGCGGCGAACTGAAGCGTTTTCTACACCAGCGCCGTCGCGTCGCCCAGTTCCGCGTCCAGCCGGGCGGCGGCGCCCCGCCAGCGCCAGTGCCGTCGACCACGCCAGCGGCGTGCCCGGGCGCAGGTCCAGCGTGCGCAGCTCGTACTTGCCGCCGCCGGTCATGCGCGGCTCGATGTGCAGCAGCCGCTTGCCACGCCAGAAGCCGAACAGCAGCCGGTGTTGCTCGGCCCGGATCAGCAGCACCGGACCGCCGCCGACATAGACCAGGTGGCCCCATTTCAGGCGCTCCTGCAGGCCCGGCGCGGCCTCGCGCACCACGTCGCGCAGCGCCCTCACGCCGGCCCGGAGCCAGCCATCCAGCGCGGCGACATAGCCGTCCGGGCTGCTGGCTCGACGCGGTACATCAGCTCACTTCGCGCGCGCCTGCGCCTTGATCTCGACCGTCGAGCGCTGCTTGTCCTCGCCTTCCACGGTCAGCGTCAGCGGCACGGTGTCGCCGGCCTTGATGGCGCCCTTGAGGCCCATCAGCATGACGTGGTAGCTGCCCGGCTTCAACGCCACGACCTGACCGGCCGGCAGGGCCAGCGCATCCACGGCGCGCATCTTCATGACGCCGTCGTCCATCTTCATCTCGTGGATCTCGACCATGTCCGCCACCGGCGAGCTGGCCGCGACCACCTTGGCCGCCTTGACCGAGGTCAGCTGCATGAAGGCACCGGTGGCCTTCTGCGGCGCGACGGTGGCGCGCACCCAAGGGTCGTCCACCTTGACCTGGGCCTGCGCGGCGAGAGCGTTGAACAGCAGGGCGGCAGCGATGGGCAGGAAGCGCATGGTGTGTACGGGCGTTGAGGAGATCAGCAGATTCTGAACTCTACCCACTACAGGACGGCGCAATGACCTTGCCCGCGTTTCCCGGATCCCATAGCTGAGACCGATACGCGGCTTGCCTTTGCTGGGCGGCAAGCCATGCCCTTTCGAATTGCATTGGATTGACGAAACCCAGCGACGAGTGAAGCCGTCGGTGGTTGTAAAACGTCAGCCCGTCGACGATCTCGTCCATCGCCTAACGCCGGGTCGCGAACCGCTGGCCGTGCAGCCTGCCGACCTTCAGCGATCCCCACAGGCTTTCGGTGAGCGCACCGTCCCAGCAGTTGCCTTTGCGGCTCATCGAACTGCGCATGCCGTACTTGCTCAGCTCCGCCTGGAAGGCCCCACTGCAGTATTGACTGCCGCGATCGCTGTGGAAGATCAGGCCGGCCTCGGGCTTGCGTCGGAACCAGGCCATCCTCAGTGCGTCGATGACCATCTCGCGACGCATGTGCGGCTTCATCGACCAGCCCACCACCTGGCGGCTGAACAGATCGATGACGGCCACAAGGTACAGCCAGCCTTCGTCGGTGGCCACGTAGGTGATGTCGCTCGTCCAGACGCGATCCGGCGCAGCCGGGCTGAACTCGCGGTTGGGCAGGTTCAGGGCGGAGATGGCCTGGGTGAGGCGCTCCTCATCCAGCCAGGGCTGGCCGTCGTGCAGGTTCAGCGCGTGCACCTGGCGGCGCAGGGTCCCGGTCTGGATGACCTCGGTGAAGCTGGCGCGGCCGGTGCGGCGGGGGTGTCAATCTCGCCCGCGATGTGGCGTCAGCACAGGCCGGCGAGTTGTTCGACCAATGGCCGCTCAACCTCATCCAATTCCCAACCCATACGCCTCCCCAGGGATTGGCTAAGTCATTGTTTTATATGAAATGGTTTGGATGACGAGCATCCAAACACCTCCAAAACGAGTCCAAACTGACCCGATTCATTGGGCCTCGGCCGGCTTGCCGGCCAGCACATAGTAGGCGGCGCGCTTCTCGCCGTGCTGGTCGAGCCGGCCCGCCTCGCGCAGCCGCCGCAGCAGGTCCTTAGCCTGCAGCGACGTGATGCGGCACAGGTCGGCCGCCTGGTTGCGCCGGATGGAGCCGTGCTTCTCCACGTAGCTCAGCACCATCTGCTCCTGCTGCAGTCCGCTGAAGCCCAATTGGCGAATGTAGTCTGCCTGGCGCCCATCGGCCTGATAGACCCCCAGCGCCAGCGTGTAGCTTCGCCCACGGGCATTGCCATGCGCCTGCGCCAGGCCAGCCTCCACCAGGCCTTCCAGCGTCTTCTTGGCCTGCGCCGGCTCGCGCTGAATGTGCGCCGCCAGTTCCTCCGTGCTCAGCCGCTTCATCTCGCGCAGTGTGGCCAGGGCAATGAGGCTGTCGATGGGCAGCTCGCGGCCCTGCTTGCCCTCCTGCTCCACCACAAGCTTCAGGAAGGCCTCGTCAGCATCCACCGTCGCCAGCTGCAGCACCACATCGGTGGTGCTGGTGCGGCGGTAGTCCGGCTCGGGCCGGCCGAAGCGCAGCATGCCGCGGTAGATCTTGTCCACGCCGCGGCCCGAGCGCTCCACCATGCCCACGCGCTTCATGGCATCGGCCAGCGTCCGGTTGCGCGGCCGGGGCTCGGTGGTCAGCAGGTTGGCCAGTGTCACGCCGTCCACCAGGCCGCCGGGGTTGCTGATCGTCAGGCCCTCGTCGTCCAGCCGCACATGCACGGCGCCCAGGCGGTGGTAGTCGCGGTGCACCAGGGCGTTGGCCAGGGCTTCCCGAAAGGCGCCCATCTCCACGCGCGGCACCGGTACGCGGAACAGGCCGATCTGCAGCTCCCGCTCAGGGTTGTAGGGCCGGAAGTTGGTCTCCAGCCAGTCCAGCGCCTTCAGCAGCGGGAAGCGGCGGAACTCGTTGAACTGCACCGCCTCGCGCGCCAGCACCTGGAAGGCGAACTCATGCGTGGGCACCAGCTCCCGCAGCGCCAGCTCGCGGCCGATCAGCAGCAGGCCGGTCAGCGTGGGGGCGCGGCCGCTGCCGTCGGGTGAGCGTGCCGTCAGGCCCAGCGCGCCGTCCAGCGCCTCGTCGTCCAGCTCCAGCAGCACGCGGTCGCCGCCGTACTGCTGCACGCACTGGCGCAGCCGCTCGCGCTCCAGCGGGTCCAGGTCGGCCAGCGTGGCGCCGGCCACGATCTGCGCCGAGGCGTCCATCAGCCCGAAGCTGCTCACGCGGCTGGCGCGGTCGTGCGGCAGCATGGCCACGCACTCGGGCGTGCCGTCCGCCTTGAGGCGGCGGCGCAGGTAGACGCCCGTCATGGTGGCAACCTCGCCCTGGGCCTTGGGCACCGTGATGCGCGCCACCGTCACGCCTTGCAGTTGGTGCGACTCCACGCCCACCGCCAGCGACGGCGACGTGCGCGCCGCCACCACACCGGCCAGGCCCGCGATCTGCAGCCGCTCGGGGTACAGGCCCGTGGGCCGGCCATCGTCCTCCACACCCAGCCACAGCTCGCCCCCCTCGGCATTGGCCAGGCAGACGATGGCCTCCGCCAACTCCTTGTCGGACAGGCGGCTGCGGTCGCTCTTGAACTCGACCGTCAGCGATTCGCGCGCGGGGAGCGAAGGGGTGGTCATGGGGTTGCCGGCTCGCAAAGCAGCGGGGTGACGCGGACGCGGCCAGTGAGGAGGTCGTCCATGAGGCCGGCCTTCAATGCTACCTTGCAGTGAAGGCCGCAGCTTCGGAAGCTTTATCCTTGCAACTCAATGGCATATGCGCAAATACAAAGAGCATCGAAGACGATGCTGGAGACATCTCTACTTTCCGATGCAAAAGCTGCTGAATATGACGCCCAGCAGCT
The DNA here is from genome assembly GCA_036401055.1 of Roseateles sp. Classification (GTDB taxonomy): domain Bacteria; phylum Pseudomonadota; class Gammaproteobacteria; order Burkholderiales; family Burkholderiaceae_C; genus Pelomonas. The sequence goes on from DASWWC010000289.1 coordinate 5,875, forward strand.
CATCCGCCGAAAAGGCGCCGGTGATCTCGCCCAGTGCGTCGTGGGCCAGGCGCAGCTCCTCGGCCAGCAGATCCAGCGCCGCATCGCGTTGCGCGGCAATCTCGCGGGCCAGCGCGAGATGCTCCGCCGTGCGCGCCAGGGCCTGCACATGCCGCTCGCGGGCGATGAACAGGCCCTCCGGAACGGCCTGCCAGCCGGCGGTCCTCAGCAGACGCTGGCGCAGCGCCTCCAGCCCCTCGCCGGTCTTCAGGCTCAATGCGATCTCGCCTTGAGGGGCCGCGGCGAGGTCGGCCTTGTTGAACACCTGCACGATGCGGCCAGCCTCCGCGCCTGACAACCGGGCACGGATGCGCTCGTCTTCGGCCTCGTAGTCCGGCTGGCCCACACGGCCCAGGTCGTGCAGGAACAGCACGACGTCGGCATCCGCGATGGCATCCCAGGATCTCGAAACGCCAATGCGCTCGACCTCATCGGCCGCGTCGTCGCGCAGGCCGGCCGTGTCGGTGATGTGCAGCGGCACGCCTTCGATCTGTATGGTCTGGCTGACCTTGTCGCGCGTCGTGCCCGGAATGGGCGTGACGATGGCCAGCTCGGCGCCCGCGAGCGCATTCAGCAGCGAGCTCTTGCCGACATTGGGTTGGCCGGCAAGCACCACCTTCAGGCCGTCGCGCAGCAGCGCCCCCTGGCGCGTGCGGGCCTGGACGGCGCTCAGTTGGGCCGTCAGCCGGTCCAGGCGCCCGAAGGCATCGGCCTTCTCCAGGAAGTCGATCTCCTCCTCGGGGAAGTCCAGCGTCGCCTCCACCAGCATGCGCAGCTGGATCAGCTGGTCGCGCAGCACGCCCACTTCGTTCGACAGCGCACCGCCGAGCGCACGGCTCGCGCTGCGCGCGGCGGCCTCGGTGCTGGCGTCGATGAGGTCGGCCACGGCTTCGGCCTGGGCCAGATCCAGCTTGCCGTTCAGGAAGGCACGCTGGGTGAACTCGCCCGGTTCTGCCAGGCGCACCCGCGAGCCGGCTTGTCCGGCACGCTCGCCGATGGCTTCGCCGGCCTCGATGACGCGCGCCAGCAGCAGCTGCATGACGACGGCACCACCATGCGCCTGCAGCTCCAGCACGTGCTCACCCGTGTAGGAATGAGGTGCCGGGAAGTGGAGGGCCAGGCCCTGGTCGATCGCGGCACCGCTGGCATCACGGAACGGCAGGTAGGTTGCTTCACGCGCTTTCAGCGCTCGGCCGCAGACGGCCTCGATGAGTGGAGCCAGGTCTTGCGGCGACGACACGCGCACGATGCCCACGGCGCCGCGTCCCGGGGCGGTGGCAATGGCGGCGATGGGGTCGGCGTGTCTGGACAGCATGGCGCGATTGTCGCGGCGCCGAAAAAGAAACAGCCGCTCGGTGGAGCGGCTGCATCAGGTGTTGGCGCGGGGGAGGCCGGGTTCGAGTGCTCTCGTGAGCCCCGTCCGGGCCGGTGTTCTCTGCCCCGCGTCGCTATTGAACTGCGGGTCGCCAGCTCAAAACAGCCCCCGGCTGCGGGGGCTGTGCAGATTCACGTGACTCAGGTCACGCGCGATACCGGCGCGCACGCAGTGTCGCGCCTCATCCACCGGCCACCGCGGAACCGGCGTTGCCGGGCCGCCAGTGGCGCCCCCTTGAGGGGGCCGGCGAAGCCGGTAGGGGGTGGGCTAATTGACGCCCATCTGCTTGTTGATCATCCATTGCTGCGCGATGGACAGGATGTTGTTCGTCAGCCAGTACAGCACCAGGCCGGCCGGGAAGACGAAGAACATGACGCCGAAGGCGATGGGCATGATCCACATCATCTTCTGCTGCATGGGGTCGGTGGCCGGCGGGTTCAGCCAGACCTGGAACAGGCTGGTCGCCATCATCAGCAGCGGCAGGATGAAGTAGGGGTCGCGCACCGACAGGTCGGTGATCCACCAAATCCACGGCGCCTGGCGCATCTCGACCGTGCTCAGCAGCACCCAGTACAGCGCCATGAAGATGGGCATCTGCAAGAAGATGGGCAGGCAGCCCCCGATGGGGTTGACCTTCTCCTCGCGGTAGATCTTCATCATCTCCTGCTGCATCTCTTGCGGCTTGTCCTTCAGGCGCTCCTTCATCTCGTTGATGCGGGGCGCCACGGCCTTCATCTTGGCCATGGACTTGTAGGCGCGGGCATTCAGGCCGTACAGCGCGACCTTCAGCAGCAGCACCAGCGCGACGATGGTCCAACCCCAGTTGCCGATGAGCTTGTGCAGTTGGTCCAGCAGCCAGAACAGCGGCTCGGCCAGGATGGTCAGCATGCCGTAGTCCTTGACACGCTCCAGGCCGGGGGCCAGCGTCTTCAGGTGGTTCTCCTCCTGCGGACCGGCGAACAGCGTGGCGTTCTGCGTGGCGCTGGCACCGGGCGCCAGCGTGGGCAGCGTGAAGACCATGCCGGTGGCATAGGTGTCACCCTGCACGCCCAGCTGACCCGGCAGCTTGCGCACGAAGAACTCGCGCTTGCCCGGCTCGTTGACCAGCCAGGCGCTGGCGAAGTAGTGCTGGATCATCGAGACCCAGCCGTCGTTGGCCTCCTTCTGGATGTCGACCTTGTTCTTGTCGATGTCCTCGAACTTGAGGGTCTTGAACTTGGCGGTGTCGTTGTAGACCGCGGGGCCCGTGAAGCTGGGCGTGAACGCCGCGCCGCCGGTGACGGTGGAGCCGTCACGCACCAGCTGCAGGTAGACCTGCGGCGTCACGGGCGCGGCGCCGGCGTTGACGACCTCGTGCGAGACGCCCACCGTGTAGGCGCCGCGCTTGAACGTGAAGGTCTTCACCAGCTTGACACCGCCGACCTCGGCCGACTCCAGGCGCAGCTTGATCTCGTCCTGGCCCGCGGCCAGCTCGCGCGGGCCTTCGACGGCCGTCATCGGCGTGTGGTGCGTGGGCAGCGGGCCCTGTGCACTGACCAGGCCGGTCTGGGCGCGGTAGTGCTGAGCCTGGTTGAACAGCACGACCGGCTCGGGCGTGAACGGGGCCGGCTTCTTCCAGCGCACCATCTGCAGCAGCTGGTCGGTGACGGTGGGATCCGGCGCCGTCAGGTACTTGGGCAGCTCGGCACGCACGATGTCGCCGCCCAGCGTGTCGACGGTGACGGTCAGCACGTCGGTGCGGATCGTGACCTTCTCCGACGGCGCCGCCGCCGGAGGGGCGGCGGTCGTGGGTGCCTGCACCGCACCGCCGGCCGTGGCGGCCGGCACACCATTGGCGGCGGGGCCGCTCGCGGCGGTCGCAACCGGCTTGGGCGCTGCGGGGCTGAACATCGAGGGATGTCCGTTGTGCTTCTGCCAACCGTCCCAGAGCAGGACGAGGGACATGGTGAACACCACCCACAGCACGGTGCGGCGAATATCAGTCATGAGGGGACTCGGACGAGGAAGACGACGACGCGCAGGCGCGCGTCATGGAGGAAGACGGGATGAGGCGGGAAAACAGCCGCGGCGCATTGTCAGGCACGGGATCGTGCCCGCCGTCGCACCACGGCTGGCAGCGCAGGATGCGGTGCACCGTCAGGTAGCTGCCGGCCAGCGCGCCATGTTTCTCCAGCGCGGCCAGCGAATAGCGCGAGCAGGTCGGCTCGAAGCGGCAGGCATTGCCCAGCCAGGGGCTCAGCATCAGCCGATAGCCGCGCACGAGGGCCATCAGCACGCGGGCCGGGAGGCTGGGCGTCATGCGGCGGCCTCAGGCGGGGGCTTGGGGGCCTGGGGCTTCATCGCCCGGTCCAGCAGCTGCGCCAGTTCGGCGCGCGCAGCGCTGCGCAGCGCATCGGACGCGGCGCTGGGGAACTTCTGGCGGTCAAAAGGCGAGCGCAAGCGGACGACCCACAAGCCCGGCGGCATGCCGGGACGCTCCGCAAATGCGGCACGGATCTGGCGCTTCAAGAGCTGGCGCGTCACGGAGCGCTTCGCGTGCCGCTTGGGAATGACCAAACCCACCCAGCAGCCTTCGGGCACGCAGGGCGGGCTGGGATCCACAGCGTTGTGGGTAGCTTGTGCTCCGCCTGTTGATAACTCAGGCTGACCTGTGCGCAACTTCGCGGCAGCCCAAGCGCTGGGCGCCAGATTGGCAGACAGGTAATGCAGCGCGAAATGAGCGCTGCGGGCGCGACTCGGGCGGGCGAGCACCCGCTCGAAATCCACCGGGCGCTGGATTCGACCGATCATCGCAAGGCCCGGCAGGCGGACGGCGCCACAGGGCGCCGCCTGGTGCGACAAGACCTTAGACGGCCAGGCGCTTGCGGCCCTTGGCGCGGCGCGCGGCGATGACGGCACGGCCACCGCGCGTCTTCATGCGCACGAGGAAGCCGTGGGTGCGGGCGCGGCGGGTCTTGGAGGCTTGGTAGGTACGCTTCATGGGGGAACCTCTTTAGAAGGCTTGTTTGCTCCGGACGCAGCGGTTGGCGACCGGCCAGAACTTGCAAGATGACTTGCAAAACGATGCGCAGGGCAAACACTCGCCGATGCGCGAAAACCCGCGATTACATCAGAAGCCGGCAAGCCGGTCAATAACTCGCGGTCCTCCAGCCGGGTTTGCCAGGGATTGACCCCCTTCGAAATTCTGTGGATAACCTCCGCTTCGGCGAGCGCCGACTCCGTACAATCCGGCCGCTCGAAAACAAGTTTTCCACATGAGCCTAGAAGAACACAACGGGGCGGATGGGGCGCAAGAGCGGGCAATGGGCGTAGCGGGCATCAACACGGCGGATTGGGCATCAGACCTGTGGCGGCGCGGCTGCGAGCGCCTGGCCACCGAGCTGCCCGAGCAGCAGTTCAACACCTGGATCCGTCCGCTGCCGCCAGCCACGGTGGTCAGCGAAGGTGCGGGCACAGATGCCGCCAGCGCGCTGGTCGCGACGCTGAAGGTCCCCAACCATTTCAAGCGTGACTGGATCCGTCGCCAGTACGCGGCCCGCATCGAGGCCATCCTGACCGAGCTGGCCGGCCGCCCGACGCGGCTGGAACTTGCCCTGTCCGCACGCGAGCCCCAGGGCATCGCTGTGTCCGGTGGCACCCCCGCGCCCGCCTCGACGGTCGGCGCGCCCGTGACATCGACCGACCCCAGCGCCGCACTCAAACCCGTCACTCAGCCGGCGGCCTCCCCGATCGTGCTGCCGTCCCAGGCCCCCGCCTCGGCCAAGCACCGCATCAACCCGCAGCTGACCTTCGACACGCTGGTCCCGGGTCGCGCCAACCAGATGGCCCGCACCGCCGCCTTGCACGTGGCCGGCGCACCCGGCGTCACCTACAACCCGCTGTTCATCTACGGCGGCGTGGGCCTGGGCAAGACCCACCTGATCCATGCCGTCGGCAATGCGCTGCTGAAGGACCGCCCGGACGCCCGCGTGCTCTACCTGCACGCCGAGCAATTCATCTCCGACGTGGTCAAGAACTACCAGCGCAAGACCTTCGACGAGCTGAAGGCCAAGTACCACTCGCTGGACCTGCTGCTGATCGACGACGTGCAGTTCTTCGCCGGCAAGGACCGCACGCAGGAGGAGTTTTTCAACGCCTTCGAGGCGCTGCTGGCCAAGAAGGCGCACATCATCATGACGTCGGACACCTACCCCAAGGGGCTGGTGGACATCGACGAGCGCCTCACCAGCCGCTTCGACGCCGGCCTCACGGTGGCCATCGAGCCGCCCGAGCTGGAGATGCGCGTCGCCATCCTGATCAAGAAGGCCGAGGCCGAGGGCACGCCCATGCCCGAGGATGTGGCCTTCTTCGTCGCCAAGAACGTGCGCGCCAACGTGCGCGAGCTTGAGGGCGCGCTGCGCAAGGTGCTGGCCTATGCCAAGTTCTCGCACAAGGAGATCAGCATCACGCTGGCCCGCGAGGCGCTGAAGGACCTGCTGTCCATCCAGAACCGCCAGATCGGTGTGGAAAACATCCAGAAGACGGTGGCCGACTTCTACAAGATCAAGGTCGCCGACATGTACTCCAAGAAGCGCCCGGCCAGCATCGCCCGGCCGCGCCAGATCGCGATGTACCTGGCCAAGGAGCTGACGCAGAAGAGCCTGCCCGAGATCGGCGAACTGTTCGGCGGGCGTGACCACACGACCGTGCTGCACGCGGTGCGCAAGATCGGCGGCGAGCGCCAGAAGAACACCGAGCTGAACCAGCAGCTGCACGTGCTCGAACAGACCCTCAAGGGGTGATCGTCGCCATCGCTACGGGTTGACCCGTAGCCGCCATGGCAGCCTGGCCGCCCGGCGGCGCACCCATTCCGGGCGACAATCGCAGCTTCACGCGCGCGCGCGTTTTCCGGGTCTGATCCCGGCAAAGAACTCTCCCCCAAGAGGCCCTCATGATCGTTTTGAAAGCTCCCCAGGACCAGGTGCTCGGCGCGCTGCAGGCGGTGTCCGGCATCGTCGAGCGGCGCCACACGCTGCCCATCCTGGCCAACGTGCTGATCCGCAAGACCGGCAACCAGGTGGAGCTCACGACCAGCGACCTCGAGATCCAGGTGCGCACGACGGTGCAGTTCGATGGCGACGCCGGCAACCTCAGCACCACCGTCGGTGCCCGCAAGCTGATCGACATCCTGCGCGCGCTGCCCAGCGACCAGACCGTCAGCCTGACCAGCAACCAGAACAAGATGACGCTGCAGGGCGGCAAGAGCCGCTTCACGCTGCAGACGCTGCCGTCCGACGACTTCCCGCTGGTGCAGGAAGCTGCCGACTTCGGCCCCGCGTTCGGCGTGCCGCAGAAGGCGCTCAAGGGCCTGATCAACCAGGTGCACTTCGCCATGGCGGTGCACGACATCCGCTACTACCTCAACGGCATCCTGTTCGTCGCCGAGGGCAAGAACCTGACGCTGGTGGCCACCGACGGCCACCGCCTGGCGCTGGCCCAGGCTGAGCTGGACACCGACATTCCCAAGCAGGAAGTCATCCTGCCGCGCAAGACCGTGCTGGAACTGCAGCGCCTGCTGAAGGACGGCAAGGACGACGATGCCATCGAGATGCGCTTCGCCGGCAACCAGGCCAAGTTCAGCTTCAGCGGCATGGAGTTCGTGACCAAGCTGGTCGAGGGCAAGTTCCCCGACTACAACCGCGTCATCCCCAAGAACCACAAGTTCCGCCTGACGCTGGGCCGCGCGCCGCTGCTGGCCAGCCTGCAGCGCGCCGCCATCCTGACCAGCGAGAAGTTCAAAGCCGTGCGCCTGACCTTCGAGCCTGGC
>DASWWC010000290.1:0-2711 GCA_036401055.1 Roseateles sp.
CCGGCTGCGCCACAAGGCCGCCCCCGAGCTGGCCGCGGCCGTCACCGCCGCGATGCAGCAGCTGGGCATGGCCGGTGGCCGCTTCGACATTGCGCTGCCGCCCACCGACGGCCCGCAGAGCTGGGGCGCCGAGTCCGCCGAGTTCCTCGTTGCCGGCCATGCCGGCAGCACGCCGCGGCCGCTGGCCAAGGTGGCCTCGGGCGGCGAGCTGTCGCGCATTGCGCTGGCCATCGCCGTAACGACCAGCCAGGCCGCGACGGGCAACGCGCCCGGCACGCTGATCTTCGACGAGATCGACGTGGGCATAGGCGGCGCCGTGGCCGAGACGGTGGGCCGGCTGATGAAGCAGCTGGGGCACGCCTCGGATGGCCAGCGCCAGGTGCTGGCCGTCACCCACCTGCCGCAGGTGGCCGCCTGCGCCGACCGGCATCTGGTCGTCGCCAAGGCGCTGCAGGGCGGCAGCACGGTCAGCTCCGTCAGCCCTGTGGCCGGCGAGGCCCGCGTGGCCGAGATCGCGCGCATGCTGGGCGGCGAGCGGCTGTCGTCCACCAGCCTGGCGCATGCCGAGGAGATGCTGGCAGCCTCGACGGCCGGCACCAAGAAGAAGGCCAAGTCATGAGCATCGACACCGAGCTGATGGGCGACGTGGTGCTGCTGACCGGCATGTCCGGCGGCGGCAAGTCGGTCGCCATGCATGCACTGGAGGACGCCGGCTACTTCTGCGTGGACAACCTGCCGGCCGAGCTGCTGCTGGACTTCCTGAAGCTGGAGCAGCAGCGCGGCGAGCGCCGCGTGGCCATCGCGGTGGACGTGCGCTCGGCCAGCTCGCTGCCGCTGCTGCTGCCGCTGGTGAAGGAACTGCGCGCCCAGGGCGTGGCGGTGCGCTCGGTGTTCCTGGACGCCAACAACGAGGCGCTGATGCGGCGCTTTTCCGAGACACGCCGCCCCCACCCGCTGCGCAGCGCCCGCGAGGCCGGCGAAGGCGCGGACGACAACCACCGCCTGCTGCTGGACGCCATCAAGCTGGAACGCGAGCTGCTGGGCGGGCTGAAGGCCGAGTCCACCGTCATCGACACCAGCCAGCTGCGCCCGGCCCAGCTGCGCGCCTGGCTGGGCGACCTGGTGGGGCCCAACGCCGGCAACCGGCTGACGCTGGTGTTCGAGAGCTTCGCGTTCAAGCACGGCGTGCCCAGCGACGCGGACTTCGTGTTCGATGTGCGCGTGCTGCCCAACCCCTACTACGACCGCGAGCTGCGCCCGCTGACCGGCCGCGACGCGCCGGTGGCCGCCTATCTGGCGGCCCAGCCCGAGGTGGAGATGATGATGGGCCAGATCGCCGGTTTCCTGTCGCGCTGGCTGCCCAACTTCGCGGCCGACCAGCGCAGCTACCTGACCGTGGCCATCGGCTGCACGGGCGGCCAGCACCGCTCGGTCTACCTGGTCGAGATGCTGGCGCGCCAGTTCAGCCACCACGGCCACGTGCTGCGGCGCCACCGCGAGCTGGACGCGCGCTGAAAATTCAGAACAATTGTTCTAGACATTGAGTTCTAGAACGATTATTCTGAACACATGACCTCCCCCACCTCACGGCCCACGGCGGCCGAACTGGACCTGCTGCAGGTTCTGTGGCGCCTGGGGCCGGCCGATGCCAAGACCGTGCACGAGGCCGTGCTGGCCGAGCGGCCCGACGCCACCTACGCCACCGTGCTGCGCCAGCTGCAGGTCATGCACGGCAAGGGCTTGCTGAGCCGCGATGAAAGCCAGCGCCCGCAGCTGTACGCCCCGGTGCAGGCCCAGGACAAGCTGCAGCAGTCCCTCGTCAAGGACTTCATCGCCAAGGCCTTCGCCGGCTCCGGCAAGGCGCTGGTGCTGGCCGCCCTGAAGAACCACGTCAGCGCGAAGGAACGCGCCGAGATCCGCCAGCTGCTGGCCAAGAACGGAGACCAGCCATGAGCCTGGACATCGCGATGACCACCTGGGGCCTGGCCCTGGTGAACTTTGTCTGGCAGGGCGCGGTCGTGGGTGCGGTCGCCGCGCTGCTGCTGGCCGTGCTGCGCGGCGCGCCGGCGCGCTGGCGCTATGCCGTCTGCGCGGTCAGCCTGCTGGCCTGCCTGGGCCTGCCGCTGGCGCAATGCCTGGACCTGTCGCCGGCCGACGCCGAATTCGTCGGCGAGCTACCGCCGCTGCTGGCGCAGATGCCGGCGCTCGTCACCGCCTGGGCGCTGGGCACGGCGCTGATGCTGGCCCGGCTGGGCCTGGGCCTGGCCTGGGTGGGGCGAGCACGACGCCGCTCGCTGCCTGCCCCCGCCGAATGGCAGGCGCGGCTGGACGCCCTGGCCCGCCGGCTGGGCCTGCATCGCCCTGTGGCGCTGCACCTGCTGCCCGAGCTGGACGGCCCCATCGCGCTGGGCACGCTGAAACCCTGCGTGCTGCTGCCCGCGGCGCTGCTGACCCGCCTGCCCGTCGATCTGCTGGAGGCCCTGCTGGCCCACGAACTGGCCCATGTGCGGCGCTGGGACTACGCCACCAACCTGCTGCAGAGCGCCGTGGAGGCCTTGCTGTTCTTCCACCCGGTCGTCTGGTGGCTGTCGGCCCGCATGCGCGCCGAGCGCGAACTGGTGGCCGACGAGATCTCGGCCGAGCTGCTGGGCAGCCCGCGCCGGCTCGCGCAGGCCCTGCACGCACTGGCCGAGCTGGACGCCCCCCGCGCG
>DASWWC010000291.1:0-16054 GCA_036401055.1 Roseateles sp.
TGAGCAGGGCGCCGGTCGCACCGGCCGCGCCGCTGGCGGCCCCGGCTGCCGCAGCGGCGGCCGACGACGACTGGACCTCGTTCTGAGCCCCCGGCAGCGGCGATGAAGCGCATCCACGTGGTGGACTCGCACACCGGCGGCGAGCCCACGCGCGTGGTCATCCAGGGCTTCCCCGAACTGGGCCGCGGCGCCATGGCCCAGCGCCGCGAGCTGCTGGCGCTGGAGCACGACCGCTTCCGCCGCGCCACGCTGCTGGAGCCGCGCGGCAGCGAGGTGCTGGTGGGCGCGCTGCTGTGCGAACCGGTCGATCCGGCCCACACGGCCGGCGTGATCTTCTTCAACAACGCCGGGTATCTCGGCATGTGCGGCCACGGCAGCATCGGCCTGATCGCGACGCTGGCCCACCTGGGCCGCATCCGGCCGGGCGAACATGTCATCGAGACGCCGGTGGGCGATGTGCTGGCGACGCTGCACGAGGACGGCCGGGTCAGCGTGCGCAACGTGCCGTCCTACCGGCTGGCCGCCGGGGTGCCCGTGCGGCTGCCGACGGGCCAGACCGTCAGCGGCGACATCGCCTGGGGCGGCAACTGGTTCTTCCTGTGCAGCGACCACGGCCAGACCGTGGACCCGACGCGCGTGGCTGCGCTGACCGACTACGCCGCCATGCTGGGCGAGGCGCTGCACGCGCAAGGCCATCGCGGCGCGGACGGCGCCGTCATCGACCACATCGAGCTGTTCGCGCCCGCGGACGGCGCCATCGCCGACTCGCGCAGCTTCGTGCTGTGCCCCGGCCGCCAGTACGACCGCTCGCCCTGCGGCACCGGCACCAGCGCCAAGCTGGCCTGCCTGGCCGCGGCGGGCGCGCTGCCGCCCGGCCGCGTATGGCGCCAGGCGAGCGTCATCGGCAGCGTGTTCGAGGCCTGGTACGAGCGGGCCGCAACGGGCGATGCGGCGAGCATCGTGCCCACCATCCGCGGCCGCGCCTTCATCAGCGCGGAGGCCACGCTCATCGTCGACCCGGCCGACCCCTTCGGCTGGGGGCTGGGCTGACGCCGAGGCGCGTACCGCTCGTTCAGGCCGTCACGGGGGCGGCACTCATTCGCCCGCGCGATGCCGCTGCAGGGCGCCCACCACCCGCGCGAACGCAGGCATGAGCTCGCCCCAGGCGCGGCCGTCCAGCGTGCCTGGCCGGCGCAGCACGCCGGGCCGGGGCCCGCCCCGCCCCACGCCCCGGCCGGCGAACGCGATGGTGTTGCTGCATTCGTCGTCGCCGACGAGCAGCACGTCGCCGTCGAAGGCACGCTCTATCCGGGCCGCATGCCGTGCGAACTCGGGGTGTGCGGTGTGCAGGTTGACGACCAGGATGCCGTCACCGCGCAGGATCTCGCGGCAGTCGTCGTAGAAGGCCTGCGAGCACAGCGCCGGCGGCTGGCCTTCGTGGTCGAAGCCATCCACCAGCAGCACATCCAGCCGGTCGCGGCCCTGGCGCACGAAGTCGGCGCCGTCGCCGCGGCGGATCTGCAGGCGCACGTCGTCCGGCGGCACCTGGAACTGGTCGCGCAGCGCGATGACGTGGGGGTTGATCTCGACGACCTCGATGCGCGTGTCGCCCAGGTGGCGGTGGCAGAACTTGGCCAGCGAGCCGCCGCCCAGGCCGATCATGGCCAACTGCTCGGGCCTCGGCACGAACAGCAGGAACGCCATCATGGTGCGCGTGTAGGCGAGGTCCAGCGCGTCAGGGTTTTGCAGCCGCATGCGGCTCTGGATCTCGCAGATCGAGAAATGCAGCGCCCTGGAATCCAGCGTCTCGTAGACGAAGGGCTTGACGAACTGGCGGTGGTCTGCGGTGTCGGGCATGGCGTCGGGGTGAGAGCGTCGGTTCAGCGCGGCAGGTCGGCAATCGACGGTGGCGACGCCATCGGCACCCGCAGCAGTGCGAGGGGAATCGCGGCGGCAGCGCCGAAGTGCCCGAGGGTCAGTGCGCCGGCGAGACGGTGAAGGAAACCGGGGCTCGCAAGACCATCCAATGCGATTCCCATTCACATAACATTATCATTCAATGAGCATAGGAGCCGGCATGGAACAGAAAACCGCCCGCCTGACCGTCCTCATCGACCCGGACAAGAAGAAGGCCTTCGAGACTTTGTGCGCGCAGCAGGACGTGACGCCCTCGCAAGTGGTGAGGCGGCTGATCCGCGACTATCTGGCGGCGCACGGCGTGGCGTTCACGCCCGGGGGCGGCGAGGACAGCGCCACGCCGCGCTGAGCGCGTCAGCCGCCCGGGTCGGCGTCGCCGCGGCCGATGTACGCGCGGATGGCGCTGATCCGATGGTCGGCATCGATGTCGAACACATCGACGACATGGATCTCGTCCCGCCCGTCGATGACGATGCGCAGCTCGGCCGCCACGCCGCCCGGGTGTTCGCACAGGGTCAGTATGTCGATGTGCAGCCGCTGCACGGCCTCGAAGTTCTTGCGCGTCTCGGCCAGCGCCGCTGCCTTGCCGACGACGCGGAGCTTCCAGTCGCGCAGCGTGACGGCTTCGGCCAGCAACGGCTCGACGGCCGCGAGGTCGCGGGCGGCATAGGCCGCGAGGTAGGCGCGGACGAGAGCGAATCGCGCCGACATGTCAGCCGCACTGCCCGACGTAGCCGCAGGCCGTGCAGAAGTCGCAGCCGTCCTTGTGGATCATGGTCGCGTTGCCGCACTCCGGGCAGGGCTTGCCGGCCTGCACCTGCAGCGTGCCGGAGGCCGCCGCGAGCTTGGGCGCCGGCGTCTGCAGCAGGCCCATGTCGACCAGCGGCTGGCCGGCCTCGTCGAGGATGCCCAGCATCGCGTAGCGGTGGATGACCAGCCGCGCGACATAGGCCACGGTGGACGGCCACACCTGCTGGCGCCGCTCGCCATTCAAGGTCGGCACCGGCGCCATGAAGTGGCCCAGCGGCTCGCCCACGTTGAGCAGCTTGCGCAGCTTCATCGCGATCCAGCCCGGGTCCATCACGCGCATGTCCAGGCTCAGCAGCCGCGCCAGGCCGTCCAGCGCTTTGGGGTAGTTGCCCGAGAAGCCCATCGCGCAGGGGCGTGTGACCGAGCCGCCGTCCGGGGTGGGCAGCACCACCTCCTTCAGCGTCAGCGTGAACTGCTCGTTGGTGGCCGGGTTGTCCACGTCGACGGCCCAGGCCAGCGTGCCGGACGTGCCGGTGCGCGGCTCGTTGCGGCTGAACATCGCGTCCACCACCGGCGTGGCCCCGCCCTCCTGCAGCGCGCCGAGCTGCTCGCAGCGCCAGCGGATGACGGCGGCCGTCGCGGCGACGACGCCGGGGAACAGGCGCTTCTCGCCGCTGGGCGGCATGGACATCTCGAAGGCGCGCTCCTCGGCCACGGTGGCCAGCGCGTCGAGCTTCAGGCGCAGCCAGGCAGCGTCGTTGGTGCGCAGGTCGGTGGACAGCGTCTTGGCCAGCGCGGCCAGGCCGCGCGGCTGCTCGGCGCCGTTGACCCACACTTCGAACGGCAGGTTGCGGCCGAACAGGCCGCCGTCGGGGCCGTCCAGCGGCAGTTCGCCGATGAACAGCGCGAAGTCGCCGTGCGGATGCTGGATCAGGTAGCTCCAGGCCGGGTTGCCGCCGGGCATGTCGGGCCGGCTGGGCCAGCGCAGCGAGGCGACAACGGTGTTGGGCAGGCGCTCCACGCGCAGCCGCTGGTTGGTGCCGTCGACTTCGGCACGCAAGGGCTCGGGCTGCTTGACCTCGGGCGTGACCGACAACACCGAGCCCAGCACGCTGTTGGGCCGGTAGGTGGCCAGGCCCTTCAGCTTGGACTGCCAGGCCTGCACGTAGAGGTCCTGGAAGTCCTCATACGGGTAGTCGGCCGGCACGTTGACCGTCTTGCTGATGGACGTGTCGATGAAGGGCGCGACGGCCGCGACCATGGCCGCATGGTCGGCCGCGCTCAGCTCCAGCGCGGTGACGAAGGCCTCGCTGAGCGGCGCATCGGCGCCAAACAGGTGGCGGTACAGGCGCCAGGCATGGTCCTCGACCTGGTACTCCTTGAAGCCACCGCCCTCGGTCTGCGGCAGGCGCTTCTTGCGCGTGTAGGTCCAGGAAAAGGCCGGCTCGATGCCGTTGGACGCGTTGTCGGCGAAGGCCAGGCTGATGGTGCCGGTGGGCGCGATGGACAGCAGGTGCGAGTTGCGCAGGCCCTGGTTGCGGATCTTGTCCTTCAAGGCTTGCGGCAGGCGCGACGCGAAGCTGCCGCCGGACAGATACAGGTCGGCGTTGAACAGCGGGAAGCTGCCGCGCTCGGCGGCCAGGTCGCTGCTGGCCGCATAGGCCGCATCGCGCATCAGCTCGCTGATGCGGCCGGCCATGTCGCGCGCGGCCTGCGTGTCGTAGCGCAGGTTCAGCATGACCAGTGCGTCGCCCAGCCCCGTGAAGCCCAGGCCCACGCGGCGCTTGTTGGCGGCCTCCTGCTGCTGCGCGGGCAGCGGCCACGGGGTCACGTCCAGCACGTTGTCCAGCATGCGCGTGGCGACCGCCACGACGTCGGCAAAACCCGCCTCGTCGAACACGGGCTTTGCGCTGAACGGGTCGCGCACGAAGCGCGTCAGGTCGATGGAGCCCAGGCAGCAGCAGCCGTAGGGCGGCAATGGCTGCTCGGCGCAGTTGTGGACGTACAGGCCGTTGGCGTCAAAAGCATGAACGTGCTCGACGGTGACGTCGTAGACCGCCTCGACGCCGTCGGGTTCGATGGCCTCGACGGTGGCGGTGAAGCGCTCGCGATTCAGCTCGCGCCGGTAGCTGCCGAGCAGCTCGTCCAGGCGCGCCTGCTTGGCGCTGTCCTCGAAACCGATCAGCTCGGCATAGCGGCGCAGGTTGTCGCCGCTGATGACCAGTTCGTGCACGGCGCGACGCTCGTAGTCACGCTCGCCGCCACGGCCATCGGGCAGCCGCTGCGGACCGGCGGGCTGGCGTTCGCGGTAGATCGCTGCGGCGATGCCCAGGCGCGCCAGCATGCGCTGCGCCGCCTGAAGTTGAGAGAGATCCGCCTGGGTCAGCCGCACGCTGACGCCCTTGTCCTGCGTGCCCTGCACGGAACCATCGGCATCGAACAGACCGCGCAGCAGGCCGCGGTGGAAGTCGGAGGACGTGGCCTCCATCGCCGGCGTGATGCCCTTGCTGCCAGGCTTTGCCCCCAGCGCACCGGCCAGGTCGCGCAGGCCGGTGGAGGCAAGGCGGAACTCACCCCGGCCCGCGATGGGCCGCTGCCAGCCCTGGAAGTCGGCACGGGAGACGACAGCCGCCCGCATCGCCGTCTCGGCGGCACGCATGACGCCGTCCACGCTGGCGGGCCGGTAGCTCACATCGCTGCCCACGGCCTTCAGCTCGGGCGCCCAGACGGACAGCACGGCCTTGTCGGCCTTGAGCGTGCCATCGCCGATCAGCAGCCCCAGCAGATAGCCCTCGGCCTCGCTGCGCGGGCCTTCCCAGCCTTGCAGCGCACGGTGGTCGTGCAGCATCAGCTCGTCGCCGGGCTTCACGTCGGCGGCCGGCACCCATTCGGCTTCGACGAGATAGCGCGTCTTGCGCGTGACGCGACGGACCGGGTGGTCGCCGGTCAGCCGCAGCGCATGACCCTCTCGGGTGCTGAGCTTCAGCACCGGCTTCACGCCCGTGGCGAAGAAGCCTGACGACTCGGTGGCATAGGCCTTGCCGTCGACGATGGCCTGGAATGGCTGGCCGATCAACTCGCCCACCTGGCGTGGGCCTTCGCTGGTCATCGTCCAGGTGTCAGCCGTCACGCACGGGTTGGTCGCCGCAATCGTCTCGCAGTAATGCAAGTTGTTGTCGGCATTGATGCGGTCCAGGAACAGCACGCCCGGCTCGGCGTGGTCGTAGGTGGAGCGCATGACCTGGTCCCACAGCTCGCGGGCGCGCACCTTGCGGTAGACCCACTGGCCGTCGCCGCGCTGATAGGCGCCGGCCGCGATCTGCTCGGCGCTGGGCAGGGCCTTGTGCGCCAACTCCACCATGCCGTCGGCCTGCACGGCCTCCATGAAGGCGTCGGTCACGCCGATGGAGATGTTGAAGTTGCGCAGGTCGCCCTCGTCCTTGGCGTGGATGAAGGCCTCGATGTCCGGATGGTCGCAGCGCAGCACGCCCATCTGCGCGCCGCGGCGGCTGCCGGCGCTTTCCACCGTCTCGCAGCTGCGGTCGAACACGCGCATGTAGCTGATGGGGCCGGACGCATGGCTGCGCGTGGAGCCCACCCAGGCACCCAGCGGGCGGATGCGGCTGAAGTCGTAGCCCACACCGCCGCCGCGGCGCATGGTCTCGGCGGCCTCGGTCAGCGCGGTGTAGATGCCCGGCACGCCGTCCTCGGCCGTGGCGATGGAGTCGCCCACCGGCTGCACGAAGCAGTTGATGAGCGTCGCCGACAGCTCGGTGCCGGCGGCCGACATGATGCGCCCGGCCGGCACGAAGCCGCGCTGCTGGGCTTCGAGGAAGGCGGCCGTCCACCGGGCGCGCTCGGCCGGCTTCTCGGCGGCGGCCAGCGCATGGGCCACGCGCTCGCGCAGTTCGTCGGCGTGCAGCTCGCCGCCCTTGGCGTACTTCTCGATCAGGACTTCGCTGGAGATGTCCTGCATGGGCAGGTCGATGGTGGAGCTCACGGTCACCTCAAATGCTGTACGAAAATACAGTCTACGCCTCGCCAGCGGCACAAGCCAGTGGTCAAAACGGATTGATGCTCTTCTCGCGGCGGTAGTGGATGTAGCCCACGCTGGCCCCCGCGCGAAGGCCCACTCCCAGGCGGATGGGCGCCAGCGTGATGCCGTTCAGGCGCTGGTAGTTGATGCCGGCGCCGCCGATGTAGTACAGGCTGCCGTCCACGCCGGGGAAGCGCTGGTAGATGGCGCTGGCACGGGGCAGCTTGTAGACCAGCGTGAACACCTTGGACGCGTTGGCGCCCAGGTCAAAGCCGATGGACGGCCCGGCCCAGAACACCTTGGACGCGCCGCCACCCTTCATCCGCAGCTCGCCCTCGCCGTAGCGCAGGCCCACGGTGATGGCGGCGCCGGCCTCCTGGCCCTTGATGTAGGCATTGGGCCGGCCCTGCTCCTTAAAGGCCTTCTCGATGACCTTGGCCAGGCCCTCGGTGGTCTGGCCGAAGAACTCGGTGGCGGCCTTCAGCACCGAGTCCTCGTCGTAGGTGGCATCGTCGTCGGCCGCGGCGGCAGGCAATGCCGAGGCGGCCGCCAGGGCGGCGAGCTGTTGCAGGTGCTGGCGGCGGTCGATCATGGCGTCTCCTGGTGACATTCCCGAAGCGGCCCAGCATAAACAAGGCAACGTGAACTTTCGCCGCCTTTTGCCCCTGTACACAACCTAGACTCGCCGGACCATGTCGTCCAACCCCGACCTGCAGCGCCTGTCCGCTGCCCTCGAATACGTCGACCTCGCCGCCGGGCTCTACCTGGCCGGCGGCGCCGACCAGGCCGCGCGCCTGCTGGCGGCCGCGGCCGAGCAGCAGCTGGGCGACCTGGTGCGGCTGATCGACGCGCCCAGCGCCACTGTGGACACGCGCGAACTGCTGGCCCGCGTGGCGCGCGCCCACCGGCCGGCGGTCGTCGCGCCACGGGAGCAGCCCGAACGCGACTGGGACGAGCACCCCACGCAGACCGACGCCGCGCGCGAGGAAACCGTGGCCTTCCTGCGTGCCGCCTGGTTCATGCTGGAAGCCATGGGCCTGGCCGCACTGGCGCCCGAGCGGCTGCAGCAGGCCGTGGACAACAGCACCGTGTTCGGCAGTGCCGACGCGCTGGACACCTTCGTCTAGCATCTGCAGCCCCGGCCAGAGCCCCCCGCGGGAGACCATCATCAGCACCGAACGCCGCCAATTCGCCCGCGTCGCCTTTGCCGCCGGCGCCGAGCTGATCACCACGCAGGCCCTGCTGCCCTGCCAGGTCATCGACATCTCGCTGAAGGGCGTGCTGCTGCAGCTGCCGGCCGGCGCCGCGCCGCAGGTGGGCATGCCCTGCCTCGTCAAGCTGCCGCTGGGCGACCCGGCCGAGGGCCTGCACATCGCCATGGCCGGCGAGCTGGCCCACGTGCACGGCGGCCACGCCGGCGTGCTGTGCCGCAGCATCGACCTGGAGTCCATCACCCACCTGCGCCGCCTCATCGAGGTCAACCTGGGCGACACGGCAGCGTCGGAGCGCGAACTCAAGGCCCTGATCGCCGCCGCCGGCGCCTGATCGCCCCGATCAGACGGAATTCGCGCCGCTCCGAGCCCGTTTCGTCGCATGCCGGCCCGCGTCCTGAGCCACGGCCCAGAATGGCGCCGATGGAGGACCTGACCCCGCTGCAAGCCTTTCGCCGCATCTGCAATCTGCGCATGCTGGCGGGGGTCTACTACTTCTGCCTGCTGTACGCGGTGTCGCGCTCGCTGACCTGGTACGGCGAGGAGCGCGGTGACCTGGTCGACTTCCTGTTCTCGCTGGTCCGCTTCAGCCGCCAGACGCTGCTGACCGGCGTGTCGCTGCTGCTGATGGTGGCGCTGGCCGAGGCGCTGCTGGCCGGCCGGCGCTGGAAACTGCCCGCCGCGCTGACGGTGCAGGCCCTGGCCATCGGCGCCGGGGCGGCGATCGGCGCCTACCTGCGCTGGGCGATCACCTTGACGGAAGACCCTGGCAACAAGCTCAAGCCCAGCTGGTTCCTGTCCACCGTCGCCATCTGGATGCTGCTGGGCGGCATGGCCTATGCGCTGCTGCGCGTCAGCCGCGCGCAGCGCAGCGGCCGCGAGCAGCTGACGCAGCTGTTCCGCGAGCGCGAGACGCTGAAGGCGCAGCAGACCGAGGCCCAGCTGTCGGCGCTGAACGCGCAGATCGAGCCGCACTTCCTGTTCAACACGCTGGCCAACGTGAAGCGGCTGTACGAGACCCAGCCCGAGCGCGGCCGCCACATGCTGGTGGCGCTGATCGCCTACCTGCGGGCGGCCCTGCCCGGCATGCGCCGGCACGAGTCCACGCTGGCCGACGAGCTGGAGCTGGTGCGCCACTACCTGGCCATCCTGCAGATGCGCATGGGCGAGCGGCTCTCCTTCGACATCGACGCGCCGGCCGAACTGCTGTCGGCCCACCTGCCCACGCTGGTGCTGCCCACGTTGGTCGAGAACGCCATCAAGCACGGCCTGTCGCCGCTGCCGGAGGGGGGGCACATCACGATCCGTGCGCGGCCCGACGCCCAGGGCGGTCTGCACATCGAGGTGGCCGACAACGGCCAGGGCTTTGGCAGCGCCAGTGGCGGCGCCGGCGTGGGCCTGGCCAACACGCGCGCCCGGCTGGCGGCCCGCTTCGGCGATGCGGCCGCGCTGGAGCTGGAGGCCGCCCAGCCGCGTGGCGTCATCGCCCGCGTGCGCCTGCCGGCGGAAGCATTGCCATGAGTGCGCCCCTCGTCCGCTCCTGCGCCGCTGCACGCGGGCAGGCCCGGCCGGTCCCCCGAGGGGACGGCGATGCTCGCGGCATTGAGCCGCTTGCACATCGCCTGACGGGCCGGCTTGGGAGCGGCCCGGCGCTCGGCCCGAAAAGCGGAGCGGCACGATGATCCGCCACGTGCTGCGCTCCTGGGCCTCGCTGCGCTGGCAGGAGGCGCTGGTCTTCGCCGTCGCCGGCCTGCTGTTCGGCGCCATCGACCTGACCTCGCTGCTGGAGTTCAACCCCGGCGACCAGCTGCCGCAGGTGCTGGCCCGCCACCTCAGCGTGCCGCTGGTCAGCGTCGCGGTGCTGCTGCTGTGCTGGCTGCCGGCCGCGCGCAGCAGCCCCATTCACCCGGCCCGCCGGGCCCGGCTGGTGGCGGCCACGCTGCTGGGCTCGGTGCTGACCATCGCCATCGTCTACCCGCTGATCGCCACCCTGCCCTGGCCGTCGATGTGCGACCTCTACGTGGCCTTTCACGGCAAGCCCAACAAGTGCACCAACTTCCGCGCCACGGCCATCGTCGGCGACATGCTGTGGGTGTTCATGCCGGCGCTGATGATCGTGGGCGTGCTGGAGTTCCGCGCGCTGCGCCGCCGCCAGGACCAGGCCGTGCAGGACCTGCTGCGCGAGCACAGCCAGCTGCGCCGCAACGCGCTGGCCTCGCAGCTGGCCGCCATGCAGGCGCAGGTGGACCCCAAGCTGCTGTTCGACGCGCTGGTCGCCGTGGAGCAGGCCTATGGCCGCCAGGCCCCCGACGCCAGCGCGCGGCTGGAGCGCCTGATCAGCCACTTGCGCGTGGCGCTGCCGCGCCTGCGCGACACCGGCGCCACGCTGGCCGGCGAGGCCGAGCTGATCGCCAGCTACCTGGACCTGCTGCGCGACCTGAACGGCAGCCCGCCCACGTTCGAGGTGGACCTGGGCGCCCGCGCCAACGCCTGCCTGCCGCCCATGCTGCTGCTGCCGCTGGTGCAGCGCGCGTTGCGGCTGGGCCATCCCACGAGATGCTGGCTGAAGGCCGGGCCACCGCTGCGGCTGGGCTTTGACGAGGCCGGGCTGTGCAGCGACGATGCCGAGCTGGCGTCGCTGCGCGAGCGCCTGGCCGTGCTGGACGCCAAACTGGTCTGCCACAGTGCCGACGGGCTCACCGAATTCACGTTGAATCTGCCCTCATGAGCCTGTTCGCCCCCACCGCCGTTGTTGCCGAGGATGAAGCCGCGCTGCGTGGCGAGCTGGTCGAACAGCTGGGCCGGCTGTGGCCCGAGCTGAGCATCGTCGGCGAGGCCGCCGACGGCCTGGAGGCGCTGCGCCTGCTGGACCAGCACCGGCCCGACATCCTGTTCCTGGACATCGAGATGCCCGGCGCCAAGGGCATCGACGTGGCGCGCGAGGCCAATGGCCGGGCCCATGTGGTGTTCGTCACCGCCTACGACCAGCACGCCATCGCCGCCTTCGACCAGGGCGCGGTGGACTACCTGCTGAAACCGCTGGCCGGCGCGCGGCTGTTCACGGCCATCACGCGGCTGAAGGCGAGGCTGGGCCAGGCGCCCGCGGCGCTGGGCAACGTGCTGGAGCAGCTGGGCAGCCGGGCAGCCGCGCCGACCGGCGGGCGTGCACCGCTGCGCTGGATCAACGCTTCGGTGGGCCAGACGCTGCGCCTCATCACGGTGGACGAGGTGATGTTCTTCCAGAGCGACAACAAGTACACCCGGCTGGGGCTGAAGGACGGCGAGGCGCTGATCCGCAAGCCGCTGAAGGAGCTGATCGACGAGCTGGACCCGCAGCAGTTCTGGCAGATCCACCGCTCCACGCTGGTCAACGTGACCGCGATTGCGAGCGTGAGCCGCGACTTCCGCGGCCGCATGCAGATCAAGCTCAAGCACGGCGCCGAGACGCTGCTGGTCGCCGAGAGCTGCGCGCATCTGTTCCGGCAGATGTAGCTCAGCCCAGGATCAGCTGCAGCGACCCCTGCAATGCCTTGATCAGCTCCTCCAGGGCCTGCAGCAGCCGCTCGCTGCCCTGGTGCATGCGCTGCACCGCGTCGCCCTGCTCCACGCGCAGGCCGCGCAGCAGCACCAGCCAGGCCTCGTCCACGGCCGCGAAGGCGGGTTGCAGCGTCGGGCCGGCCAGCGGCGTGGCGCGGACCTCGTCGTAGGCCTTGATGAACTCGTCCAGCCCGGCGGCCAGGCCGCTGACGTCGTGACCCGGCATGACCTGGGCCAGCAGGCCTTGCTTGGCCAGGCTCTGGCTCAGCAGGCGCAGCCGCGTGACCTGGGCCAGCAGGCCCACGGGGCGCTGGCCGGCGCGCTCGGACAGCCGCGCCACCAGCGTCTCGCTGGCCTCCAGCAGCCGCTGGGCGGCAAGGTCGCTGCGCGCCAGGTCGGGCGTGCGCGTGCGCAGCGCCGCGTCCAGCTGTGCCCAGGCGGTGGACACCGCGCCCAGCTCCTCGCCCAGTTGGTGGCGCAGCAGCTCGGACAGCCGGGCCAGGTTGGCGGTGACGCGCTCGCTGGACGCATCCAGCAAGGCCTGCACCTCGCGGCGCTCGGGTGGCGCCAGCTTGGGCCACTGGCGCAGCGCCTGCAGCTTGACCAGGCGCTGGCTCAGCATGCGCTGCGCGCCGGCGCGCTCCAGCGCCTCGGACAGCTCGGCCGTATGAACGATGCCGCGCGCCACCTCGGGCAGCTTGGCCTGGGTCTGCATGGCGGTGTTGCGAAGCAGCGCGAACGCGGCGGCCTCGTCGATGCCGCGGGCCTGCATCAACAGGCCCTTGGCGCGCTCGGTCCACTTGCGCTCGTCCAGCTTGGCCTGCGCCGCGCTGTCGCGGGCCTGAAGCTGGCGGGACAGCTCGCCCGCCCACTGCAAGCTCTCGGCAAGATGGTCGGCCGGCACGTCGGCGGGCAGCCACAGCAGCGCGCCGCGAGCCAGCGCGGCCTGGCGCTGCTCGGGCGTGGGCGGCGGTGACAGCAGCACCACGGGCAGGCCGAAGGCCCGATCGGAGTGCATCAGCCGGGCCAGCGAGGTGCGGTCGGGGCACCACAGCAGACCGAGGGCCGGCCCATCTTCGGGCGGCGCCAGCTCGGAAACGGTGCGCAGCGTCAAGCCGCGGGCGACCAGATCGGCGGCCTGAGGGGGGGCCTCGGGGCTGCAGATCAGCAATGAAAACGAAGGGCTTGAGGTGGTGTCGGACATGGCTTCGGATCTCACGCCCCAAAACGGCGCAAGAACCGGGCCAGCTTGCGGACAGCCGGGCGGGCACGGCGTTTGCGATGAACGGGATGCTGCCTGCAATGGTGCGGGCGGCTTTCCCGCAGCGACGTATCGATGCCGCCCTGGCACGCGTCGTGGGTGGCTTCGGCCGTTGCGCCTGGAGCCTCCGATGTCCGCTTTCCAAAACTTCAAAAAGGCCGGCCACTGGCCCACCTTGCTGGCCGCCTTCCTGTACTTCGACTTCTGCTTCGCGATCTGGGTGCTGAACGGCGCGATGGCGCCCTTCATCAGCGAGACCTTCGCGCTGACGCCGGCACAGAAGGGCTTCATGATCTCGGTGCCCATCCTGGCCGGCGCGCTGATGCGCTTCCCGCTGGGCGTGCTGGCCCAGTACATCGGCCGCAAGAACGCGGCGATGGTGGAGATGGGGCTGATCGTCGCGGCGCTGGGCTTCGGCTTCCTGTTCGTCGACAGCTACGACTCCGTGCTCGCCATGGGCGTGCTGCTGGGCATTGCCGGCGCGAGCTTCGGCGTCGCGCTGAGCCTGGGTTCGGGCTGGTACCCGCCCAAGTACAAGGGCCTGGCAATGGGCATTGCCGGTGCCGGCAACTCGGGCACCGTGCTGGCCGTGCTGTTCGCGCCGCCACTGGCCACGCAGTTCGGCTGGCAGACCGTCTACGGCCTGGCCGCCGCCACCATGCTGCTGCCCATGCTCGTCATGTGGTTCGCCGCCAAGGAGCCGCCGGACCGCGAGCACCAGAGTTTCCGCGAGCACATCAGCTGCTTGTTCGAGAAGGACGGCTGGGCCTTCAGCCTGATCTACATCGTCAGCTTCGGCGGCTTCATCGGCCTGGCGAGCTTCCTGCCCACCTATTTCTACGACCAGTTCAAGGTCACCAAGATCGAGGCCGGCCAGCTGACCATGCTGGCCACGCTGATGGGCTCGGCCGTGCGCATCGCCGGCGGTGCGCTGTCGGACCGCATCGGCGGCGTCAACACGCTGACCTGGGTGCTGGTGATGGTGGCCGTGTCGCTGCTGGCCTGCGGCATGGCGGGCGGCTCGCTGGTGCTGACCACGCTGCTGTTCATGCTGTGCTTCGCCGCCTTCGGCGCCGGCAACGGCGCGCTGTTCCAGCTGGTGCCGCTGCGCTGGCCGGTGACGACGGCCGTGGCCGGCTCGATGATCGGCGAGATCGGCGCCCTGGGTGGCGGCTTCCTGCCCAATGCCATGGGCCAGAGCAAGCAGCTCACCGGCAGCTATTTCTGGGGCTTCGTCGCGTTCGCCGTGCTCGCGCTGGTGATGCTGGCCATGCTGCGCGTGGTGCAGATCCGCTGGACGCGCACCTGGGCCGAAAAAGGAGGCAGAGCCAAAGGCGATGCGTCCTTTTCAGCGAAGGCTAACTTGGCCTCGGCCAAGTTAAGCCCGCAAAGCGGGCGGCCGTAGCCACAAGGGTGGCCGCACTCGCGCCGTGCCCGCTGCGGATGCACAGGATCCCGTCAGCTACCAGCGCGCCTGAACGCTCCAAGGCGGTGCAGTCACGGCACCGCGGCGCGGCACACCGAGGCTGGCGCCCCAAGATAGGGCGCAAATCGATCCGCCGTTTCGGCGAAACCTGGGCATGAGGCTTGCATTTGGTGAGGCGTGGGCTCGCAATGGTGCGAGCCGCCTTCCCGCCGCGACGACCCAGCCGCCCAGGCGCACGTCCGCGGGGCTTGGGCGTCGGAGTTGCCCGACCCAGCCCCAAGATGTCCTCCCTGCAATCCTTCAAGAACGCCGGCCACAGCCCCACGCTGTTCGCCGCCTTTCTGTACTTCGCGTTTTCCTGCTGCATCTGGGTGCTGAACGGCGCGCTGGCGCCCTTCATCAGCGAGGCCTACAACCTGACGCCGGCCCAGAAGGGGCTGATGCTGTCGGTGCCCATCATGGCCGGCGCACTGATGCGCTTTCCGCTGGGCATCCTGTCGCAGTACATCGGCCGCAAGAACGCCACGCTGGTGGAGATGACGCTGATCGCCGTCGCCATGCTCTACGGCTACTTCATGGTGAAGAGCTATGACGACCTGCTGGCCATGGGCGTGCTGCTGGGCATCGCAGGGGCGAGCTTCGGCGTCGCGCTGAGCCTGGGCTCGGGCTGGTATCCGCCGCAGTACAAGGGCCTGGCCATGGGCCTGGTGGGCGCGGGCAACATCGGCACCGCCGTGTGCGTGCTGATCGCGCCGCCGCTGGCCGAGGCCTATGGCTGGCAGACCGTCTATGCCTTTGCCGCCGGCGCCATCCTGCTGCCCATCGTCGTGGTCGTGCTGTTCGCCAAGGAGCCGCCCGACGTCGACAGCCATGCCTCGCTGCGCGAGCACGCCGCCTGCCTGTTCGAGAAGGACGGCTGGGCCTTCAGCCTGATCTACGGCGTGACCTTCGGCGGCTTCATCGGCCTCATCACCTTCCTGCCCACCTACTACCACGACCAGTTCAGCGTCTCCAAGGTGCAGGCCGGCCAGCTGACGATGCTGGCGGCCTTCATGGGCGCCGCGGTGCGCATCGTGGGCGGCTGGCTGTCGGATCGCTGGGGCGGCGTCAACATGCTGACGATCGTGCTGGTCGTCGTGACCGTCGCGCTGGTGGGCGTGGGTCTGGCCGGTGAATCCTTGGTGCTGACGACGCTGATGCTCATCGTCTGCTTCGCGGCCCTGGGCGCAGGCAACGGCGCGCTGTTCCAGCTGGTGCCGCTGCGCTGGCCGGCGGCCACGGCCGTGGCGGGCTCGATGATCGGCGAGGTCGGCGCGCTCGGTGGCGGCCTGGTGCCCAACCTGATGGGGCTGTCCAAGCAATATCTCGGCACCTACCTCTGGGGCTTCGTCGTGTTCGCCGTGCTGGCGATGGTGATGCTGGGCGTCATGCGCGTCATGCAGATCCGCTGGACACGCACCTGGGCCGAAAAGGGTGGCCGCGCGCGCCGCGTGCCGGTCGGCGCCGACGCCGAGCCGGTGCACTACCAGCGCGGCTGAATTGGGAAGACGCTGTCCGAGCCGGTGACGCCGCGCACATAGTGTCTGTCGCGGCCCATCCAGCGGCCGCCGTGGAACCGGCTTTGCCGGGCCACCAGCGGCGCCCCCTCGAAGGGGCTGAGGCCGGACACAAACGGCACGCCGTTTGTGCCTGCCGAAGGGCCGAGCCTCTGGCTCGGCGCGGCCTGCAAGGCCGGTGCAGCCGGTAGGGGGTGAGCCTATTTCGGCAGGAACAAGAGCCAGGCCATGAGCAGGAAGTTCAGCAGCGCCGAGATGCCGAACGCGATCTGCCACGTCAGCGCTGCATCGCGCGGCGGACGTGGGGCGCGCTGCAGCGGCTGGTCGCGTGCGGCCAGCCGCTCCAGCGCCAGCAGCAAC